>NZ_JAGYGI010000005.1:0-240014 GCF_019947365.1 Pseudomonas sp. GL-R-26 | reverse complement strand
GGCCCACCCAGCGCCCCCACCGAGTGACCGGCCATGCTTTCCATCAGGATCACGACGACGTTCTTGATCGGCAGGGTCTTGTCGGCTGGCGGGGTGTAATCGCGACGTACCGCCGCGGTGTCGGCATCCACCAGTTTTTCGGCCGGCAGCACCAGCATGTCACGCACCACTTGCTGGGCTTGTGGCTGTGGCAGGGTCGCCTTCCAGATATTGTCGCGTTCTTCGGACATCCGGCTCTTGGCTGCGGCTACCAGCGACAGCGTGCCGTTGAGGCCCAACTGGTTGGCGAAATTCGAGTCGGTGGTATAGACGTCACCCCAACGCAGCGGCGGGCCCTGACGCAGGGTGCCACGGGCGGCGACTACGCAAACCAGCAGGCACACCACAAACACCGCGATACGCGCGTACCACGGCGCAACCTGGCGTGTGCCGATGCTGCCGCCACTGAACGGGCCACGAGGACGGGTCGCACGGTCGGCGCCCTTGAATGCCAGGCTCAGGATCCAGGTGCCCACAGCCCATGCCAGCAGGTAACGGACCACCGGGAAACCGTACCAGAGCATGCTCATCACGGTTTTCGGATCTTCCTTGACGTACTGGAAGACCAGGCCGTTGAGGCGTTGGTGGAATTCACGATAGAAGTCCATCTCCATCAGGCCCAGGAACAGCGCAATGCTGGAGACCACCGTCAGCCAGAGACGGAACAGCCCGCGTGCCGCCATGGCCCGGGCGCTGAACAGTGCCAGCAGCAACGGAATGCTGAGATAGACCACCAGGCGCAGGTCGAAACGCAGACCGTTGGCGAATGCCTCGAGGAAGGTCGAGGCCGGCGTGTCGAGGATCATCGAGCGGTTGTAAACCAGCAGCGCGACGCGCAGCAGGCTGAACATGACCATCATGACCAGGGCACACAACAGCGTGTAGGACAGATGCGATTTGACGGTCGGTTGCAGCAGGCGACTAGAAGCTCGCTGCTGATTCAGGGCGTCCGGGATTGCCATGTCGTTTTAGGACCCATTGGAAGTTGAAGTTTCAAAAATACAGCTGCGCCTTGCCCTCTTTTCGGCCCGTACCAGGCCTGGGGGTTTGCGCGGTGCGCAAATGTTGCACGATCAACGGCAGCATTGCCATTGATAACTACCCTCATCCCGACTCTTTCATCCTGCATCCAGCAATACGCAACGCGTGACGGGAGAGCCGGCGAATTGTCTTGGAGACTTGGTGAAAATTTCGTGCAACGCATATCCGGAAACAAATTAAAGCCTGCGCACCGTTCAAAAACGCAAACGCCCCGATCGAGTCGGGGCGTTATGAAGTCATCTCAAAAGAGCGACACAGTTACTTCTCGGCGCGTTCCTTGAGGGCTTTCAAGGTATTGAACGGGGCATCCACCACGAACTTGTTGGCCACCATCGACGGCACGCTGCCGCCCGGCTCGGTGTGCACCTGATAGGTCACTTCGATCTGGTCGCCCTTGGGTACGAACTTCCAGAAACCGTCGACCTTGGCGACCCGGACGAAGCCTTTTTCTTCAGGAATGTATTTCGGTACGCCTTCGAGCTTGCGGGTCAGGCTGCCATCGGCGCCTTCGATGGTGGTGACGTGCAACACCGAATCTCGGGGAGTAACCGGCCACGGGGTGTTGAACTGAGTGTAGGTCCAGCTCTGGTCACCTTCGTGCTTGAGCAGCTTCTGGGTTTTGCATTCGTGAATCCAGGCGCAGGCTCCAGGCACGTCTTCCTGCAACGCACGCAGCTTGGCCATGGTGGTCTTCATCAGCGTGACGCCCTGATAGGCCTTGTAGTCGGAGCCGGCCACTTCACTCAGGGAGATCTTGATGCCGTCTTCGTCTTTCTTGACTTTCCAGTCTTCGGCCTGGGCCGTCGAGGTAGCCAGCACAACCGTCAAACCACACAGCACAGCCATACGATGCAGCGAACCCATAATTTTATTCCTTATTGTTGAAGTTCCGTTCGTTGGGCTTGCACCTCCGATCACCTTCAGGTTTTTCGGAGGTGATCGGAGGTGCAAGCCCACACATCACGCCGCCGTCATTTGCTCCCACCAGCCAATCAGCCGAATGGCTTCTTCGCTGCTGCTTCCGCACACCTCGGGGTCGGCCTCGAAGGCAGAACACACCGCCGGCCGTTCCGGCTGGCCGAAAATACTGCACAGGTTATCGGAGGAAAGTTGCAGGCAACGCTGCCCCGCGGCCTTGCCATTGGGCATACCGGGAATCGGTGAACTGATGGAAGGGGCTATGCAACAAGCGCCACAGCCCTCACGGCATTTCATGACGACAAGCTCCTCGCGACGAGCGATGTGTTAAAGGACGGGGCACAGAGTACCCGCTAAAACAGTTGTTTTAAATTACCTGCGAGCGGGTTTTTCAACTCAACCGAGCATGACCGAGCAGTCTCCGACAAAGCGTCTGGTCTGCGGTTCGCGGATCGGGATGAAGTTACTGCTTGAACTCGAAATCCAGTGCCGCACCTTCGACCTCGCGGCGCTCTTCATTTCGCAGTTGCAGCTGCATTTCATTGCTGATCAGCCGGCCGTTGAGCTGGAACTGGCTGCTATCGCTTTTGTCACCGAACATCTGGGGTAACAACGGCTCGCGCCTGACCAACGGCACCGTTCCGACCGGCTTCAGTTCCTGAACCATATCCTTGGGCAAGCTCAGGTCCAGCCTGGCAGATGGAAGCTCGGCCTTTACCACCTCGCTGGCCGGTTTCGATTTGGAGGCAATGGGCGGATGTTTTTTCACGGGCGCAGCCTGCTTACTGGTCGCCGAGGCTTTTTTCGCAGGTGCGGCTTCTATCGGTGCGACATGGAAACTGCCGGTGGTCCGCTGATCCTGTTCGGTAGCGGCCACGACGGATGCCGGCTGAATACTCGCAATCAGGCAGAGCAAAAGCCAGGCGGCAGGAAAAGTCGGTTTCATGTATCCCACGGTGGGTGCAAACGGCAGAGATGCATATGCTCGCCTGTTGCAGCCCACAAGACAAGCGCAGTAGCAGCCCGTTACAAACCGCCAGCCATCTCCTGGCAGATTTGGGTGGCCAGCATGCCCAGGGTCATCAATGCGCGCTCGGCTTCACGGTTCCACGGGATGCCGCAGTTGAGCCGGATGCAGTGATTGAATTGCTCGGTATTACTGAAGATCAGTCCCGGCGCGATACTGATGCCCTGCTGCAATGCCCGCACGTGCAACTCTTGCGTGTTGACCCGCCCCGGCAGACTGACCCACAGAATGAAGCCGCCGGTAGGCCGGGTCATCTGCGTGCCTTCAGGGAAATACTGCTGCACGGCCAGCTGGAAGGCACTGAGGTTTTTCCGGTACTCCTGACGGATGAAGCGCAAATGTCGGTCATACCCGCCATTTTCCAGGTAAGCGGCAATGCCCATCTGGGTCACGCTGCACGCGGAATGCGTGCTGAAGGTCTGCAAGCGCTGGATCTCCTGCTGATACTTGCCGGCAATCATCCAGCCGATCCGCACGCCAGGCGACAGGGTTTTAGAGAAGCTTGAGCAATAGATCACCCGGTCCAGCCGATCGTAGGCCTTGAGGGACTTGGTGCGCCCCTGCTCGAACATCAGCTCACCGTAGATATCGTCTTCGACAATCTGGATATCGAAGTCCGACGCCAGGCGCAGCAATTGTTTCTGTCGCTCCTCTGGCATGGTACCGCCCAATGGATTGCTCAGACGGGTGGTCAACACCAACGCCTTGATCGACCATTGGTTGGCCGCCAGTTGCAGGGCTTCCAGGCTCATGCCCGTGGCAGGATCGCTGGGGATCTCGATAACCTTGAGGCCTAACAGATCGGCCAGTTGCAGCAACCCGTAATAGGTCGGCGACTCGGCCGCGATCAGATCGCCCGGACGGGTCAGCACACGCAAGGACATCTGCAGCGCATCGACGCAGCCGTGGGTGATCACCACTTCCGACGGATCGACCACCACGCCGGCATCGCGCATGCGGATCGCCACCTGTCGGCGCAACGGTTCGAAACCGGGGCTGAACATGTAGCTGAAGGCCCGCGGGCTATGGAAACGGGTGACCTTGGCCAATTGCTGATGCAGTGCCCGCACCGGCAAATAGTCGACACTCGGCACCGCAGCGCCCAGCGGAAAGACACCTTCACGACGGGATTCGACCAGGACTTGCTGAATGATGCTGCTGCGGGTGACCAGGCCGGGGCGCTCGACCCGGGCGATGTCCGGCGTCGGCGCGGTGAGTGCCGGCGTCTGGTGCACGTAGTAACCCGACTGCGGCCGGGCGCGGATCAGCCCCTGATCTTCGAGATTGGCATACGCCTGCAACACCGTCGCATGGCTGACATTGAGCTGCGAGCTCATCTTGCGCACCGAAGGCACGCGCTCTCCCGGCTGATAGACCCCACGGCGGATGTCTTCGGCCAGTTGTTGAGCAATACGTTGATAGAGCAAAAGATTGGTCATGACGCAGCACTCGATTTCACGGGCATTTTATTCTTGTGTGAAACAATACCGGAACAGTTTAGAAGTGTACGGGGACAGTTGCCACAATAGTCGACCGTACAGTGCGGTGTCAGCAAAATCTGTACTGTTTTGTGCGGTGATCGGCAGGCAAAAAAAACCCGGCGCTGCATGGCAGGCCGGGCTTTCCAGCGACGCAACCCTTAGCGGGCAGCGCCGAGCTGGCCCTTTTCGTCGGAAAACACAATTTCCACCCGACGATTCTGCGCACGGCCCCGTTCCGACGCATTCGCGTCCACCGGATACTCGTCGCCATAACCCTCGACCTGGATGCGCTTGTCGTCGATGCCCAGGTCCATCAGCACGTCAGCCACCGATTGTGCGCGGTCGCGGGACAGCTTGAGGTTTTCCTGCTTGCCCCCGGTACTGTCCGTATAACCTTCGATCCGCACCACACGCTTGGGGTTGAGTTGCAAGAACTGCACGATCTTCAACACCACACGGTTGGCCGACGGTTTCAATTCCGCTTCGCCCGTGTCGAACAGCATGTCGCCCAAGGTCATTACCAGCCCGCGGTCGGTCTGGCTGGTGGTCAACGCCAGGATCTGCTCTTCGAGCCATTTGCCTTGCTGCTGCACGCTGAACAGTTTGGATTCACGCAGTGCCAGTTGCAGACGCTGCCGTTCCAGTTCGAGTTTCGCCGCTTGCTCTTCGTTGAGCACCTGATTGGTGTGCTCCCGGGCAATGGCGCTATAGCGCTGGCTCAGGTAGGCGTAATGCACCACGTCCGAACCGCTGCCCCAATAGCTGGACAGGCGATCGGCACGGGCCAGGGACTCACCGGCGCGAATCACGTCCTTGGGGGCGATTCGCAGCACATTGGAGTCTTCCTTGACCTTCTGAAAGTCGGCACCGGCCTGCTGCAATGCAGTCTCGCTGTGCTGGCTGGCGCAGCCAAAGAGGCTCGCGCAGCCTGCCAGGATCAAACCGCCGAGGGCTTTGCTCTGGAGGTTCATTCGGCATCTCCCAGTTGCTTGCGCAGGCGGGCGATGCGGGTGTTGAGCACGTTCAACTGTTCCTCGCTCTTGGCCGTCAACACCTTGGCTTCAGCCAGGCGCGCATCGAGTTCGGCCTGTTCGGCCCGCATGCGTGCGTTTTTGAAGGATTGATCGGTCATGTTGCCCTTGGCGCGGTTGAACTTGTCTTCGGCCAGTTTCATTTCCGGCACATCGTCTGCCGTGGCGCCCACGGCCTTGGCCTGTTCGAGTGCCTGTTCGGTCAGGCGAATCTGTTCATTCGGCGCAGGATCGGTTGCACAACCCGCCAGGGCGGCAAAGGCCACGGCAGCGAAAAGAAGTCGAATACTCACTGAAAATCCTTACTGTTTTGGGGTACTGACGGGTTGTTGCGGGGGGATTGGCTGTGGTTGTGAGCGTTGTGATTTCCAGCGCTCGATATTGCGCATCAGCACGGCTTCCGTCAGTCCGGACGCGGGCAATTCTGTCATCTTTTTGGCCAACTGTCCGCGCAACCACGGATCGTTGCAGGCCGAGTCATGGGAAATCGCCAGGTACAGGCCAGGCTTGTCGACCGGTTGCGAGCGAGCGACCAGATCAGCGGCCATGCCCAGTGTCTGTACAGTCGCCATGCCCGAGTAACGCCCTGCCAGTACAAACTCGACTTCGCCCAACAGCAGTTTCTGAAAGGCCTGGGTCAGGTTGGACGTGTGCGTGAGGGTCAGTTGCTGTCCGGCAAAGGTGCTGAATTGCGGGGTCAATCGGGCCTTTTCCGACACGGCACCGGGATGGCCGTGCAGGTCCTGCACTTCGTTGTAGACCAGCGTCGAGTCCTTGCGAGTCCAGACCAGATAGTCGTTTTCCAGCAAGGCTGGATGGATGTAGTCCAGCGTCTCCAGTTCGCTGACGGTCAACGTCGCGTCCGCCAGCATGTCCATGCGCCCGCTGCCCACTTCGTCCAGGGCCTGGCTGCGTTTTCCGGCATAAAGCAGTTCGACCTTGAGCCCCAACTCCCCCGCCACTTGCTGCAGCAAATCGGCGCTGGCACCGATCAAGTATTTGGGATTCTGCGGGTCTTGCCACAGGTACGGCGGCGCGTCCGGGCTGCCGGTGACCACCAGGCGTTCGCATTTGCCTGCGGCGACAGACAGCGCCGGCAATAGCGTCAATCCCAGCAAGCTCCACACAAAGCGCAGATCCATGGCTACACACTCCACTCATACCCGGTTATGCCACCAGAAAAAACACAAAAAAAAAGCCCGACCAAAAGGCCGGGCTCTTTATAAGTGAAGCAGCCGGATTAGACCAGCTTCTCCAGCTCTGGGATGGCTTCGAACAGGTCCGCCACCAGGCCGTAATCGGCCACCTGGAAGATCGGCGCTTCTTCGTCCTTGTTGATCGCAACGATCACTTTGGAGTCTTTCATGCCGGCCAGGTGCTGGATCGCGCCGGAGATACCGACGGCGATGTACAGCTGTGGAGCAACGATCTTGCCGGTCTGACCGACCTGCATGTCGTTGGGAACAAAACCTGCGTCGACCGCGGCGCGCGATGCTCCGACGGCAGCGCCCAGCTTGTCGGCCAGGGCGTACAGGTGTTTGAAGTTGTCGCCGTTCTGCATGCCGCGGCCGCCGGAAACGACGATCTTGGCAGCGGTCAGTTCCGGACGATCGGACTTGGCCAGTTCTTCGCCAACGAAGCTGGATATGCCAGCGTCGTGGGCAGCAGCAACGGCTTCAACGGCAGCGGAGCCGCCTTCAGCGGCAACCGGGTCGAAACCGGTTGCACGCACGGTGATCACCTTGACCGCAGCGTTCGACTGAACGGTAGCGATGGCGTTACCGGCGTAGATCGGACGCTTGAAGGTGTCAGCGCTTTCTACCGAGATGATCTCGGAGATCTGGTCAACGTCCAGGGCAGCGGCAACGCGCGGCAGGATGTTTTTGCCGTTGGAAGTAGCAGCAGCCAGGATGTGGCTGTAGCCCGCAGCCCCTGCTTCCTGGGCAAGAGCTGCAACCAGAGGAGCGACGTTTTCCGGCAGCTGGTGCGCGTAGGCAGCGTTGTCAGCTACCAACACTTTGCTCACACCAGCGATTTTCGCAGCGGCTTCAGCCACGGCACCAACACCCTGGCCAGCAACCAGAACGTGGATGTCACCACCGATTTTGGCGGCAGCAGCAACGGTGTTCAGGGTGGCAGGAGCCACAACCTTGTTGTCGTGCTCAGCGATTACCAAGATAGTCATGATTAGATTACCTTCGCTTCGTTTTTCAGTTTCTCGACCAGTTCAGCCACCGACTTGACCTTGATACCCGCGCTGCGTGCAGCCGGCG
Organism: Pseudomonas sp. GL-R-26; assembly: GCF_019947365.1. Taxonomy (NCBI): domain Bacteria; kingdom Pseudomonadati; phylum Pseudomonadota; class Gammaproteobacteria; order Pseudomonadales; family Pseudomonadaceae; genus Pseudomonas; species Pseudomonas sp. GL-R-26. The sequence goes on along the minus strand of NZ_JAGYGI010000005.1, from coordinate 232,204 downwards.
CTTCGACTTTCACGGTCTTGTTGGTGGAGGCGGTGGAAACGCCCAAAGCATCCGGAGTCAGCACTTCGAGAGGCTTCTTCTTGGCTTTCATGATGTTTGGCAGAGACGCGTAGCGCGGCTCGTTCAAACGCAGGTCGGTGGTGACGATGGCCGGCAGTTTCAGGGAAACTGTCTGCGCGCCGCCGTCAACTTCACGGGTAACAGCTACGCTGTCGCCGCTGATTTCGACTTTCGAAGCGAACGTGCCCTGACCGTAACCGCTCAATGCAGCAAGCATCTGGCCAGTCTGGTTGTTGTCGCTGTCGATGGCCTGTTTGCCAAGGATCACCAGCTGAGGCTGTTCCTTGTCGACAACAGCTTTCAACAGTTTGGCAACAGCCAGGGAAGTCAGATCTTCGGCGGACTCGACGAGGATGGCGCGGTCGGCACCCAGAGCCAGCGCGGTGCGCAGTTGCTCTTGAGCGGTGGACGGGCCTACGGAGACGACGACGATTTCAGTCGCAACACCCTTCTCTTTCAGGCGTACGGCTTCTTCCACGGCGATTTCGCAGAACGGGTTCATCGACATCTTGACGTTGGCAAGATCGACGCCGGAATTGTCCGCCTTGACGCGAACCTTGACGTTGTAATCCACAACGCGTTTGACAGCTACAAGAACCTTCATGGATTCCTCGTTACTCTCCGGTGAAAAGAAAGTCGCCTAGGCGAACCTGGCGGTTGATGCTCATCGGGCGCAAGGGCACCTCCAAAAACGCCGGCAAAGCTGTCAAGTGACCATCGCTCATGATCTGGATGACCGTTCGTCAGTGGTGACTGACGAGTCATTCAACATCGCGGCGTGTAAACTGCGTATCAAACCCGCGCAGCGCATCACTCTCTACTGCTATCGCCCTGTCTTTAGAGGTGCTCTTGAAGCCAACAGTCAGCCTACGGCGAGCGCAAAACCGCCCGTATCTTGACCGGAACGCCTATTCCGGTCAATACGCCAAAATGGCCGTTCATAAGGCGCGTGACTTTGATTTCTCTGGCTTTGAGCCAATTCAAACAAACGTTTGTATTGGACGCTGAGAGTGGTGTAGATATAATGCGCCACCAAAAGAGAAAGGTGGTCAATCGATTGTCCTCTTCCGGCGTTGCGCCGGGATTCATGGATGCGACACCCGACTTCCAAATTAGAAAAAAAACTGTTGAGCCTTGAGTAGGAGATAACCTGTGGAACGCGAATACATGGAATTCGACGTGGTCATCGTCGGTGCCGGCCCCGCTGGTCTTTCCGCCGCCTGCCGCTTGAAGCAGAAGGCCGCTGAAGCCGGTAAGGAAATCAGCGTCTGCGTGGTCGAAAAAGGCTCCGAAGTCGGTGCTCACATCCTGTCCGGCGCCGTGTTCGAACCACGGGCCCTGAACGAACTGTTCCCGAACTGGAAAGAACTCGGCGCGCCGCTGAACACCCCCGTCACCCGCGACGACATCTTCGTTCTGAAGAACGCTGAAAGCGCGCAAAAAATTCCAGACTTCTTTGTGCCCAAGACCATGCACAACGAAGGCAACTACATCATCTCCCTGGGCAACCTGTGCCGCTGGCTGGCCCAGCAGGCCGAGAACCTGGGCGTGGAAATCTACCCGGGTTTCGCCGCTCAGGAAGCGCTGATCGACGAAAACGGCGTGGTGCGCGGGATCATCACCGGCGACCTGGGCGTTGACCGCGAAGGCAACCCGAAGGAAGGCCTGTACACTCCTGGCATGGAACTGCGTGGCAAGTACACGCTGTTCGCCGAAGGTTGCCGTGGCCACATCGGCAAGCAGCTGATCAAGCGCTTCAACCTGGACACTGACGCTGATGCCCAGCACTACGGCATCGGCCTGAAAGAAATCTGGGAAGTCGACCCGGCCAAGCACCAGCCAGGCCTGGTGGTGCACACCGCCGGTTGGCCGATGGACATCATGGGCACCGAGAACACCGGTGGCTCGTTCCTCTATCACCTGGAAAACAACCAGGTGGTTGTCGGCCTGATCGTCGACCTGTCCTACAGCAACACCTACCTGTCGCCGTTCGACGAGTTCCAGCGCCTCAAGCATCACCCGGTGCTTGCTCAGTACCTGGAAGGCGGCAAGCGCATCAGCTACGGCGCACGTGCCATCTGCAAGGGCGGCCTGAACTCGCTGCCGAAAATGGTGTTCAAGGGCGGCGCGCTGATCGGTTGCGACCTCGGCACCCTGAACTTCGCCAAGATCAAAGGCAGCCACACCGCGATGAAGTCCGGCATGCTCGCCGCTGAATCCGTGGCTGACGCGCTGTTCGCCGAGAAGGACAGCAGCGAAGAGCTGACCACTTATGTGGACGCGTTCAAGAAGAGCTGGCTCTACGAAGAACTGTTCGCCAGCCGCAACTTCGGCCCGGCGATCCACAAGTTCGGCGCCATCGTCGGTGGCGGTTTCAACTGGCTCGACCAGAACATCTTCGGCGGCAAACTGCCGTTCACCCTGCACGACACCAAGCCGGATTACGCTTGCCTGAAACTGGCGGCCGACTGCAAGAAAATCGACTACCCGAAACCGGACGGCAAGATCAGCTTCGACAAATTGAGCTCGGTGTTCATCTCCGGTACCAACCACGAAGAAGAGCAACCGTGCCACCTGAAGCTGGCCGATCCGAGCATCCCGATCAGCAAGAACCTGCCGCTGTACGATGAGCCGGCACAGCGTTACTGCCCGGCTGGCGTGTATGAAGTGATCACCAAGGAAGACGGCGAGAAGCGCTTCCAGATCAACGCCCAGAACTGCGTGCACTGCAAGACCTGCGACATCAAGGACCCTGCACAGAACATCACCTGGGTGGCGCCGGAAGGTGCCGGCGGCCCGACTTACCCGAACATGTAAGCCGAACCGCGAACATCAAGGCTCCCGAAACGGGGGCCTTTTTGTTGCGTGCAATTCAGGACAAAACACTGCCCCCTGTAGGAGCGAGCCTGCTCGCGATAGCGGCCTGTCAGTCAGCTACGATGTCGGCTGATAAATCGCTATCGCGAGCAGGCTCACTCCTACAGGGTTTATCGGTATATCAGGCTGCGCGCTCGTCTCCGGGATTACGCTCAAAGTACCGCTTGTACTCGCGACTGAACTGCGACGTGCTCTGATACCCGACCCGATGCGCCACCTGCGCCACGCCCAATCCCTCGCCCAGCAACAACTGCTGCGCCCTGAGCAGACGCAATCGCTTCAAATACTGCACCGGCGACAACAAGGTGCTGCGCTTGAAATGCTCGTGAAAGGTCGACGCACTCATGTTCGCGCAACTGGCCAGGGTCTCGACGTTCAGCGGTTCGGCAAAATGCGCATGCAGATGGCTGAGGGACGCCGCGATCCGGGCGAACTGCCCCTGCTGCTCCACCAGCGCTCGCAACACATCGGCTTGCGGACCGCGCAAGGCGACGAACAGCAACTCGCGCAGGCGCGCTTGCCCCATGATCTGGCATTCCAGCGGATCGTGCAGGCAACGCAGCAGCCGCTCGACACAACCACGCATGGCGTCATCGAGCACTGCCGAGGTCATGGACTCAGGTGTTTGCGCCGGAATATGCCGCCCCGGTGCCAGGCCCATCGCCAACACCAGTTCACCCAGCATCACCCGATCAATCGCGACGGAAACACCCAGCATTGGCCCGTCCGGCGCGGCAAAGGTTTCACACTCGAAAGGCACCGGCAGCGCCTGAATCAGATAGTGCCCTGCCCCGTATTCCAGGGTGCGCGGCCCCAGGTACGCCAGTTTGCTGCCCTGGGCGATGATCACCAGGCTCGGTTCATAGATCTGCGGCCCACGGGCCACATCGCAACTGGCCCGCAGAACCTGCACGCCCGACAACGAGGTGGGGACGAAGCCGTCGCGAGTGGACAGCGGCTCGATCAGCGAAACCAGGGTGGCATTGGCATCAAGGTGACGGGTTAACAGCATCGGGGGCTCTTCACAAAAAAAGTCACAAAAAAGTCACGGAAAAAGGGACGAAAGCATCATCGCAGATCCGCTGCCCAATACGACGGCTCGCACCCGCATGCCGGAGGAATAGGCATGACACCCGGAGGAATCGCCATGGCCGGTACAGGGTTCGGCGCCCAGAATGCGCCACCTCACCCGTCAGCGCTTTTGCGAGGTTCACCATGTACACCGCCATCGGATACGCCGCCCAGTCGGCCACCACTCCCCTTGCCCCCGTGAAATTCGAACGTCGCAGCCCAAGGCCTGACGACGTTGCCATCGAGATTCTCTACTGCGGCGTCTGCCATTCCGACATCCATCAGGCCCGCAACGAGTGGGGCATTGCCGTTTACCCGCTGATGCCTGGCCACGAAATCGTAGGCAAGGTGACCGCCGTCGGTGCGAAAGTCACCCAACACAAAGTCGGTGATCTGGTCGGTGTCGGCTGCATGGTCGACTCATGCCGCAGCTGCGAAGCCTGCCAGGCCAACCTGGAGCAATACTGCCTCGAAGGCCCGACCCTGACCTACGCCACCCCGGACCGGGTCGACGGTAGCAACACCATGGGCGGTTACTCCGACAGCATCGTGGTCAGCGAGCATTTCGTGGTGCGCATCCCTGAGAAACTGGCCCTGGCCAGCGCCGCGCCGATCCTGTGCGCCGGCATCACCACCTACTCGCCGCTCAAGCACTATGGCGTGAAGGCTGGTGACAAGGTCGGGATTCTCGGCATGGGTGGCCTGGGCCACATGGGCATCAAGTTCGCCAAGGCCATGGGCGCCGAAGTGACGCTGTTCACCCGTTCGGCAAGCAAGGCCGAAGAGGCGCGCCGCCAGGGTGCGGACCACGTGATCGTGTCCACCGATGACGCGCAGATGCAGGCCGCCGCCGGTCACTTCGATTTCCTGCTCGACACCATTCCGGTGCAGCACGACCTCAACCCATACCTCGATACGCTACGTTTCGACGGCGTGCATATCCTGGTGGGGTTGATCGAACCGGTGGAGCCGCCGGTGCATGCCGCCAAACTGGTGTTGGGGCGTCGTGTGCTCGCCGGCTCGCTGATCGGCGGCATCGCCGAAACCCAGGAAGTGCTGGATTTCTGCGCCGAGCACAACATCACCTGCGACATCGAAATGCTCGACATCCGCCAGATCAACGAGGCTTACGCCCGCATGATTGCCGGTGACGTGAAGTACCGCTTCGTCATCGATATGGCGACCCTCAAGGTTTAAACCTTGAGGCCAAGCTCCGCCGACAGCCGGGCCGTGACCCCTTTGATCAGGGGAATCAGCTCGGCCATTTTTTCCAGCGGCATGTAAGGCACGGTACTGGCAATGCTGATACCGGCGACGATGCGTTTGCTGGCATCACGAATCGGCGCGGCTACACAGCGGATCGATGGTTCATTGTCTTCCAGGTCGAAGGCATAACCGCCAGCTACGTACTCGACCATGCGCTGCTCGAACTGCTCCCAGGACTGCTCCAGGTGCTGAGGCCAGAACTGGTTTTTCCCACCCACCGGCAGGCTGACGTCGTACAGGCGCTGCCACTCTTGCGGCGAATCATCGAGCATCAGCGCCTTGCCGATCCCGGTACGCGCCAACGGCATGCGATGGCCGACCCGCGAACGCATTTCCGGGCCATTGCGCCCCGGATTCTTGTGCAGGTACAGCACTTCGTCGCCTTCACGAATCGCCAGGTGAATGGTGTCGCCGGTCAAGGCCGACAACTCATCCAGATACGGCCCGGCCAGGGTCACCAATGGCAACTCTTCACGGGCCTGAAAGCCCAACTCGATCAGTTTCGGCCCCAGCAGATAACCGACTTGCGGCACCACCCGCAGATAACGCTCGTCTACCAGGCAACTGGCCAGCCGATGGGTGGTGCTGCGCGTGGTACCGATCAGCCGGGCGATTTCCTTGAGATCCCGGGCGCCGCTGGCCACGGCGTGAACCACACCCAACCCGCGAAGCAGGGTCTGGGTGCCGGTCGGCGCGGCGTCCTTGGCGATTTTTGGGGCGTCTTCCTGCATATCCAGCCTTTACCGTTGAGCGAGTGAACGGGCGGCATTATGGTCGCCCGCGTGCCACGACTACAACTTGATACGCTCGACCTTGCCCACCAGCAAGATGTAGGACAGTGCGCCAATCAACGCCAGCACCGAGATGTAGGTAATTGCCGGGGCAAAAGAATCACCCGTCGCGAGGAAGCCGATCACGATAGGCGTGGCAATCGCCGACAGGTTGCCGATGAAGTTGAACACCCCGCCGGTCAGCCCGAGCAAGCGCGCAGGAGCCAAGGTCGATACCAGCGACCAGGTGATCGAAGCCAGGCCATTGCCGAAGAATGCCAGCGCGAGGAAGGCAATCACCAATGGCGTCGACTCGACGAAGTTGGCGCCGATGATCGAAGTGGAAATCAGCAGGCCGCTGATGATCGGCAACTTGCGTGCGAAACCAACCGTGTAACCGCGACGGATCAAAAAGTCCGAGAAGAAACCGGAACACAGCACACCGATAAACGCGGCGAGAAACGGCAGCGATGCCAACAGGCCGGACTTGATGAAGTCCATACCGCGATATTTCACCAGGTAGGTCGGGAACCAGGTGAGGAAAAACCACAGGGTCGAATTGAGACAGAACTGCCCGAGGTAAATGCCCCAGAGTTTGCGCTTGGTCAGGACGATACCCAGGTCGGTCCAGCTGAATTTGGCTTTGACCTTGGCCTGTTCGGCCTGGATATCCACCAGCCCGCCGCCCTCGCGGATCAAGTCGATTTCCGCGTCATTGGCACCTTTGAAATCCCGAGGCTCGCGATACACCGCGTACCAGATCACCGCCCACAGAATGCCCACCGCGCCCGTGGCGACAAACACCATGTGCCAGCCGAATTCGTGCTGCAGCCAGGCCAGCACCGGCGTCAGGAAGGCCAGGCCGACGAATTGCCCGGATGTGTAGAAACCGATGGCCGTGGCGCGCTCGCGCTCCGGGAACCAGGTGGTGACCACGCGGCTGTTGATCGGATAGGCCGGCGCTTCCAGGGCACCGACCGCCATGCGCAACACGAACAGCGCGATGAAGCTGCCGGCGAAGCCGAGCATCACCGTGGCCACCGACCACAGCAGCAAGGCGACGCTGTACAGAATCCGTGGCGGCACGCGGTCCACCAGCCAGCCGCCGGGGATCTGCATGGCAGCGTAGGTCCAGCCGAACGCGGAGAAAATAAGGCCGACGTGGATCGGGTCGATGCCCAGGTCACTGGTCAATGCCGGGGCGGCAATCGACAGGTTGCTGCGGTCCAGGTAGTTGATCACCACGGTGATGAACAACAGCACCATGATGAAAAAACGCTTGCGGCTGGGCGTCACCAACGACGCCTGCCCGGTGAGGGTTTGCGGTTGCATGGGGGGGTGCCTCTTCTTATGGTTATTGAGGTCGTTCTAAAGACTGACGCAGCCCCCTTGTGGGAGTGAGCCTGCTCGCGATAGCGGTGTGTCATTCAGCATTGATGTCGACTGACACACCATCGCGAGCAGGCTCGCTCCTACAGGGGATTTGTGGTGGATCAGAGATCACTCACCACTCGGCAAAACTGCCATCGGCATGGCGCCAGATCGGGTTGCGCCAGCGGTGACCGATGGCGGCGCGTTCGATCACGTATTCCTCGTTGATCTCGATGCCCAGGCCCGGGCCGTTCGGGATCTTCACGAAGCCTTTGTCGTAGTCGAACACCCGTGGGTCTTTGACGTAGTCGAGCAGGTCGTTGCTCTCGTTGTAATGGATGCCCAGGCTCTGCTCCTGGATGAACGCGTTGTAGCAGGCCGCGTCCAGTTGCAGGCACGCCGCCAGGGCAATCGGGCCCAGCGGGCAATGCAGCGCCAGCGCGACGTCGTAGGCTTCGGCCATGTTGGCGATCTTGCGGGTTTCGGTGATGCCGCCAGCGTGGGACGCATCCGGCTGGATGATGTCGACGTAACCCTCACTGAGCACGCGCTTGAAATCCCAGCGCGAGAACAGGCGCTCGCCCAGGGCAATCGGCGTACTGGTCAGCGGCGCCAGTTCCTTCAGAGCTTCGTAGTTTTCGCTCAGCACCGGCTCTTCGATGAACATCAGCTTGTACGGATCAAGCTCCTTCATCAGCACCTTGGCCATGGGCTTGTGCACCCGGCCATGGAAGTCCACGCCAATGCCGACGTTCGGGCCGACGGCATCGCGCACGGCAGCGACGTTGGCCAGGGCCTGGTCGACCTTGTCGAAGGTGTCGAGGAATTGCAGTTCTTCGGTGCCGTTCATTTTCACCGCGGTAAAACCACGCTCGACCGCTTCTTTCGCCGCACGCGCGGTGTCCGCCGGACGGTCGCCGCCGATCCACGAATACACACGAATCTTGTCCCGCACCTGACCACCCAACAGGTCGCTGACCGACACGCCCAGCGCCTTGCCCTTGATGTCCCACAAGGCCTGGTCGATACCGGCCAGGGCGCTCATGTGGATCGCGCCGCCACGGTAGAAGCCGCCGCGATAGAGCACGGTCCAGATGTCTTCGATGTTGCGCGGGTCTTTGCCGATCAGGTAGTCGGACAATTCTTCAACGGCAGCGGCAACGGTGTGGGCGCGGCCTTCGACCACGGGCTCGCCCCAACCGGTGACGCCCTCGTCGGTTTCGACCTTGAGGAAGCACCAGCGCGGCGGAACGATGAAGGTGGTCAGTTTGATGATTTTCATCTTTTGGCTCTCTTATTAGATGCAGCGCGCTCGGCGCTCAAAGAAGTCTTAGCGAAGGGCTTTCCAGGCAGCGACGTAGGCCTTGGCATTGGCCGCCACTTGCGCGGGTGTCATGCCCGGTTTGAACAGACCGGAGCCGAGGCCGAAACCTTTGACGCCGGCGTCGATGAACGACTGCATGTTGTCCGGCGTGATCCCGCCGACCGGCGCCAGAAGGGTTCCGGCCGGCAGCACCGCGAGCCAGGCTTTGACGACTGCCGGGCCCATCTGCTCGGCCGGGAACATCTTCAGCACATCCGCGCCTTCAGCCAGTGCCGCGAAGGCTTCGGTCGGTGTGGCGACACCCGGCGACAGGTACAGCCCCGCCGCTTTCGCCGCGCGCAAGACCTTCGGATCGCTATGGGGCATGACAATCACCTGGCCGCCCGCGGCTTTCACCTGCTCGACCTGTTCCGGTGTCAGCACCGTGCCGGCACCGATCAGGCAATCGGCGGGCAAGGTACTGCGCAGGATGCGAATACTTTCGTACGGCTCAGGGGAATTGAGCGGCACTTCGATGACGCGAAATCCGGCGGCGTACAGGACTTCGCCGATGGCCACCGCTTCCTGCGGGCGCAGGCCGCGCAGGATCGCGATCAGGCCGTTTTGCGCCAGGGCTTGTTTGAGCATGTCAGGACTCCAGTCAGGTTTAACGGGATGCGGTGCACGTGACCAGGCCGGCAGCCAGTGCCAGTTGCCACAATCCGCGTTCGGTGGCCTGTTCGGCCAGGGTCACCCGGGCAAAACCGCAGGCGTCGAGCGCACGGCTGTAGCGGGCACAGAGTTGGGTGTTGCCAATGAGGATGATCGAAGGCAGATGCACGCTGTTGCGCCGGTGCCGCTGGACATTGGCCAGGGCCGCCAACTCATGGCCGATCAGCAGGCCGGACAGATAGTCCGCCTGGGCGGTGGCGCTCAACTCGCCGGTCAGCCCGAGACTGCGGGCACTGAACATCGTCGACAGCGGACCGATTTCACCATCCGCCGACAACGCGACCTTCACGCCGCGATCAAACGCATCGCCATCGAAGGACCCGCCACTTTGTTGGGTGCGTCCGAGAATGCTGTGTTGACTGAGCACAGCGAAGACTTCGCCGGTCATGAAAGTGTCGAAATGCATGATGCAGCCGTCGGCCACTTCCACCCATTTCGAATGGCTGCCCGGCAGGCCGATCAGCAGATCAGCGCCCGCCTCGCTCTCCAGGTTTTGCAGCACGCCGAGCACCTGGGTTTCTTCGCCGCGCATCACGTTCGGCAAAGGCGAACGCTCGATGACGCCGGGCACGATGTGCACATCGACGCCGCGCAGGCTGCGCACGGTTTGCAGGGAAGTACTGAGCGTGGCGACGTTTGCCGGGGTGTCGCGGTAGGCCGCTTCGCTCCAGCCCTGGGCGCTGCCGACCATGCCGCAGGCAATCACCGGCAAATCCGGCTGGGCATCGAGCCAGTCGCCGCAGGCCTCATCGAAGGCCAGTTCAAAACCATCGGCGCATTCCCGGCCGCCAATGATTCGCGGCGCTTTCGGCAGCTGCATGATCCCCGACGACAGCGAGCGCTGTTCGAGCACTTGGCCACCTTCAGCCAGTTTGTAAGCACGTAATGAGGTTGTCCCCCAGTCGAGCGCGATCAATTGCGCCTGCATCGCTTCACCTGTTTTGGTTTTTGGCAGTGAGTGAGCGGGACTATAAACCTTGGCGCTACAAAATCTCAATATATAAATATCAATCCCATATTATGAGACAAGACAAAAAAATCGCAGCCCGAAGTCTGCGATCTTTTAAAAGCGATCAGTTACCCGCTGCGAAATCCCGCAACACTGCCCCATCCATCCGATAGCGCACCCACTCCTCCTGCGGCTGCGCGCCCAGGGATTTGTAGAAATCGATGGCCGGCGTATTCCACTCCAGCACGCTCCACTCAAACCGCCCGCAATCATTGGCGCAGGCGATTTTCGCCAGATGCCGCAGCAGGGTCTTGCCCGCACCGCCGCCGCGCTGTTCCGGAGTGATGTAGAGGTCTTCGAGGTACAGGCAGTTGCTGCCAAGCCAAGTGGAATAGCTGAAGAAGAACACCGCGAAACCGATGGGTGCACCGTCGCGCAGGCAGATCAGGCCATGGGCGGTGGCGCCTTCGCTGAACAGGCTGCGCTCGATATCGGCAACGCTGGCGATGACTTCATGGCGGGCACGTTCGTAGTCGGCCAGTTCAGTGATGAACGCGAGGATTTGCGGTGCGTCACTGGGGGTCGCCGGGCGGATTTCGATCGTCATGGACGTGCCTTGTCAAAAGTGGAAAACGCCATACTAAGTCGGCGCGTGACGTGTGGCGAGAGAGCTTGCTCACTGGCCACAAATGCGCTCATTACTCCGGCCAACACTAACCCTGGAATCGATAACCTCAGACCTAACATTCGGTCACTGCGTGGTTAGATACCTGCGCTGCTCATTCAGCCGGTCAAGGAACCGCGTCATGTCTACCGCAACATCCCCAGTTTCAAGCAAGCTGTTCGGCCTGTTCTGCCTCGCCAGTTACCTGTTGTCGTTGTCCTACGGTTCGACCTTTTTGCTCTCATTGCTGATCGGTTCTCGCGGCGGTAACGAACACGACGCCGGAAGTGTGATTTCGGCGGCGATGCTCAGCACCTTTGCGGCGGTGATTGTTTCCGGTCATTTGTCCGACCTGCTCGGCGCCGCCCGATCGGTGGCGCTGTTCGGTGTGTTGCTGGTAGCAGCCAGCCTGGGCTTCGCCCTGACCCCGGGCTTCGGTCACCTGCTGTTGTTTTTCGGACTGCTGCTGGGCCTGGGCTGGGGCGTGTTCTACACCCTTGGGCCGATCATCGTGGCGAGCCTGGTGACACCCGCACAGCGCGCCAAGTACTTCGCCCTGCTGTCGGGCAGCATGATGACCGGGATCGGCAGCGGCCCGTTGCTCGGTCGTGCGGCGAGTGCGCTCGGTTATCCGGTGACGGCGGCGTTTTACCTGGCGGCGCTGGCCAGCCTGATCGGCGTATTGCTGTTCTGGCGCCTGGATCGACAACTGAAACAGACGCCCGCACAATCTGGCAGCGTGTCGCGGATTTCCTGGCGTGCAGCAGCTCAGGTGCTGTCGTCCAGGGCCGTGCTCCCGATCATCATGGTTGGTCTTGGCGGCTGTGTGTTCGGCGGCCTGTCGAGTTTTCAAACCAGTTATGCGGCGGCGCACTCACTCGACTACTCGCTGTTTTTCCTCGGCTTCATGTGCGCGGCGATCAGCGGCCGCATGCTGGTTGCCGGCTTCGTGGTCAAGCGCGATCCATTCCGTGCGTCGTGCGTGCTTTCGGGGTTGATGCTGGCATCGATCGTGATGTTCGGTTTTGTCGTCGACAGCAGCTTCAGCTACGTACTCGCGGCGGTGATGCTCGGAATCGGTTATGGCCTGACCTACTCGGTGATCAACGGCCTGGCCGCCAACGAAGCGCCGAACGGCACCACCGCACAATCCTTGCTGTTGTTCAGCTTGTCGTACTTCATCGGCGTGTTCGGCTTTCCATTGCTGGCCGGGAAAATCATCGTCGAGCAAGGCATGCCCACGCTGTTGCTCACGGTGTTGGCGGTTGCCTCGCTCAACTGGCTGATCACCGTGGGCCGACTGATCTGGCGTAGGGCCACAGCGGTTAGCGCATTGGAGCAGGCCTGAGCCGTTCGTCGCCAACAGTGCACCCATCCGGGTCGAGGGCGTACTAATCAGGTAAGGACTCTACTCGTTGGAGACACCGCCATGATCCTGTCCAGGTTGACCGCCCTCGCTCTCACTGCGCTTTTGTCCGCTGCCTCCTTCGCCGAGACCATCGGCCCGAGCACCGGCCCGACCAATCCGGTGGAAAAACCCAGGGCCCCCGCCATCAAGAGTGCCCCCGGCATGAATACCGATGGCACCACGATCGACCACAACCTGCCGCCCTCCACCGGCACTGCCCCGCGGGTTCAGGGCAATGACGCGGGACGTCAGGGCGGTATAAATTTGCCAGGCAGCAAAACACCCAGCAGCGGCGGACTCGGCTCGACCACTAGCGGCAGCTCGGGTGATGACGACGATGACAGTCAATAGTTGCCAATTTGAGGACAGAAGCTGGAACGAAGAATTTTGCGCTATCAGGAATGTGCAGGCAGGAATTGATTGAGGCACTACGCAAGGCAAGTGAGTGCCGGATCATGTGTTGAGTTTAAGGGCCTCTTCGCGGGCAAGCCCGCTCCCACAGGATCTGTGCCAGACCACAATTCGATGTGTGAATGCAGAACCCTGTGGGAGCGGACTTGCTCCGGGCGGCGATCCGACGAAGACGTCAGCACATCCAACATCGATGTGACCGACAGATCGCATTCGCGAGCAAGCCCGCTCCCACAGGAGATCACCTGCACCGTCAGACTTCGGTGGTCAGCGTTGTTTCAGTCGGTCTATGACCACCGCCAACAACAAAATCGAACCCCGGATCACATACTGATAAAACGTATCGATGTTCTTCAGGTTCATCGCATTCTCGATGATCGCCAGAATCAACACCCCGGCGATCACATGCCGGATCATGCCGATCCCGCCACTCAACGACACCCCGCCCAGCACGCAGGCCGAGATCACCGTCAGCTCGAAACCCTGACCGATCATCGGTTGGCCGGAGGTCATGCGCGAAGCCAGGATCACCCCGGCCAACGCGCCGATCACGCCATGCACGGCGAAGATGATGATCTTGGTCCGGTCGACATTCACACCGGCCAGCAGCGCCGCTTCCTGGTTGCCGCCGATGGCCATGGTGTTGCGCCCGTAGGTGGTGTAGTTCAGCAGCCAGCCGAAGAACAGGAAGCAGACGATGGTGATCAGGATCGGCACCGGTACGCCAAACAGCTGGCCGTTACCGAACACAAAGAACGATTCCTGGGACACCCCCACCGCTTTGCCGTTGGCGAAGATGTAGGCCAGGCCACGCACGATCTGCATGGTCGCCAGCGTGGTGATCAGCGCGTTGACCCGCAGCTTGGCGATCACTATCCCGTTGATCAGCCCGACGATCAGGCCCATCACCAGCGCCGCACAGACACCGAGAAACACGCTGTTGGTGTCGCGCATCACCACCGCCGCGACTACCCCGGCGCAGGCAATCACCGAGCCCACCGACAAGTCGAAATGCCCGGACGCCAGGCAATACAACATGGTGCATGCAGCGATCCCGGTGGTGGAAATCGCCAGGCCCAGGCCACGCATGTTCAGCGGTGAAAGGAAGTTGTCGATCAGCAAGGTGCAGGCGACAAAGATGCCGACCGCCGCCAGCAGCATCACCCAGTCATCGAGGAAGCGTCGCAGGTCCAGCGGTTTGCGCGTGGTCGGCAGGGTGTTGTTTTGGGTTGTCATCATAGTCACCTCTCAGTTCGCCACGCCGTCGGCGCGTTGGCGCGGCAAAGCCAGTTGCAGCAGGTTGGATTCGTTGGCCTGTTCGCGGCTCAGCTCGCCACGCAGGGCGCCTTCGCACAGCACCAGGATGCGGTCGGAAATGCCCATGACTTCCATCAAGTCGCTGGACACCACAATCACCGCGATCCCCTCGGCGGCCAGGTTATGGATGATCTGGTAGATCTCGGCCTTGGCACCGATGTCGATGCCGCGGGTGGGTTCGTCGAGCAGCAGCACTTTCATCGGCATCGACAGCCAGCGGCCGAGAATGGCCTTCTGCTGATTGCCACCGGACAGGTACATGATTTTTTGCGCCGCGTTGGGCGTCTTCACTTTCAGCGCCTTGATCTGCTGCTCGGCATTGTCCTTCTCCCACAGGCCGCGCAACAGACAACCGAAGGTGGAGTGAGCGCCGCGCGCGCTGATGTTGATGTTCTCGGCGACGCTGGCCAGCGGCAAGATGCCTTCCTTCTTGCGGTCCTCGGGGCACAACAGGATCCCGGCGGCAATCGCGTCCCGGGGTGAACGCAGCTTCAGTTCATGGCCACGAAGTTTCAGCTGTCCGGCGCTGTTGCGCGCCAGGCCGCTGAGCAGGCGCAACAGCTCGGTGCGACCGGCACCGACCAGTCCGAACAGCCCGAGGATTTCGCCTTTGTGCACCTCGAAGCTCACCGGCTCGCGCAACCCCGGCCCGAGCAGACCATCGACCTTGAGTGCCACCGCGCCGCGCTGGCGCGGGCGGTAATCGTAGATGTCCTGGATGTCGCGCCCGACCATGCAGGTGACCAGTTGATCGTGGGTCAGCTGGCTCATGTCGTCGAACGTGCGTACGTAACGCCCGTCCTTGAACACCGTCACCGCGTTGCAGATGCGGAACACTTCTTCCATGCGATGGGAGACATAGAGCACCACTTTGCCCTCGTCCCGCAGCCGGCCGATAATCGCCATCAAGCGGTCGATCTCCCGCGCCGAAAGGCTGCTGGTGGGTTCGTCGAAGGCAATCACGTGGGCACCACGGGACAACGCCTTGGCGATTTCCACCAATTGCCGCTGGCCAAGGGACAGGCGCCCGACTTTCTCCTGCGGGTCGATTTCATCGGCCAGGCCCTTGAGGCAGGCCAGTGCCTGCTGGCGCAGGGTACTGCGATTGATCAGGCCGAAACTGGCGGGCAGATGCCCGAGAAACAGGTTCTCGGCCACGGTCATTTCCGGCACCAGATGCAGCTCCTGGTGGATCACCGCGACACCACTGCCGATGCTGTCGGCGGTGGACTTGAAGTCCATCGTCCGCTCGCCGATCTGCAAGGCACCGCTGCAAGGCGTGTAGGCCCCGCCGAGGATTTTCAGCAGCGTCGACTTGCCAGCGCCGTTCTCGCCCATCAAGGCGTGAACCTGCCCCGGATGGGCGACGAAGCTGATGTTGTCCAGCGCCCTCACACCGGGAAAGGTCTTGCCAATTCCGTTGAAGCGCAAGCTGCCGGTAAGGCTGTGTTCGTGTTGGATTGTTTGCGCGTGCATAACCACCTCTTCACACCGATCAGGCAACCCCGCCGCCGGGGCCGCCGCTGAAATCAAACGGCCGTCAGTTCCACAGGCCGATCTTTTCCAGCTCCTGCTTGAAGTTGTCACGGGTGATCAGCGTCACGTCGTCCATGGCGGTGAACTTTGCAGGTTCTTTGCCGGTGGTGACCCAGTCGTACATCATGCTGGCGGTGTTGTAGCCCTCGATGTGCGGGCTCGGCAGCATCGAACCGTAGAAGCCGCTGTCGGGTTTCTTCAGCTCGCCGATGGCGTCGGTACCGTTGATGCCGATGCCGATCACGTTGGCCGCGGCGAAACCGGCGCTCTCGGTGGCGCGCACACCGCCCAGGACGGTGTTGTCGTTCATGCCGCCGATGATCAGGTTCTTCGCCGCCCCCGGCAGTTTCACCAGGGCCGAGTTGGTGGCGTCCATGCTGCCCGGCACGTCGAGGGTCTTGAGGGCCGCGAACAGGATGTGGTCTTTCGGCATGCCGGCATCTTCCAGCGCTTTGACCGAACCGTCGGTGCGCTTCTTGCCGGTGTCGAGTTCGTTGTAGGTGTTGATTACCGCATAGGTGTCTTTCCATTCCCAACCGCGTTTCTTCGCTTCGGTCGCCATGGCATTGCCTTGCTTCTGGCCGACCTCGAATGCAGCCATGCCGAGGTACGGCACGTCTTCCATGAACTTGCCGCCGGCATCGACAAAACGGTCATCGACGGCAATCACTTTCAACCCGTTGAGCTTGGCCTTGGCCATGATCGCCGGGCCGAGGGACACGTCCGGCGGGCAGATCACGAACCCCTTGGCGCCGTTGGCCGCGAGGCTGTCGATGGCCGAAAGGGTTTTCTCACCGTCCGGCACGGCGATCTTGATCAGGGTGAAGCCCTTCTCTTTCCCGGCCTTTTCGGCAAAGGCCCACTCGGTCTGGAACCAGGGTTCTTCCGCCTGCTTGACCAGGAAACCGATCTTCACTTCCTCGGCTGCCAGCAGCGTGCTGCTCAGGCTGAACGCCGAGACCGCCAACGCGGCACAGCACAGGGAACGGATAGCATGACGACGATTCATAAGCTGACTCCTTGTTATTTTTCTTGAGCGTTCTTTGAAAGCGTTCTTTGTTAACCAGCGGGCGGTAAAAACATACTGCCAATAGTCATATCGTATGATGATTGGATTTCAGGCGTAGCAACGCGCCTGAAAACCCGATCACTCAGTCGTGGTACATCACCGAGCGCCCACCATCGATGGTGATGCACGATGCATTGATGAACGGCGCTTCATCACTGGCCAGGAACACGGCGGTCATTGCCACTTCGATCGGCTGCCCGATACGGCGCGGCGGGTGCAGGTCAAACGCGCGCTGGCGTTCGGCGTGGGGGTCGGCAAAGCCGTTCCAGTAATCGACGTTCAACTGGGTTTCGATGTAGCCCGGCGCAATCGCGTTGACGCGCACACCCTTGGGCGCATATTCGATGCCCAGCGCGCGGGTCAGGCCGAGCAGGCCATGCTTGGCCACCGGGTAGGGGAAGCAGCCAGGGATGATGTGGGAGGAATGGGTGGACGCGATATTGATGATGCTGCCGATGCCCTGCTCGATCATCTGCGGCAGTACCGCCTTGCAACCGTACCAGGCGCCATCGAGGTCGATGGCGAAGCAGCGACGCCAGTCTTCCTCGGTCATTTCCAGCGGATCGCGGAACACGTTGACCCCGGCGCAGTTGACCAGCACATCGATCCGGCCGTGCAGGTCGATCGCCAGCCGGGCCATGGCGTGCAGATCCTGCTGACGCGACACGTCAGCCTTGATCGCCACCACATCGGCGCCCTGGTCCCGCCAGTGCGCCGCGACCTTCTCGACTTTTTCGGCCTGAATGTCGCTGATGATCAGCCTGGCCTGCTGGGACGCGAAGGCCGCCACAATCGCTTCGCCGATACCCTGGGCGGCACCGGTCAACAATACGACCTTGTTTTTCAGGCGTTCGCCCTTGGGCGGTTCCGGCACCGGTGGCAATGACAGTGGTTCAGCCATGGATCAAGACTCCTGTTCGAAGACACGACGAAAACCGGGCATCTGTCGATGTCCGGTCAAAAGGCGCTGGGTAGGAAACAGGTGAGTGCGAAAACGTTTCAGCTCGGAAACGTTCTGAGGCACAGGCTCCGCAAGGGAGCACGGGGGAACTTCGCTGCATCACTTCACCTGTTTTGTTTTTTTAAGTGTGAGTGCATGTAACTCGTGAGGCCGACTATAAACCCGGCTCGCGATAAATCTCAATATATATATTTACATCCCATATTTTGGGATTTATCCGGCAAAACGCGTGCAGTGCTTTCCAGGCACATCCACTGCAATCGACAACACAGCCCCATCCAATGGATGGCCCAGCGGACTCGCCGCGCTCGTGATGTACAGGGTTTTCAGGTCTGCACCGCCAAACACACAGCTGGTGGGGCGACTGACCGGCAGCTCGATGATCCGATCGACCTTGCCGTCCGGGCTCAACCTGAGCAGGCAGCTGCCGTCCCAACGGGCATTCCAGATAAAACCTTCGGCATCCATCGCCGAACCGTCCGGGCCGCCACGCCAATGCGGACCAAACCAGACCTGCGGCGTATCGAGAGCACCGTCGGTACGGATGAAATGCCGATACAAGGTGCCGTCGAGGCTGTCGCCGAAATACACGCTGGTGGCGTCATCGCTCCACAGCAGCGTGTTGGGAATGCCCAGATTGCGCAGCAACGGCGTAACCCGCCCGGCGCGATCGATGCGAAACAGTCCACCGCAACGGCGGACGATGGGCAGGTCTTCGCCGTGTTCTCCGATGTTGTTTTGCATGGTGCCGAGCCAAAGTCGGCCCTGGGCGTCGCAGCGGGCTTCGTTGGGGCGGTTGCCCGGTTGTGGATCGGCCACGCAGAGCAACGTCAGGCGCGGTTCCAGGCCAGGAGAGTCGAGGTCGAGGCGATACACCCCGCTGCTCAGTGTCACCAGCGCGTCGCCGCTTTCGCAGGGAATGAACGCCGACACGTGCTCCGGCATCTGCCAGATCTGCACGTTGGCGCCAATCAATCGCAGCGCCTGTTTACCGGCGATGTCCACCCAGTACAGGGCTTGGGTGGGCGCATCCCAGAACGGACCTTCGCCCAGTTGTGCCCGATGTCCGGTCACCGCAGTCCACGCCATGAAACCTCCTGCATTGTTCTTGTTTTTATGTGGGGATTTTCGTTGTCAGCTGGCCTTTTTATCGGCCATGACTTGCGGGTAGTAGCGCTTGATCGCCAGGTCCGCGTTATCGATCAGGGTCATGCAGGCCCAGACACCCCGGGCGGTATCACGGGCCGCGATAGCCTCGGCCAGGTCCCGGTGAATCGGCAAGGTGCGACGCAGTTCATCCGGGTCGGCGGCGGACACTTCAAAGGCCACCGCCAACAACGCGCCGAGAGCGGGAACCATTTGTTCGATGAATTGATTGTGGCTGGCAGCGAGAATGCACTCGTGGAAGAGCTGGTCGGCACGGTTGTAATCGATGCCGCTGTCCACCGCCCGTTCCAGCGCGTTGCAGGCCAACAGGATCGCATTTACCTGTTCGCCGGTTGCGCGCTCGCAGGCCCAGCGCACGGCCATCGGTTCGATGGTACGGCGCAGGTCGAGCAGATCGTCGACGAAGTTTTCCGGCAAGCCGCTGCGTGACAACCAGCCGACGACTTGTGGATCGAAGAGGTTCCAGCGCCGCACCGGCAACACCCGCGTGCCGACTTTCGGCCCGACCTCTAGCATGCCTTTGGCAACCAGGGTCTTGATGGCTTCACGGATGACCGTGCGGCTTACACCAAGCTGTTCGCCTAGGTCGGCTTCGACCTTGAGTGACTCACCCGGCTTGACCTGCCCCGTGGCGAGCCAGCAACCCAGCCAGTCAACCGTCGATGCATGAAAGCTGCTGGACATGGACACCTCAAAGCCGTTCGCATTGGAGGCCCACGCTAATCATCATATGATTGGAAGTCAATTTGATTCTTTGGGGAAAATCAGAAATCCAATGTGGGGGTGTCAGGGTTCGAGGCCGATGGGGAAAAACTCGCCGCCACTCCATACACCGAGCCAGCGCTGGCCGTCGATCTCGCGACTCACCGCCAGCTCCACCAATTGATAGAACACGTTGCGATGGATCAAGGCTTCAAGATTGCTGCGCACATGCACGTAAGGGGCTGGCTCCTGCGTTACCGGGTCGATGATCACGCGCACCGGATGATCGGCGCCGGCCTCGGTGGCTTCATCGACGTTGGTGGTAAAGCGCAACAGCTGCGCCTCGCCCTCACCTTCCACGTCCACTGCAATCGCCACGAACGGCGCATCGTCGACCTTGATGCCGACCTTTTCCACCGGAGTGATCAGGAAATAATCATCGCCGTCGCGGCGAATGATGGTGGAGAACAGTTTGACCATCGGCTTGCGCCCGATCGGCGTGCCCAGGTAAAACCATGTGCCGTCGCGGGCGATGCGCATGTCGATGTCGCCGCAGAAATCCGGATTCCACAGGTGCACCGGCGGCAAGCCTTTGGTCTTGGGGATTTGCCCCAGCAGGTCGTTGGCTTTTTGCGGGCCACTCATGGCGTTCTCCTTGGCATTACTGGTCGCTGAGGCCCAGCAGGCTGCGCGCATATTGTTCCAGCGGCGGGCCCATCAGGTCTTCGGGTTTTTTATCGTGGAACGTCAGTAAACCGCCACGACTCTTGATGGTTGCAGTATCAATCAAATACTGGGTGCTGGTCTCGATCAACATGATCTGAATCATACCGCTGTCGATGCCGAGACGATCCAGGGCTTCCTGGTCCAGCCACTCGTCCGAGTTGCCGATACGGTCGTCGGATTTGGCAAACCGGGTGTAGAGCAGATAGTGCGCACCGGCGGCACGGGCGTCGCCCATGGCCTGGTCGAGGCCTTCCGGCGTACGGGCACGGCGGACCATCGGGAAGTATTCGACGAAGCCATCGAACGCAACTTCGGCAATCACGTTGGGCCGCGGGTAAACGTCGCTGCCTGGCGGCATGAAAGCGCCCTGGGCGATGTAGACGAACGAGTCCGGCTGAATGCGCAGGTTGTTTGCGCGACGGCTATCACTGTGGTCGAGTAACCCCGCATCGCTCATATGGTAACGAGTCCCTTCGGCCATATCGCTGACGTTCATGCAGCCACCAAGTGCCAAAACGGCCAGCAGCAAAACCAGGCTACGCATCCTATCCTCCAGAGGCCGGTGTCGGAAAACCGGCGAATGGCCGTAGGATGCAGCTTCCGCGCCAGCTCAAGTTGCGCTTTGCCTGATCAAACGCAATCGCGGGCAAGCCACGCTCCCACAGGGTTTGGCGTAAACCCTGTGGGAGCGTGGCTTGCCCGCGATGAGGCCAGTTCAACCGCCGATAATTTTCATGACAGTCGCGCCACCGGAGAACGCCACTTCCTGCTTGTCCCCCAAGGCTTTCACCAGCAGTCGCTGCAAGGCTGGCAGCGCCTGATGGCGCGGCTTGTCCAGCAGGTCGCCGATGTAATGGCGATTGCTCGACGACAGGCAGCCATGCAGCCACCCGGTAGAGGACAAACGAAGGCGCGAGCAGGTACGGCAGAACGGCACACTTTCGTTGGCGATCACGCCGAAATGGCCTTGCCCCGGAATTTCATAGCGCACCGCTGTCGCATCGACGGGGGCGTCGGCTTGCAGATACTCGTAGCGCTCGCCGATCAGGCTCAGCAATTGCTGGAGGCTGACGAACTGTTGCAGAAAGGCATTGGAATCGTTGGCCAGGTGGCCCATGCGCATCAGCTCGATGAAACGCAGTTCATAACCGCGCTCCAGGCAGTAGTCGAGCAGCGGCATCACCTGATCAAGGTTCTGGCCGCGCAGCGGCACCATGTTGACCTTGATCTTCATGCCGGCCGCACTGGCCTCGTTCATGCCATTGAGCACGGTGGCCAGGTCGCCGCCCCGGGCAATGCCGCGGAACGCACTGGCGTCCAGGGTATCGAGGGAAACGTTGAGGCGCCGAATGCCCGCGTTCACCAGCAGCGGCAGTTTCTTCGCCAGCAACTGACCATTGGTGGTCAGGCTGATGTCTTCCAGGCCCATCTGACCGACCGCTGTCATGAACGCTTCGAGTTTCGGGCTGACCAGCGGCTCGCCGCCGGTAATGCGCAGACGCTCGATGCCCGCCGCTTCAATCAGGTAAGCCACGCCGCGCGCCATGGCTTCGGCCGACAATTCATCCTGCGCAGCCACCAGCCGCTTGCCATTGGGCACGCAGTAGGTACAGGCGTAATTGCAGGCTGAGGTCAGACTGATTCGCAAGTTGCGAAAACGCCTGCCTTGACGATCAACGATCATGGTCACTCCGGCGGAAGAATATCGGGCCACTAAAACTTGACTCAGAAATCAAGTTTTAGCAAGTCCTCTACCTGAGTATATTCCTGCGGTACTGCGCCAAGTAGCGAAATCATGGCGCAATAAGGCAACTGAATGGCTCAGCTGCCGGAAGTGTCGGTGTCGCGCTTGCGCTTGTTGCCCATGCGCACGCCAATATCCATCAGGAACTGGAAGAAACCTTCCTGATCTTCCAGCACATTGCTCCAGAACGGCGAGTGATACAGCGCGACGGCACCGTGCACCAGCGCCCAGGATGCGCAGTAATGGAAGTAAGGTGGCACGTCTTCCAGCTTGCCTTCGCTGATCCGGCCCTTGATCAGCAGGGTCAGGCGTTCGAAGTTCGAGGCACGGATCTTGTGCAGCTCCTCGATCATCTCCGGTACCTGGTTGCCCTTGACCACTTTCTCTTCAAGGCGGTCGAACAGGCGATAGCGTTGAGGATCGCGCATGCGGAATTCGAAATAGGCACGGGACAGGGCTTCCTTGTCCTTGTCGACGTCGGCGGAATGCAACAGCTCGTTCAAATCGCGCTCGTAGTCGAGCATCAGGCGCAGATAGATTTCCGCCTTGGATTTGAAGTGCTTGTAGATCGTGCCTTTGCCGATACCGACGGCATCAGCAATCATCTCGACGGTGACACTGTCTTCACCTTGTTCGAGGAACAGCTTGAGCGCGGTATCGAGAATTTCCTGCTCGCGGCGACGGAATTCACGGACCTTACGAGGTTCTTTATGCATAAGAAAAGGTCTGTCGGGGGTCAAAATTCGAAGCCGCGTATTATGCCTAACTTACGCAAAAATGCACGGATCATCCGACCATATCTGCGCTTTCTGGTCATTCCGCGTACGTTTACAGGGTGATGAGAACTCTTCCGAAGCGCACGTATTCCAAATTTGTTTAAAAACCCTGGCCGCTAAACTGGACGAGGCGCAATCCTGATCAATACTTGAACTGTCGGCGGGGCATCTCCCCCAAGTGTCACGCCGATATTGGTACCAACGGACCGTGTGCCATTGTTTTACTCCTAATGGTCTTAACCCGGATTCACCCCCCAGAACCCGGGTTTTTTTTGCCTGCGATTTAACCTTTTACATGTGCCAGCGGGAACAGCCGCTTGAAATTCGCCGTAGTTTGCTCGGCAAATCGCTCGTAGGACTCACCACGCAACATTGCCAGAAATTCCGCAACTTCACGCACGTACTGCGGCAGGTTTGGCTTGCCGCGATAGGGAATCGGTGCCAGATACGGCGAGTCGGTTTCCACCAGCAACCGGTCGGCCGGTACCTTGCTGGCCACATCGCGCAACGCGTCGGCATTGCGGAAAGTGACAATCCCGGACAGGGAAATGTAATAGCCCATGTCCAGCGCGGCCTTCGCCATCTCCCAGTCTTCGGTAAAGCAATGCAGCACCCCCGCCTGGGGCAGCGCCGCCTCACGCAGCAAGTCCAGGGTATCGGCGCGGGCGCCACGGGTATGGATGATCACCGGCTTGCCGGTCTGTTGCGCCGCTTGCAGGTGCAGGTGGAACGACTCCTGCTGCAACTCTGCCGCTTCCGGCTCGTAGTGATAGTCCAGGCCTGTTTCGCCAATCGCCACCACACGCGGGTGATTGAGCTCCTGCAACAGCCAGTCCAGCGCCGGCGCAGCACCCGGCTGCACATCCAGAGGGTGCACGCCCACCGAGCAGTCGACGTCGTCATAACGTTCGGCCAGGGCTTTGACGTCGGCCGCGTTGTCCGCGCTGACACCGATACACAGAAAGTGCCCTACCCCGCGCTGCCGGGCCGCATCAAGGGCTGCATCCAGGGAGCCGTCGTGGACAGTCAGGTCGAGGCGATCAAGGTGACAATGGGAATCTACGAGCATAAAGGGCTGCAACTTGTATCGAATGGGTGGGACGGTCGGATGTTCTGATACTCAGAGTCTAGGCGCAGACAGTCATCGCTGGGTAGGCAACGACACCCATTGCACCAGCAATGCCTCCAGCAGCAAGGCCGGATTGAGGTTGGCCTTGCTCAAGACTTTCTGTCGCTGGGCGAGGATCCAGTCCTGAATATCAAGGACTTTGCCCTGGGCGCTTTTCTGCGCCAGGTATTGCACGACCTTGCGCATGTCGGTCAGGCCGAGGCCGGCTTCATCCTGGGTCAACTGATAACGCAGGATCAGGCTCGACCAATCGCAGAACCAGTCGAACAGGCGCAACATCGGAATGTTTTTCCATTCTTCGGCCAGTTGCGTCGGCGACTGCTGTTGCTTGAGGAGTTTCTTCACCCCCTCCACCACTTGCGCGCGCTGTTCACGCACGCCCTGGCCCTGGAGATTGACCGCCGCCAGCGGCGAACCGGCGGCCAGCGTCAGCAGTTCGACGCGCTCGTCTTCGGAGCACTCCGGCAACGCCTGGGCCAGCCACTTCAAGCTCATGGCCTCGCCCGGCAGCGGACAGGCCTGCTGCACGCAGCGACTCTTGATGGTTGGCAACAAACGGCTCGGCTGATGGCTGACCAGCAACAAAACAGTATCGCCGGACGGTTCTTCAAGGCTTTTGAGCAAGGCGTTGGCGGCGTTGATGTTCATCGACTCGGCCGGCTCGATCAGCACCACCTTGCGCCCGCCCAACTGCGCGGTCTGCACCACGAAACCGACCAAGTCGCGAACCTGATCGACCTTGATCGCCTTGTCGGCTTCTTCCGGCTCCAGGATGTAGTTATCCGGGTGGCTGCCAGCCTTGAGCAGCAGGCAGGATTTGCATTCACCACAGGCTTCCAGCGCGTTCGGGCGCTGGCACAGCAAGCTGGCCATCAAGCGCTCGGCCAGTGCCCGCTTGCCGATCCCGGCCGGACCATGCAGCAGGTAGGCGTGGGCATGCTGGGCGCGACCGGCCAGTTGCTGCCAGAGGGTTTCCTGCCACGGATAGGCCTCAGCCACGGTTCAACTCCAGCAGGCGCGGCAGCAAGGCATCCAGCGATTGCTGGACCTGTGCCAACGGTTGGGCAGCATCGACCAGCACATAACGCGCCGGATCCGCCTCGGCCCGCTTGAGGAAGGCACTGCGCACGGCATCGAAAAAGGTCCGGCCTTCGAGCTCGAAGCGATCCAGACGACCACGAGCGCTGGCGCGGGCCAGGCCGACCTCGACAGGCAGATCGAAAATCAGCGTCAGGTCCGGGCGCAGATCGCCCTGGACGAAGGTTTCCAGAGTCGCGATGCGCTCCAGCGACAAGCCGCGACCGCCACCTTGGTAGGCGTATGTCGAATCGGTGAAACGATCACACAAGACCACGGCACCGCGAGCCAGCGCCGGGCGAATCACCTCGGCCAGGTGCTGGGCACGCGCCGCGAACACCAGCAGTAACTCGGTATCCGGGTTCATGACTTCATCGACCGGGGCCAGCAGCACTTCACGGATGCGCTCGGCCAACGGCGTGCCACCCGGCTCGCGGGTCAGCACCACCTCGATGCCGGCGGCGCGCAGGCGCTCGGCCAGGTATTCGCGATTGGTGCTCTTGCCGGCGCCTTCGGGGCCTTCCAGAGTAATAAACAAGCCGGTCACAGGCAGTCCTTAATCAGAGTCATTGCGAGCTTTTCGGTGCGTTGGCATCGAGTTCGGGCGTTTCAGGGGCTGGCGCAGGATCTTGCGCCGGCACTTGCGGCAGCGCCTCGGGAGCCGCGTTCGGCGAAGCGGCCGGGATCGGTGCCAGCTCCTGCGAGGCCTCGGCCTCCTGCGTACCGTTTTGTTCAGCCTGGGTCGGCGCTGTCTCTGGCGTGGCAGCGGGTGCCGGGCTGGAGCGGTAATCGGCGCGACGCTTGAGCTGGAACTCCTTCACGGCATTGTTATGGGCATCCAGGTCATCGGAGAACACGTGAGTGCCATCACCACGCGCCACGAAGTAAAGGCTGTTGCCCTCCACCGGATTGAGCGCTGCATGGATGGCTTCGCGACCGACCATGGAAATCGGGGTCGGCGGCAGGCCCGCATTCATGTAGGTGTTATAGGGCGTCGATTCCTTGAGGTGAGCCCGGGTCAGCTTGCCGCTGTAGCGGTCGCCGAGGCCGTAGATCACCGTCGGGTCGGTCTGCAGCAGCATGCCTATCGCCATGCGGCGCACAAACACGCCGGCAATCTGCCCACGCTCCTGCGGTACGCCGGTTTCCTTTTCCACCAGCGAAGCCATGATCAGCGCCTGGTAGGGCTCGGTGTACGGCACATCGGAAGAGCGCTGCTCCCACTCCTTGGCCAGCACTTCGTCGAGGCGGTCGTAAGCGGTTTTCAGCAGCTCGACATCGGACATGCCCCGCACGTAACGGTAGGTGTCAGGGAAAAAGCGCCCTTCCGGAAAAATCCCGGTGTGGCCGAGCTTGTCCATGACCTGGCTATCGCTCAAACCGTCGAGACTATGGTCGAGCCTCTCTTCCTTGGCCAGCGCTGCGCGGACCTGACGGAAATTCCAGCCTTCGACCAGGGTCAGGCTGTACTGAACCATGTCCCCGCGCTTCCACAGGTCGATCAGGCCTTCGACGGTCATGCCCGGCTTCATGCGGTATTCACCGCTGTGCAGGGGTTGCTTGGCGAGGTTGAAGCGCCAATAGACCCGCAGCCAGAATGCGTCCTTGATGACGCCATTGGCTTCGAGTCGGTAGAAGGTGCGGGTCGGCGTGGTGCCCTTGGGCACATCCAGCAATTGTTCCTGGGCAATGTTCAGCGGCTGTACCAGCGCCGAATGAATTTTCCAGGCTGAAGCACCCAGCAGCAGCCCTGCCAGAACCACTCCGGTTTCCAGCAGCAGCAAGAGTTTACGTCTCACGTATCAAGCATCCAGTAGCACACGGGCAATGGTTTGGAGTTTACGGGTGAGCGGCCCAACCGGCCAGTGAAGAGCAGCATAGGCGCGCACCGGCCAAATACCATACACGCTGTTGCAGACAAAGACTTCGTTAGCCCATTGCAGCTGTTCGAGGGGGATATCGGTGATTTGCGTGGGGATTCCCAGCGACTTGGCCTGAAACAATATTTCGGCACGCATCACGCCTGCCACGCCGCAGCGCTTGAGGTCAGCGGTGATGAGCACGCCATCACGCACCAGGAACAAGTTGCTGAACACACCTTCAATCACGCGCCCGGCCTGATCGAGCATCAAGCCTTCGGCATGCTCGGTGTCCTGCCATTCGGCACGGGCGAGGACTTGTTCAAGACGATTCAGGTGCTTGAGGCCGGCCAGCAATGGCTGCCTGGACAATCGCGTGGTGCAAGGAAACAGGCGAACACCCTGCTCACCGTGCGCGGCAGGATAAGCCGCAGGTGGATTGCCTTGCAGAATGCGTCGGGCCTGGGCCGAAGGATCGGGGGCGTAACCGCGCAGACCATCGCCACGGGTGAGGATGAGCTTGAGCACCCCGTCACCCAGTGCCGCCGCATAGGCCAGCAACTCGCTGCGGACCAACTCATGATCGGCAGTAATTGCCAAACGCGAGCAGCCGTCCACCAGACGCGACAGATGCCGGTCCAGCAACACGGGCTGCCCGTTGCGCACGGCGATGGTCTCGAACAGGCCATCGCCATAAGCCAGGCCGCGATCCTTCAGCGACAAAGCGTCAGCCGGCTGACCGTCGACCCAGCTGTCCATCAGCCTGCGAACCGGCGGAACACCAGCGAGCCATTGGTGCCACCAAAACCGAAGGAGTTGGAAACGACCACATCGATATCCATGTTGCGCGCCGTGTGCGGCACGAAATCGAGGTCGCAGCCTTCATCCGGCTCATCGAGGTTGATGGTCGGCGGTGCTACCTGGCTGTTGATCGCCAGCACGCTGAAGATCGCCTCGACCGCGCCCGCCGCCCCCAGCAGGTGGCCGGTCATGGACTTGGTGGAACTGACAGCCAGCTTGTAGGCGTGCTCGCCGAACACCGACTTGATCGCATTGACTTCAGCCAGGTCGCCTGCCGAAGTCGACGTGCCGTGGGCATTGATGTACTGCACTTGATCGCCATTGATTTTGGCATCGCGTAGCGCATTGGTGATGCAGCGCGCAGCACCCGCGCCATCGACTGGCGGCGAAGTCATGTGGTAGGCGTCGCCACTGGTGCCGAAGCCGATCAGCTCGGCGTAGATGGTCGCGCCACGCGCCTTGGCGTGCTCGAGCTCTTCCAGTACCAGCGCACCGGCACCATTGGACAATACAAAGCCATCGCGGCCCTTGTCCCATGGACGGCTGGCGCGGGTCGGCTCGTCGTTGCGGGTCGACAGCGCGCGGGAAGCACCGAAGCCGCCCATGCCCAAACCGCAGGCCGCCATCTCGGCACCGCCGGCAATCATCACGTCGGCTTCGTCGTACATGATGTTGCGGGCTGCCATGCCAATGCAGTGTGTACCGGTGGTACAGGCCGTGGCGATGGCGTAGTTGGGTCCTTGTGCACCGAGGTGGATGGACAGGAAACCGGAAATCATATTGATGATCGAGCCTGGCACGAAGAACGGAGAGATCCGTCGTGGGCCGGTCTCGTGCAGCGTGCGGGCGGTTTCTTCGATATTGGTCAGACCGCCAATACCCGAGCCCATGGCCACGCCGATACGCTCACGGTTGGCGTCAGTGACTTCCAGACCGGAATTGCGTACCGCCTGAAACCCTGCGGCCAGACCGTATTGAATGAACAGGTCGAGCTTGCGGGCTTCCTTGACCGACAGGTATTCCTCGACATTGAAGTCCTTTACCGAGCCGCCAAAACGGGTGGAATAGGCAGAAAGGTCGGCGTGTTCGATCAGACCAATGCCACTGCGGCCAGCCAGAATGCCCTGCCAACTGCTCGGCACATCCGTGCCCAGTGGCGACAACATACCCATACCGGTGACTACGACGCGTCTACGCGACACAGCACTCTCCTTTTTTCAAATGACGACTTTGCATCAGGCCTAAAGAAAAAACCGCACGCCATGATGGCAGTGCGGTTTTTCCATGACAGCGAGCAACGATTACAAACTATTACGCCTGGTGGCTAGTAACGTAGTCGATTGCAGCTTGTACAGTAGTGATCTTCTCGGCTTCTTCGTCAGGGATTTCGGTCTCGAATTCCTCTTCCAGAGCCATCACCAGCTCAACGGTGTCAAGGGAGTCGGCACCCAGGTCTTCAACGAAGGAAGCAGTGTTGACCACTTCTTCTTCTTTAACGCCCAGTTGCTCAGCAACGATTTTCTTGACGCGCTCTTCGATGGTGCTCATACCTTGTTTTCACTCCTAATGGACAAATTCAGGCAGCTGGCCAGTGGGTAAGTGTATAGAAAGACTTTTCAGCTTTTCAACTGAAAGCTTCACTCCTCGAACCCGGTGACCCTCTGCCTATAAATAGATTGCAGCTTTATAACGGATTTTAGACAGCTCGTATGACATTTTTTTGAAGCAATCCGTCACATTTGAATTACATGTACATCCCGCCGTTCACCGGGATTGTAGCTCCGGTAACGTAAGCCGCACCGTCCGACGCAAGAAAAGCGACCACGGACGCGATCTCTTGAGCCTGCCCCAGGCGACCCAGCGGAATCTGCGTCTGCAAGGCTTCACGCTGCGCCTCGGGCAGTTCACGGGTCATATCGGTATCGATGAACCCAGGGGCCACCGAGTTTACCGTAATCGAACGCGAACCGACTTCACGCGCCAGTGCACGGCTGAAACCTTCCAGACCGGCCTTGGCGGCAGCGTAGTTTACTTGGCCTGCGTTGCCCATGGCACCCACAACCGAGCCAATACTGATAATTCGGCCCCAACGGGCTTTGGTCATGCCACGCAAAACGCCTTTGGACAGGCGGAACAGACTGTTCAGATTGGTATCGACAACGTCGTGCCACT
This sequence comes from Pseudomonas sp. GL-R-26, assembly GCF_019947365.1. NCBI lineage: Bacteria > Pseudomonadati > Pseudomonadota > Gammaproteobacteria > Pseudomonadales > Pseudomonadaceae > Pseudomonas > Pseudomonas sp. GL-R-26. The sequence continues at coordinate 202,286 of NZ_JAGYGI010000005.1, read as the reverse complement.
CGTCGTCTTTCATGCGCATCATCAGGTTATCGCGGGTGATACCGGCATTATTGACCAGAATCGCCGGCGCACCGAACTGCTCCTGAATGCTCGCCAGAACACTTGCCACGGACTCGTCGCTGGTGACATTGAGTTCCAGGCCAGTGCCTTGAATACCGTTTTCCTTCAGGGTTGCGGCAATGCGTTCAGCACCCGACGCGGAGGTTGCGGTACCAACAACGATGGCGCCCTGACGACCCAGTTCCAGGGCGATGGCCTGGCCGATGCCACGGCTTGCACCGGTGACCAGTGCAACTTTACCTTGCAGACTCATGCAAGCTTCTCCTGATTCAGGCCAACGCTGCACGGGCGGCAGCGAAAGCGTCTGGGGTATTGAGGTTGGATGTCGACACGCCTTCGGCGCAACGCTTGTTCAGACCGGCCAGCACTTTGCCCGGACCACACTCGACCAGGTTGGTCGCACCCTTGGCGGCCAGCGCCTGGACCGATTCAACCCAGCGTACTGGCTTGTACAGTTGCTCGAGCAGATCGCGCTTGAGGGTTTCCAGATCGGCCGACACCTGGGCACTGACGTTCTGCACCACGGGAATCTGTGGCGCCTGCCAGTCGATCGCAGCGATCGATTCGGCGAAACGCTCGGCAGCCGGACGCATCAGCTCGCAGTGCGACGGAACGCTGACCGGCAACGGCATGGCGCGCTTGGCACCACGCGCCTTGCAGCCTTCGATGGCGCGCTCGACTGCAGCCTTGGCGCCAGCGATGACCACCTGGCCCGGCGAGTTGAAATTGACCGCGCTGACAACTTCGCCTTGCGCCGCTTCGGCACAGGCTGCCAGTACGTCGGCATCGTCCAGGCCCAGGATGGCAGCCATGCCGCCCTGACCGGCCGGAACGGCTTCCTGCATCAGTTGGCCACGACGCTCGACGAGCTTCACCGCATCGCCCAGGCTCAGACTGCCTGCCGCAACCAGCGCGCTGTATTCACCCAGGCTGTGCCCGGCAACGTAAGCCGGGCGCGCGCCACCTTCGGCCAGCCACAGACGCCACAGGGCGATAGAGGCGGTCAGAATGGCCGGCTGGGTTTTATCGGTTTGATTGAGTTGCTCTTCCGGCCCTTGCTGGGTCAGTGCCCACAGGTCGTAACCCAGTGCATCGGAAGCTTCTTTGAATGTTTCAAGGACAACCGGATGTTGCGCGCCCAGCTCGGCCAGCATGCCGAGGGACTGCGAACCCTGTCCTGGAAAGACAAATGCGAGGGAAGCAGACATGTAACAAGCCCCTAATGATCTTGTCGTCGGAGAGTTGGCGCCCCGCTCTGGGGACGCAAGAAACTGACAGTTGGATGGCCCATCGAACCAAGCGGTCACATTTAAGCATTGTCCGACGAAAACGCCTAAAGCAACAAATCCTCCAGACGACCGTGCAGGCGCTCGGGAAGATTCTCCTGAATCTCGATCAAGGCGCGCGCAATGGCACTCTGAAACCCCTGGACCCCGGCAGAACCGTGGCTTTTCACCACAATGCCCTGCAAGCCGAGAAAGCTCGCGCCGTTGTGCCGTGCAGGCGCCAGATCCGCCTGCAGACGCTTCATCAAGGGCAGCGCCAGCGCGCCAACCACGCGAGTGGCCATGTTCTTCCTGAACAACGCCTCGATGCGCCCGGCAATCATGATCGCCAGACCTTCACTGGATTTGAGCAGGATGTTGCCGACAAAACCGTCACACACCACCACATCCGCTTCGCCACGGTACAAGCCGTCTCCCTCGATAAAGCCGATGTAATTGATGCCACGGGCGCCTTGCAACAAAGTCGCTGCCAACTTGACCTGCTGATTACCCTTGATGTCTTCGGTGCCGATGTTCAGCAACGCCACCCGAGGACGCGCTATGCCCAGGGTTTCAGCCGCAACCGACCCCATGACCGCAAACTGCAACAGATGCTCGGCACTGCAATCGACGTTGGCGCCCAGGTCGAGCAATTGGCAGTAACCCCTCTGCGTCGGAATCGCCGCCACCATGGCCGGACGGTCAATGCCCGGCAGGGTCTTGAGCACGAAGCGCGACAACGCCATCAGCGCGCCGGTATTACCAGCACTGACACAGGCCTGGACCTTGCCGTCACGCAACAACTCAAGCGCCACGCGCATCGACGAGTCGGGTTTGCCACGCAGGGCCTGGGCGGGCTTTTCGTCCATGGTGATGACTTCGGACGCCGGCGTAATCGACAGGCGCGCGCGATCCACAGCCGTATGGCCAGCGATCAATTCTTCAAGTAGGGAGGGTTGACCGACGAGGGTCAGGTGCAACGAGGGTGTAGCAGACAGGCAAGCAAGGCTGGCCTGTACAATGCTGCGGGGACCGAAGTCCCCGCCCATTGCGTCAATCGCGATGACTTGAGCGGACAAGTGATTACTCGTCAGCGCCCTTGTCGATCACTTTACGGCCACGGTATACGCCTTCTGGCGATACGTGGTGACGCAGGTGAACTTCACCGGTGGTTTTTTCTACAGACAGGGTGCTAGCCTCGAGAGCGTCGTGCGAACGGCGCATGTCACGGGCAGAGCGGGATTTTTTGTTCTGCTGAACAGCCATAATTGATTAACTCCTAAACGTTTGGGTCACGCTTTAACTGCGCCAATACACTGAACGGGTTGGACCGCGTTACCTCGTCCTCGCTCGGTTCGGGCTCATCGAGACCCGCCGGCTGCTGGCATTCTTCCGGATGATGAGCAGGCACAATGGGCAAGGCGAGCAGAAGCTCCTCCTCGATCAGTGACTGCAGATCCAAAGGATCTTCGCCCAGTTCCAGCACGTCATAACCTTTCGGCAACGACTGGGTATTCGCACCCTCCTTCACCACAGCGTAACTGCATTCGCTATGGATCGGCAGGGTGACCAGCTCAAGACAACGCTGGCAAACCATTTTGACTTCAGTGTCGATAAAGCTGTGGATGACCACAGATTTACGTTCATCTCGTTCAAAAACGAATTTAGCCTGCACCGTACCGACATTGTCGGAAAGCGGGTCGCAGAGTCTCTCCAAATCGGCCAGCAGCATTTCACCTTGAAGGGTGGTGCCACGATCAGCCAATTTGCGCGGGTCAACGTGAGGTGGAATCGGGTCATTCAACATAGGCGCAGCATTATAGGGATGCCCCCGCCCATGTCAAAGGAAATTCAGCCCTGTCCGTCACTTGGAAGCCTCGCTAGAATTCGCACACGCCTTATGGAGTTGCGCATGCTGCCTTTATTACTCGCTTCCAGCTCGGCCTATCGCCGGGAATTGCTGACCCGCCTGCAGCTGCCTTTCACTTGCAGCTCGCCGGATATCGACGAAAGCCATCGCCCAGGTGAGTCCGCCATCGAGCTGGTCAAACGCCTCGCCGAAGAGAAAGCGCGCGCCCTGGCCGACAGCCATACCGCTCATCTGATAATCGGCTCCGACCAGGTCGCCGTGCTGGGAGACCGGATTATCGGCAAGCCCCACACGTTCGAAAAGGCCCGCGAACAGCTGCTGGCGGCCAGCGGTGCCAGCGTGACATTCCTGACCGGCTTGGCCCTGCTCAACAGCCAGACCGGGCACTGCCAGGTCGATTGCGTGCCATTCACCGTACACATGCGCACACTCGACGCGCCCCGCATCGAACGCTACCTGCACGCCGAGCAACCCTACGACTGCGCAGGCAGCTTCAAGGCCGAAGGCCTGGGGGTCAGCCTGTTTCGCAGCACCGAGGGGCCCGACGCCACCAGCCTGATCGGCCTGCCGCTGATTCGCCTGATCGACATGTTACTGGCAGAAGACGTACAGATTCCTTGAATCTCAATACTAAAAAACCGGCCACGCAGGCCGGTTTTTCATGCCATTTCAGAATCAGCGCAGCGACGGACCGTTAAAGCCCATCCACATCGCCAAATGCTCAGCCACACTGGCACCGAGTTTTTTCGAGAAGCGATCGAATGGCGACTCCTGAACGGTGAAGTCCACCAGTTCTTTCTCGCCGATCACATCCCGCGCAACCGAACTGGCATTACCCAGCCCATCGACCAACCCCAACGGCAGTGCCTGCTCGCCAGACCAGACCAGGCCGGAAAACAGCTCCGGATGCTCCTTGTCCTTCAGGCGATCGCCACGCCCTTGCTTGACGCTATTGATGAACTGCTGGTGGGTCGTATCGAGCACGCCCTGCCAGAAGGCGGTTTCTTCCGCCTTCTGTGGCTGGAACGGATCGAGGAACGACTTGTGCTCGCCAGAGGTATAGGTGCGACGCTCGACACCCAGCTTCTCCATGGTGCCGACAAAACCATAGCCGGCCGCCGTCACACCGATGGAGCCGACCAGGCTAGCCTTGTCGGCGTAGATCTGATCTGCCGCGCTGGCGATGTAGTAAGCGCCGGAAGCCCCCAGGTCGGAAATGACCGCATACAGCTTGATGTCCGGGTGCAGGCCGCGCAGGCGACGGATCTCGTCATAGACATAACCCGACTGCACCGGACTGCCGCCCGGGCTGTTGATGCGCAGGATGACACCCTTGACCTTCTTGTCCTCGAACGCCGCGCGCAGACTGCCAACGATATTGTCTGCGCTGGCCGGCTCCTTGTCGGCAATCATGCCTGTCACATCGATCAACGCCGTGTAATTGGCACTGAGGGTAGCTGCCTTCTCCATATCCATCAGCGGCGAAAACAGGGCAATTGCGCCGAACAGATACACAAAAGTCAGTGACTTGAAGAATATCCCCCAGCGACGGGACCGGCGCTGCTCCTGCACGCCGGCCAGCAGCGTCTTTTCCAGCAGCTTCCAGCTTCTGTCGTCACCGCTCTCTGCGCTCGCCTTGGCGGGCGCCTTCCATTCGTCGGTCATGCCATCCACCCCAAAAACAACCGGTTAAGCCTGCTGACTCAGCCAGGCATACAATTCTGAAAAATGGTCGATGGCCAGTCGCGGTTCATACAACTTCAACGCATCGATCGATTGAGCGCCATAACTGACGGCCACCGAGCCCATGCCGGCGTTGCGCGCCATCTGCAAATCGAAAGACGAATCACCGACCATCAACGCCTGCTCCGGGCGAACCTCGCAATGCGCGAGTATCTGCTCGAGCATCAGCGGATGGGGCTTGCTGGCGGTCTCGTCGGCGGCGCGGGTGATATCGAAGTAATTCTCCCAGCCATGGGACTTCAACACCCGATCCAGCCCGCGACGGGCCTTGCCGGTCGCAACAGCCAGATGATAGCCCTCGGCACGAAACGCCTCGAGCGACTCGACCACACCCTCGAACAGCGGCGAAGGCACAACCTCTGACGCAATGTAATGCTCAGCATAGTGCTCGCGGAAGGCAAACAGCTCGGCGTCGCCGATTTCGGGGTACAGGGTGCGGATCGCTTCCGGCAAGCCCAGACCGATGATGCCCTTGACGGCCAGATCATCGCGCAACTCAAAACCGGAACGCTGCGAGGCAACGTGCATCGCCTCGACAATCCGGCCAATGGAATCGGCCAGGGTGCCGTCCCAATCAAAGATCAGCAGCTTGTAATCAGATGGGCGCACTCAATCGCTCCACGGTTTTGGCCCACATCTCGTCGACCGGCGCCTGCAACTTCAGCTCACCGCCATCGGGAAGCGGCACGGTCAGCATGTAGGCGTGCAGGAACAGGCGCTTGCCGCCCAGATCGCGGATTTCCTTACTGAAATCGTCATCGCCGTACTTGGTGTCGCCGGCAATGCAGTGCCCGGCGTGCAACGTGTGGACGCGGATCTGGTGAGTGCGGCCGGTGATCGGCTTGGCTTCAATCAGGGTGGCAAAGTCGCCAAAGCGACGCAGGACCTTGAACACGGTCACAGACTCCTTGCCCTCCTCCTCGTCGACCTCGACCATACGCTCACCGGAGCGCAGATTGCTCTTACCGAGCGACGCTCGAACTTGCTTGATCGAGGATGCCCAGTTACCGCGAACCAGCGCCATATAGCGCTTGTCAACGCCATCACCGCGCAAGGCAGTGTGCAAGTGACGCAGCATGCTGCGCTTCTTGGCGATCATCAGCAGGCCGGAGGTGTCACGGTCGAGACGATGAACCAGTTCGAGTTCCTTGCAATCGGGACGCAACTGACGAAAGGCTTCGATGACTCCGTAATTCAAGCCGCTGCCGCCGTGAACGGCGATGCCGCAAGGCTTGTTGATCACGATCAGCGCCTTGTCTTCGAAGACAATCGAGGCTTCGAGCCGCTGCAGCAGGCCTTGTGCCAGCGGTACCGGCTCGTCACGCTCAGGCACCCGAACCGGCGGCACGCGCACGATATCGCCCGCCTGCAGCTTGTACTCGGGCTTGATCCGACCTTTGTTCACGCGCACTTCGCCCTTACGCAAAATGCGGTAAATCAAGGTCTTGGGCACGCCTTTGAGTCGGGCGAGAAGGAAATTATCAATGCGCTGGCCGGCATATTCCGGCGAGACCTCAAGCAGTTGTACGCTTGGAGTCGGGGGGGTAGTCGTCGTCATGGCGCGGATGATAACAATTTTTTATGGAATTGAAGCACTTAATCATTGCTGCTATAGTCGCGAACGTCGCCAAAAGCGGCCTGGACAGCGGACCAACGGTCAAAAACCGGCCCTGACCAACGCAATTCACCAGGACGCGAGGCCGTCCTACGGGGCTTTCGCTACGTAACGGTGGAGTTTGCAGGTGTAACGAGCGCAGGTGACATGAGGCCTGAATCACGCCACAAAGCAGAGTTTTCCACTCGTTTTGCGCGCCATATTCACGGCCAGTTCACAAAGTGCAGTCAGCTGCGAATGACCCCGAGCGAAGGCATCGGAAACAACGCCTAAATTAGCCATGATGCGTGACCTCCCCTTTCGGAGCTCACGGTAAATGCCAACCCGCTGCGGATTCTGCGCGCGGCAGCACCCGAATTATCAGGGATACGTGTAGGGTGGAGATGCACAACCGCCGGACTGTGTAGCAACAGGCTTACTCAAGACGCTTCATCTCGTCCACAGCCGCTGGTTGATTCCTCCTCCTGACTGAGTGCTTAAGTAGCCACAGCAAGCAGGACGCGTACGTCGCGATGAAGGCCCACATTGGCCGGACTTCGCTGGACACGGGAATTGGCCAACCACTCCCGACGCACCTGACACCGACCGTGAGAAGTCGTGTGTGCCGAACGCCGTTTCCGGCAGCCCGGAAACCGACGGTACTACATGAAAAGAATGCTGATTAACGCAACTCAACCCGAAGAGTTGCGCGTTGCACTGGTAGATGGCCAGCGCCTCTACGACCTGGACATCGAATCCGGTGCACGCGAGCAGAAGAAGGCCAACATCTATAAAGGCCGGATTACTCGCATCGAACCAAGCCTCGAGGCTGCCTTTGTCGATTTCGGCTCTGAGCGCCACGGCTTCCTGCCACTCAAAGAAATCTCCCGCGAATACTTCAAGAAAGCCCCGGAAGGTCGCGTCAACATCAAGGACGTCCTGAGCGAAGGCCAGGAAGTCATCGTTCAGGTCGAAAAAGAAGAACGTGGCAACAAGGGCGCCGCCCTGACCACCTTCATCAGCCTGGCCGGTCGTTACCTGGTACTGATGCCGAACAACCCGCGTGCCGGCGGTATCTCCCGTCGCATCGAAGGCGAAGAGCGCAACGAACTGCGTGAAGCCCTGAACGGCCTAGTTGCCCCGGCCGACATGGGCCTGATCGTGCGCACTGCCGGCCTGGGCCGCAGCAGCGAAGAAATGCAGTGGGACCTCGACTACCTGCTGCAACTCTGGACCGCTATCAAGGAAGCTTCGCTGGATCGTTCCGCGCCGTTCCTGATCTACCAGGAAAGCAACGTGATCATCCGCGCGATCCGCGACTACCTGCGCCAGGACATCGGCGAAGTGCTGATCGACAGCGTTGAAGCCCAGGACGAAGCCCTGACCTTCATCCGCCAGGTGATGCCGCAGTACGCCAGCAAGATCAAGCTGTACGAAGACAGCGTTCCGCTGTTCAACCGCTTCCAGATCGAAAGCCAGATCGAAACCGCCTTCCAGCGCGTCGTCGAACTGCCTTCCGGCGGCTCCATCGTTATCGATCCGACCGAAGCCCTGGTGTCCATCGACATCAACTCGGCGCGCGCCACCAAAGGCAGCGACATCGAAGAAACCGCACTGCAGACCAACCTTGAAGCGGCCGAAGAAATCGCCCGTCAGTTGCGCCTGCGTGACATCGGCGGCCTGATCGTCATCGACTTCATCGACATGACCCCTGCCAAGAACCAGCGCGCCGTGGAAGAGAAAGTCCGCGAATGCCTGGAAGCCGACCGCGCTCGCGTGCAAGTCGGTCGCATCTCGCGCTTCGGCCTGCTGGAAATGTCCCGTCAGCGCCTGCGTCCGTCCCTGGGCGAAAGCAGCGGCATCGTCTGCCCGCGTTGCAACGGCACCGGCATCATCCGTGACGTTGAATCGCTGTCCCTGGCGATCCTGCGCCTGATCGAAGAAGAAGCCCTGAAAGACCGTACCGCCGAAGTTCGTGCACAAGTGCCGATCCCGGTGGCCGCGTTCCTGCTCAACGAAAAACGCAACTCGATCACCAAGATCGAACTGCGCACCCGTGCCCGCATCGTCATCCTGCCGAACGATCACCTCGAAACGCCGCACTTCGAAGTGCAGCGCCTGCGTGATGACAGCCCGGAAGCCGCGACCAACCAGTCCAGCTACGAAATCGCCGCTGCCGCTGCCGAAGTCGAAGAAGTCCAGCCAGCCGCTGCGACCCGCACCCTGGTTCGCCAGGAAGCTGCGGTCAAGACGGCCCCGGCCCGCGCCAACGCTCCGGTTCCGACCGAAGTGGCCGCTCCGGCCCCTGCCCCGGTCGCCGTACCGGAGCCAAGCCTGTTCAAGGGCCTGGTGAAGTCTCTGGTGAGCCTGTTCGCCACCAAGGAAGAGCCTGTTGCTCCGGCCGTGGTTGAAAAGCCTGCGACCACCGAGCGTCCGGCCCGCAACGAAGAGCGTCGCAACGGTCGTCAACAGAGCCGCAACCGTAACGGTCGCCGCGATGAAGAACGCAAGCCTCGCGAAGAACGTGCACCGCGTGAAGAACGCGCACCACGTGAGCCGCGTGAAGAGCGTCAGCCACGGGAAGTGCGTGAACCTCGCGAGACCCGCGAAGAAACGCCAGCGGTAGCCCGCGAAGAACGCGCACCACGCGCGCCTCGTGAAGAACGTGCACCGCGCGCTCCGCGTGAAGATCGCAAGCCACGTGGCGAGCGTGAAGAACGCGTTCGTGAACTGCGCGAGCCTCTGGATGCCGTTCCGGCTGTTCCGGCTGTTCCGGCCGCCGCTGCTACCGCTGAAGAGCGTCCAGCTCGCCAGCCACGTGAAGAGCGCGCTCCACGCCCACCGCGTGAAGAACGTCAGCCACGTGCCGAACAAGCCGCTGCTGCCGCAACTGAAGAAGAACTGGTCACCAACGAAGAGCAACTGCCGGAAGACGGTCAGGAAGGCGCCGAAGGCGATCGTCCACGCCGCCGCTCCCGTGGCCAGCGTCGTCGCAGCAACCGTCGCGAGCGTCAGCGTGACGCCAACGGCAACGTGATCGAAGGTTCGGAGGAGTCCGAGTCCGGCGAAAACGCTGAAGCGCCAAGCACTGCCGATCTGGCCGCCGGCCTGGCTGTCACTGCAGCCGTTGCCAGCAGCGTGATCAGCGCTCCAGCCGAAGCTGAAGCCAATGTGCAAGCCGAACGCGCCACTGCCGCGACCCTGGAAGCAGCTCCGGTTGAAGCGCCAGTCGTTGAAGCGACCACACCGGTCGAAGTCACCGCCTCGCCGGAAATCGAAGTAGCGCCAGCGCCAGAAGCTCAGCCAGCTGTTGAAGCGGCTGCCGAGCCAGCGCCAGTGGTGGAAGCACCTGCCGTGGTTGCAGAAGCGGTTGTTGAAACCGTGACTGAAACCGTGCGTGAAGTTCGCGAAGAGCAAACCGCATTCAACTGGGTTGCCGAGCCAGCCGTCGCTGAAGTCGCTGCACCTGCCGCTGAGACCCCAGTGGCTGAAGCCATGGTTTCCGAGCCGGTGGTTGCCGCCGCAGAACCGGCTCCAGCGCCTGTGGTTGAAGCGCCAGCCGTTGAAGCTCCGGTCGTTGCCGAAGCACCTGCTCCGGTAGTCGAAGCTGCTCCTGCCAGCGCCCTGACGCCAAGTGGCCGTGCGCCTAACGACCCGCGTGAAGTGCGTCGTCGCAAGCGTGAAGCCGAGCGTCTGCAGAAGGAAGCTGAACTGGCTGCTTCTGCGGCTCCAGCTGAAGCAGCTGTCGCTGCCGAGCCTGCACCGGTTGTTGCTGAAGTGGTTGAGGCAGCTCCTGCCCCAGCCGCTGAAGTGACTGCCGAGCCGGTTGAGTCGGTGATCCACGAAGCGCCGCGCTCCGTTCAGGAAGCGGTAGAGCAACACGAGCAAGCCCAGGAAAAAGAACACGAGCCTAAACCTCTCGTCTGATTCCATCGGCCACTAAAAAGCCCCGTCTGGTGAATCCAGGCGGGGCTTTTTTTATATCTCTGTATATCCCACAAGGATCTATGCCGGTCTGAAGGTTAGTGCCTCAGGCACATCCACATCCCAGACCACACCGGGATCATCCACGGTCACTTCAACCACCCGCCCCTGAGCAAACAGCGGTTTGGCGCCGCGATCCCCCGATAACGCCATCAACCCCGCCGAGAAGTCCCGTCCGAACCCGACCGGATGCCCATACTCGCCGCTCTGCACGGGCACGCTGATACTGTCACCGCCAATGCCCGCCACCACTTGCCCGATACTGGATGGCAGGATGAACGGCATATCCCCCAGCACCATCAGCCAGCCATCGAGTTGCTTGCAGGCAGCGACTCCCGCGGCAATGCTGTCACCCATTCCCGTCGACTCGATCAATACAATCTCGCAGCCATAGGCCTGAGCCATGCGAATCACTTGCGGGCGGTCAGCAGTGGTCACCAGCACGCGTTTGTCCAGCGCCGCCGGCAGGTTGACCAACGTGTGCTCGATGACGAACCGCACCACGCCGTCACGCCCGGTGCAATCGGCCACCAATTTATCCTTTTCGGCGCCCGCAACCTCACGAAACCGGCTGCCCTGCCCCGCCGCCAGTACGACGACGCCAATGGACTCGCTCATACGCTCTCCCGCAAGACTTTCTTCTGCTTCAGTTCGATGCCATTTTTGACCGCCACGATTTCCGCCATGAGCGACAAGGCAATTTCCGCTGGATTATGACTGCCGATGTGCAAACCGATCGGACCATGCAAGCGGTCAATCGCCGGTTGCGACAAACCCAGTTGAGCCAGGTTTTCCCGGCGCTTCTGGCTGTTGACCCGCGACCCCAGCGCCCCGACGTAGAAAGCCCTGGAATCCAGGGCCGTGAGCAGCGCCATGTCGTCCAGACGCGGATCATGGGTCAAAGCCACGATGGCCGTGCGTTCATCGGTCTGGATGTTCAATACCGCCTCATCCGGCATGCCCGAAACGAATCGTCCATGCTGCTCCTCCCAGCCATAGACGAACTCGCTACGCGGATCGCAAATCAGCACCTCGAAATCCAGTAGCCGGGCCATTTCCGCCACATAGCGCGACAGCTGCCCCGCGCCGATCAGCAGCAAGCGCCAGCGCGGGCCATAGATCGCCCGCAAGGTCTGTCCGTCGAACGTCAACACGTCAGCTTTACTGGCCGGCTGCAAAAGCACCTCGCCGGTGGTCAGGTTCAGTTCACGGGCAACGATTTCATGGGCCTCGCAACGCACAAGCAATTGCTCGACCCAATCCCCATCGTCGATGCGCTCCTCGGTCAAGCGCAAGGTGCCTCCGCAGGGCAAGCCGAAACGTGAAGCTTCCTCGCGGGTCACGCCGTAGGTGATCAGTTGCACCGGCGGCCCGTCAAGCTCAAACCGCCCGTCGTGCAGCCGGGCGATCAAGTCATCTTCGACACATCCGCCGGAAACCGAACCAATCACCATGCCGTCCTCGCGCAAGGCCAGCATGGCGCCGGGTGCCCGGGGCGCAGTGCCCCAGGTTTCGACCACGCTGTACAACACCACCCGCTGACCGGCGCGATGCCATTGCAACACACTGCGCAGGACGTTCAGATCGGCGCTGTCCATCAGGCGCCAGCCTTCTGCCAGCCCGACAGCTGATAACGAACCGGTAGGTTGCGGATGCGTTTGCCGGTGGCAGCAAAGATCGCATTGCACAGTGCCGGCGCAATCGGTGGTACGCCTGGTTCACCCACACCGCCCAACGGCACGTTGCCCGGCGGCGTCACCAGATGCACGGCCACTTCTTTCGGTGCCAGGGACATGCGCGCCACTTCGTACATGTGGAAGTTATCCTGCTGGACCTTGCCGTCCTTGAAACTGATCTCCCCCAGCACCGCATTACCCAGGCCCATGACGCAGGCACCCTCGAACTGCGCGCGAATCCGCTCGGGATTGATCTGCGGTCCGCAATCGACGGCAATGTCAGCCTTGTGCACTACCAACGTACCGTCGTCCTTGACCTCCACCTCGATCACCGCCGCCACATAGGTCACGAAGCTGTAATGCACCGCCAGGCCCAGGCCGTGCCCCTTGGGCAACTCACGCCCCCAACCGGCGGCTTTGGCGGCGGTCTCCAGCACCGTGCGCAGGCGCGCGGTATCGATCGGATAACGCTCCGGGGATTCACCGTAGTTCCACTCTTCACTCAAGGTGCGCGGATCGATCTGACGGTCCGGGCCGAGCAATCTGATCTGGTACTTCAGCGGATCCTGCCCGGCCTTGTGCGCCAGTTCATCGATAAAACTCTGGATCGCAAAGCCATGGGGAATGTTCGACACCGAGCGATACCAACCCACCCGGGTATGCACCGTTGCCTCGGGGTTTTCCAGGCGAATGTTGGGGATCGCATACGCCATGTTGGTGAACCCCATGCCCAGTTCGAACGCCGCTTCATGGTTCATGCCCGGTGCAAACAACGCGGTGATGCTCGGCGCCACCGTACGGTGCAACCAGCCGGACGGCAGGCCATCCTTGTTCAGGCTGGCCTTGAGGTATTCGGCCGACACGGTGTGGAAGTAGGAACAGTGAATGTCGTCTTCGCGGGTCCATTGCACCCGCACCGCTTTGCCGGGGAATTCCTTGGCGAGGATAGCAGCCTCGATGATGAAGTCAGGCTTGGACTTGCGCCCGAACCCGCCCCCGAGCAGGGTTACGTTAAAGGTGACTTTGTCGAACGCCAGGCCCAGGCGTTCACCGATCCGTTCCCGGGTGACCTGAGGCGCCTGGCTTGGCCCCCAGGCTTCGCACGCACCGTCCTTGAACCGCGCAATGGCGACCATCGGCTCCATCGGCGACTGTGACAAATGCGGCAAGTAGTAGGAGGCTTCCAGGGTGCTATCGGCGCTGGCCATGGCCTTTTCGAGGTTGCCGGTATTGCGCACCACCTTGCCGGGCTTGAGCGATGCCGCTTCAAGTTCCTTGCGATAGGCAATCGAGTCGTAGCTGGCGTTGGGGCCGTCGTCCCACTCGATTTTCAGTGCCTCGCGGCCCTTGATCGCCGCCCAGGTATTGCTCGCCACCACGGCGATACCGCCGAGCGGTTGAAATTCCGAGGGCAACGGACGACTTTCGATCTGTACCACTTTGACCACGCCGGGGACTTTCATCGCCGCGCTGCCATCGAAGCTTTTGACTTTGCCGCCATACACCGCGGGCCGCGCGATGGTCGCGTACAGCATGCCGTCGAAATGCACGTCGGCGCCGTACACGGCGCGACCGTTGACGATGTCCTCCCCATCGATGGCCTTGGTGCCTTCCTTGCCGATGTAACGGAACTCAGCGGGTTGCTTGAGCTTCAGGCTGTCGCGGGCCGGAACCGGCAACGCGCCTGCGGCGGAGGCCAGGGCGCCATATCCGAGCTCGCGGCCGGACGGCTCATGGACAACCTTGTGCAATTGCGCATGGCATTCACCAACCGGCACTTTCCATTGCGCGGCGGCAGCCTGTTCTAGCATGGTCCGCGCGGCGGCACCGCAGCGACGCATCGGCTCGTACCAGTGACGCATGCTGCGTGAGCCGTCAGTGTCCTGGTTGCCGAAGCGCACTTCATCGCCGGGGGCCTGCTGCACCTTGACCAGAGCCCAATCGGCTTCCAGTTCATCGGCCACCACCATGGTCAAGCTGGTGCGCACGCCCTGGCCCATCTCCGAGCGGTTGCAGATCACGGTCACTGTGCCATCAGCGGCGATGCTGACATACACCTTGGGATCATCAACCCAGCCGTGAGGCATGCCGTCGGCGCCGAACTTCTTCTCTTTCTCGTCGGCAAACGCGTCCTGCCAGCCCCAACTCGCGGCAACCACCAGCGCACCGGTCGCCCCCACGCCCTTGAGAAAACCACGGCGACTGAGGTTGCTCAGGGCGAAATCATTCGGTAACCGGCTCATGCCTTGACCTCCTTCAGGTGAGTGGAGGCCTGGCGGATCGCGGTCTTGATGCGGTTGTAGGTGCCGCAGCGGCAGATGTTGCCAACCATCGCTTCTTCGATCTGCTCGTCGCTCGGATTCGGATTGGTCTTGAGCAGCGCCGTCGCCGACATGATCTGCCCGCCCTGGCAGAAGCCGCATTGGGCGACTGCCGTGTCGAGCCAGGCTTGCTGCACGACTTTGCCGATCGGGTCGGCATGCAGGTTGTCGATGGTGCTGACATTCTGCCCGGCGACTGAACCGATGGGCGTGATGCAACTGCGTGCCGGAGCCCCTTCGATATGAATGGTGCAGGCGCCGCACAGGCCCATGCCGCAGCCGAATTTGGTGCCGTTGTAACCGGCCACGTCGCGGATCGCCCAGAGCAGCGGCATGTCCTCGGTGACGTCGAGTTGATGGTCTTGACCATTGAGTTTCAGGGTAATCATGGGCACGCCCGCATAGGTCTTGAGTTATGGGGTCGAGCAATCTGCCGCTGGATCTCGGTGGGTCGCACGCAGATCGACTCAGGCTAATGGGCTCTCTTGTGCGGACGCAAACGGTCTGCACCGGGCCTTTGGTGGAGCAAGAGTGTGCATCGTTAGCTGACTAAGTTAACCGAGCATTAACAAAAAAGCCCTGCTGAGACAGGGCTTTTTAGCTGCAAGCTTTAAGCTGCAAGCTTCAAGTAGAAGCAAAACAGCGAAAAACCTGAATTTAAGGATTGTAGCTTGCCGCTTGAAGCTTGTAGCTTGCGGCTGCTTCATCAATACCGGTTCGGCTCCATTTCCAGATCGACATGGAAACGCTCGAAAATGTCTTTCTGGATACGCTGCGCCAGGTTCAGCAATTGCAGACCCGTCGCGCCGCCATAGTTGACCAGCACCAGCGCCTGCAATTTATGCACGCCAGCATCAGCCTCGCGGAAACCTTTCCACCCTGCCCGCTCGATCAGCCATCCGGCGGCCAGCTTCATCTGCCCGTCGGGTTGCGCATAGGCCACCAGGTCCGGGTATTCGCCCTTGAGCCGTGCAGCCAGCACCGTCGATACCAAAGGGTTCTTGAAAAAGCTGCCGGCATTGCCGAGTACGGCCGGGTCCGGGAGTTTTTCGTTGCGGATGCTGCAAATGGCCTGACTGACATCGCTGGCGGTCGGATGCTCGATACCCTGCTCGGTCAGGCGCTGGCGCACCGGGCCGTACTCCAGGTGCAGATGCGCGGCGCGGTCGAGGGCGAAACGCACACGCAGGATCAACCAACGCCCCAGCTCCTGCTTGAACAGGCTGTCGCGGTAGGCGAAGTTGCACTCTTGCAATGTGAAGTCACGCAGTTCGCCGGTCTGGCGATCGAGGGCGGTCAGGCCGGCGAACACGTCCTTGATTTCGACACCATAAGCGCCAATGTTTTGCATCGGTGCCGCACCGACGGTGCCGGGAATAAGACTGAGGTTTTCCAGGCCGGACAACCCCTGGGACAGTGTGTGTTGCACAAAAGGATGCCAGGGCTCGCCCGCCTCGGCCTCGATCACCACTTTGCCGCCTTCATCGCTCAGCACGCGAATCCCGCGCGTGGCCATGCGCAGCACCAGCGAATCGATGTCCGCCGTCAGCAGCAGGTTGCTGCCGCCGCCGATCACCAGCACCGGGACCTTGTGTTCCAGCCCGTAGGCCAGGGCTTCGCGCACATCGGCGTCGCTATGGGCCTCGGCAAACAACCGGGCCTGGACATCCACGCCAAAGCTGTTGAACGGCTTGAGCGAAACCTGCGATTGAACCTGCAAACTCATAACCGTCCCTTCAATTCGATCACCAGCAAATCGCTGGCGTGCTCGATCAGGTCGAGCACCTGCTCGAAGCCTTGCTCGCCGTCGTAGTACGGATCCGGCACTTCATCGACCGGCGACTGGTAGCGACGCAGGAACAGGTCGAGTTCGGCCTTGCCCTTGGCCGGTTGCAAGGCCTTGAGGTTGCGCAGGTTGCTGTTGTCCATCGCCAGGATCAGGTCGTAGGTGGCGAAATCGGCACGGCTGACTTGCTGGGCGCGCTGGGTGGACAAGTCATAACCGCGCAGCTTCGCCGCGGCCTGACTGCGCTTGTCCGGCGCCTTGCCGACATGCCAGTCGCCGGTGCCGGCGGAGGCCACTTCAACCTGATCGGCCAAGCCGGCCTCGCGCAGCTTATGCCGCAGCACGCCTTCGGCCGTGGGTGACCGGCAGATGTTGCCCAGGCAGACAAACAGAACCCGCATCACGCCTCCAGCAGGCGACGAACGCGCTCAAGGTCTTCAACGGTATCGACACCGGCTGGCGGCGCGATCAGAGCGTCGGCGACGTGGATTCGCACGCCGTGCCACAGGGCACGCAGCTGCTCCAGGCACTCGGTGTTTTCCAGCCAGCATGGGCCCCAGCTGACGAAATCCTGCAGGAAACCGGCGCGGTAGGCATAGATGCCGATATGGCGGCGATACGGCACACCTTCCGGTAACTGCTCAGGGTTCACGGCAAATGCATCCCGCGCCCAAGGCAAGGTGGAACGGCTGAACGTCAGCGCCAGGCCATTGAGGTCGCTGACGACCTTGACCACGTTGGGATTGAACAGGGTGCCCGCGTCTTCGATCGGCTCGGCCAGGGTGGCCATGCGCGCTTCGGCGTGGGCCGCCAGGTTGGCGGCGACCTGATCGATCACGCTCGGCGGGATCAGCGGTTCGTCGCCCTGGACGTTGACCACGATGGCGTCGGGCGCCAGGCCCAGCTTCATCGCGACTTCGGCCAAGCGATCGGTGCCGGAGTTGTGATCTTCACGGGTCAACACCACTTCGGCACCAAAGCCTTTGCAGGCCTCGACGATGCGCGCGTCGTCGGTGGCCACCACCACCCGCTCGGCGCTGCTTTTGCTCGCCTGTTCCCAGACGTGCTGGATCATCGGTTTGCCGGCGATCAGCAGCATCGGCTTGCCCGGCAGGCGGGTGGAGGCGTAACGCGATGGAATGACGACGGTAAAGGCTGTGGTCATTTATCCAGGCGCTCGTCGGTAGTCAGGGTGCGCGCTTCGGATTCGAGCATCACCGGGATGCCATCGCGAATCGGGTAGGCCAGGCCTGCACCCTTACTGATCAGCTCGGTCTTGTCGGCGCTGAGCTTGAGCGGGCCTTTGCAGACCGGGCAAGCGAGGATATCGAGCAATTTGGTGTCCATGAGCATTCCCTGGAAAAAACGGAGTTAAGGCAACAAACGAGCCGGCAGCAGGCGCATCAGCTGTGTGTCGAACCAGGCCACGAAGGCCGGCGACGGCACGGCATCGACCGCCAGGTACCACCAGTCGGCGGCGGCAAAGGCACGGCATTTCACCGCGTCCTTTTCCGTCATCACCAACGGCAATGACGGCGTGAAATTCAACACCTCCACGCTGTATTCGGCGTGGTCGGCAAACGCATGTGGAACCGGCTGCCAGTGTAGCGTTTCGAGGGTCTTGAAGAAACGTTGCGGATTGCCGATGCCGGCCACCGCGTGCACAGCCTGGCCTGCGCCGAAGTGGTCAAGGGGACGTCGTTCGCCGCTGCGCAGGTTGACCAGCGCGGTGGGGCGCAATTGAAAGGCAAATCCATCATCGCGGTCAGCCACGGCACCGTTGTAGAGCACCGCGTCGACGCTTTGCAGGCGCTCGGCCGGCTCACGCAATGGCCCGGCGGGCAGGCATCGACGGTTTCCCAGGCCGCGGGCGGCGTCGATCAGCACCAGTTCCAGGTCACGGGCCAGGCGGTAGTGCTGCATGCCGTCGTCGGACAGGATCAGGTCCAGCGGCTCACTGGCCAGCAAGGCTTTGACGGCATTGCTGCGATTGGGGTCGATCATCAGCGGCACGCCCGTACGCTGGACGATCAGCAACGGCTCGTCACCGGCGACGTCGGCACCCTGCTCGGCCTCGACCCGCCACGGCAACTGCGGCGGTTTGGCGCCGTAGCCACGACTGACCACGCCGACGCGCAGGCCGCTGCGCTGGCAGTGTTCGATCATCCATAGAATCAGCGGCGTCTTGCCAGTGCCACCCACGGTGATGTTGCCGACCACGATCAGCGGCACCGGTGGTTGATAGATCTCGCCCTCACCCGCCAGAAAGCGCTTGCGCTTGTTCATGACCACGCGCCGGTACAGCCATTCCAATGGCCGCAACAGCTTCAGGGCCGGATGACCTGCGTACCACGCGGCGAGCAATCGATCGGACATGGCCATCAGGGCGCCGGGGGCGCCGCCTCGATGGTGGTCATGCGCAAATGACTGAAGCCGAGTTTGCCGGCCGCATCCATGGCAGTCACCACGGACTGATGCTGAGTCTTGCCATCAGCGCTGATGGACAGCGGTCGGTTGGTGTCGCCGTTGGCTTCTTTTTGCAGCGCGTCCATCAGCGAAGCCAGGTCGCTTTTCGGCAAAATCTGGTTGTTCACCGAAAACACGCCGTCGGCACTGATGGCGATGTCCAAAGGTTTGCTCTGATCGTCGGCCGGCGTGCCGCTGACGGCTTCCGGCAGATCGACTCGCAACTGGGTTTCACGGGTGAAGGTGGTGGTCACGACAAAAAACAGCAGCAGGATGAACACCACGTCGATCAACGACGCGAGGTTGATGTCCACCGTTTCCCGTGGTTTGCGGCGGAATTTCACGCTTTGCTCCCGGTCAGGTCCACATCGCGATCGCCCTGCACCACTTCGACCAGCTTGATCGCTTCCTGCTCCATGCCCACCACCAGCTCATCGATCCGGCGTTGCAGGAAACGGTGGAAGAACACCGAAGGGATACCCACCATCAGGCCCGCAGCCGTGGTGATCAGGGCCTTGGAAATACCACCGGCCAGTACCGAGGCGTTGGTGGTCATGCCATTGCCTGTGAACGCACTGAAAATATCGATCATGCCCAGCACCGTACCCAGCAGGCCCAGCAACGGCGCCATGGCGGCGATGGTGCCTAGGGCGGCGACGTAGCGTTCGAGCTCATGGATAACCCGCTGTGCGGCCTCTTCGATGCACTCCTTCATGATCTCGCGACCATGCTTGGAGTTGGCCAGGCCGGCCGCCAGGATCTCGCCCAACGGGGAGTTGGCGCGCAGTTCCTTGAGTTTTTCCTTATTGAGCTGTTTGTCCTTGATCCAGACCCAGACCTGCCCGAGCAAGTGCTCCGGGGTCACGCGGCTGGCCCGCAGGGTCCACAGACGCTCGGCAACGATCGCCATGGCCGCGATGGAACTCAAAATGATCGGCAGCATCATCCAGCCGCCGGATTTGACCAATTCCCACACAGTGACAGCCCCCTCGAAAAAGTGCGCCACTCTAACATAGGGGGTGCAAGCACCGAAGACCGTGATGTCGCATCCGGTCGGGCTTTGATAATGCTCGGTTATGGGTTCAAGGGCGGCGGATCGCGCCAGAAACGCCGCTCCTGGCGCATTGACCACGGTGGCTCGAAGCGTCCCAGTTGCAGACGAATGGCTCCGTGTTCGACGCTGTCGTAGATCGCCATTCCACGTTTTTGATAACGCGCGATGACCGTCGCATGCGGATGGCCAAACGAATTGCCCTGCCCGCGGGAGATCAGCGCCCCTTTAGGTTGCAGGACATCCAGCAGGGCCATGGACGACGAACTGCGACTGCCGTGGTGTGGCGCCTGCAGCCAATCGGTGGGCACGGCCAGCGGACTGTCCAGCAAGGCCCTCTCGGCGGCGACATCAATGTCGCCACTCAACAGCAACCGCTCACCATTGGCCTCGATCAGCAGGACACAGGAGTTCTGGTTACTGTCGCCGGCCAATGGCCAGTGCCAAAGCTGGAAATCGACTTCATCCCAGGTCCATTGCCGACCGCTCTCACACTTCTCGGCCTGCAACCCCATAGGCAAGTCTGACGGCTCACCACTGACCACCTGTTCCACCGGCAAGCCCTTGGCAATCGCCCGGGCACCGCCGGCATGATCGGCGTGGGCGTGGCTGATCAGCATCAGGTCGAGCCCCTTCACCCCCAGTTTGCGCAATGCCGGCAGCACCACCCGCTCCCCTTGGTCGAGCTCACCGAAACGCGGTCCGGCGTCATACAGCAACGTGTGATGCCGAGTGCGCACCAGGATCGCCAAGCCCTGCCCCACATCAAATTGCCAGACTTCGGCCATACCTTCCTGCAAAGTCGGCCTGGGCGAAAAAACCAACATCAACAGCATGGGCCACCCCAACGGGCGCATCGGCAAGCCTCGCGGCAGTAATAGCAAAAAAGCACCCATGGCACCGATTACCCAGGCCCATAGCGGGACTGCCGCGGGCACCCACGCGGGAATCTGGCCGGAGACGACCCCCAGTCCCCTGAACCACCATTCGATCAGGCCGCCCGCCAGCCACAGCAGTTTTTCACCCAGGTAAGGCACCGGCAGCAACAGTGTCCCGAGCAACGCCGGTGGCAGGACCACCAGACTGATCCAGGGCACCGCGAACAAATTGGCCAGTGGCCCGCTGAGACTGATTGGTAACCCCAGTGCCAGTAACAATGGGCACAGTCCGATTGCAATCAGCCACTGGGCACGGGTCCAGGTCTGCCACCAACGCCAAGGCCCCAATCGTCCGCCGAAGGTCAATATCAAGACTGCCACGGCCGCGAAAGACAGCCAGAATCCAGGCTGAAGACTCGCCAACGGCTCCAGCAGCAAAATGCCGTCGAGTGCCAACAACAGTGGCCACCATGCACCAAGATGACGGAACCGCAGACGCCACAACAACACCATTGCAATCATCAGGCAGGCCCGCCGCACCGGCACCTCGAAACCGGCCAGCATCCCGTAACCGAGTGCAGCGGCGAATGCCAGGCCACACGCCCAGGGCAACCATGGTAGACGGCTCGGCCATAACCCAAAGCGGGCCAGGCCGGCGATCAGCAGATACACGACGCCCGCCAGCAACCCGATGTGCTGCCCGGAAATCACCAACAGATGCACCGTGCCGGTGTCCTGCAATACCTGCCAGTCTTCGCGACTCAGCCCGGCGCCGTCCCCGAGTACCAACGCCGTCAACGCGCCGCTTCGCCCTTGGGCATCCACCGCCAGCAAACGCTGACGGATTACATCGCGCCAAGCCCATCGGGCTGGCGCAAGGCGCTCGCCCTGCTTGACCGTCCCGGTCGCGCCAATGCGTTGTGCCAGCAACCAGGCCTGGTAATCGAAGGCCTGAGGATTGAGGAGCCCGACCGGGCGCTTCAACTTGACTGCCAGACGCCAGCGCTCTCCACTGTTCACCGGTGGCCCGCCATACCAGGCCAGACGCATTTGCCGCGGCAGCCGGGTACGTCGGGACTGGATGTCGGTCAATTCGAATCGCACGACACCGTCATCATGCCGGGGCAAGCCTGTGACCCGCCCTTCGACCCAGCGGGTTTCTCCGTCCAGCGCCGGCGGTAACCGGTCATCCAGCGCCCACTGCGCATTCACGCAGGCCCAACTCAAGCCGAACAGGTAAAACGCCACCGGATAGGTCCTGAACGGCAGCAACATCAAACCCGCCACCGGCATCGCCAGCCACAACCAGACCGGCGGTAATGCCGGTAAAAAACGCAAGGTCAACAGACCCAACGCCAGCGCCATCATCCCTGTGCGCATAAGCCCGTCCTTGAGAGTACCCTCAAGGCTTAGCCCGCCCTTCGCCTGGGCGTCGTCAATAATTGTCACAAAGTCTGAATGGGCAGTTCATAGAATCCAGACATACTTGCCGCCTTGACCGACCGAGAAGCCTTATGCCCCGGCGCTTATTCAAACGTTACATGCCAGATCCGATGAGCATCAGGGATCACAAATCCTTACGCTTTCTCGGCACGCTGTTGCATGACCCGAACCTGTGGCACCTCAACCGCCACTCCGTTGCCCGCGCCATGGCGGTGGGCTTGTTCGCCGCGTTCCTGCCGATCCCGCTGCAGATGCTGCTGGCGGCAATCCTCGCCATCATCGTGCGCGGCAACATGCCGATTGCCGTGAGCCTGGTCTGGCTGACCAACCCGATCACCATGCCCGCCGTGTTCTTCTGCACCTATCAGGCCGGAGCCTGGCTGATGGACGTTCCCGCCCGGCAGTTGCCGGACTCACTGACCTGGGAATGGATCAGGGGTGAGATCTCGACCTTGTGGCAACCGTTTCTGCTGGGCTCGGTGGTAACGGGGCTGGCACTCGGTGCGCTGGCCTACTTCCTGGTGATGATGTATTGGCGCTGGTGGGTGGCCAGGCAATGGAAGCGGCGCAAGAAGAGCCGGATGTGAGAATGCAAAACGGCCTCCACTTGGGAGGCCGTTTTTTTCGGTGTCTGGGCTGACGCCATCGCTGGCAAGCCAGCTCCTACAAAGGTTTGCTGCGGGTCAGGTACGCATCCCACGCCCGCTGACCAGCAACCGCGCACTACCGAGATACAGCACTGCGGTCGCGACCAGCATGAAGGTGATGGCCACGCTGATGCGGATATCCGATACCCCGAGGATGCCGTAACGGAACGCGTTGACCATGTGCAGCACCGGGTTGGCCAGGGACACGGTCTGCCAGAACGGCGGCAGCAAGGTGATCGAGTAGAAGACCCCGCCCAGGTAGGTCAGTGGCGTCAGCACGAAAGTCGGAATAATCGAAATGTCATCGAAGTTGCGCGCAAACACGGCGTTGATGAAGCCCAGCAGCGAGAAGATCGTTGCGGTCAGCACCACCACCAGAATGGTCACGCCCAGGTGATGCACCTGCAAGTGAGTGAAGAACAGCGACAGCAGGGTCACGATGATCCCCACCATCAACCCGCGCAGCACACCGCCCAGGGTGTAGCCGATCAGAATGGTGTGCGGCGACAGCGGCGAGACCATCAGTTCTTCGATGGAACGCTGGAACTTGCTGCCGAAGAAGCTCGACACCACGTTGCCGTAGGAGTTGGTGATCACCGACATCATGATCAGCCCCGGCACGATGTACTCCATATAAGTGAAGCCACCCATGTCGCCGATCTGCCGACCGATCAGATTACCGAAGATCACGAAGTACAGGACCATGGTGATGGCCGGCGGCAGCAAGGTCTGCGGCCAGATCCGGGTGAAGCGCCGGACTTCACGGTAAACGATGGTGTTGAGGGCAACGAGGTTGGGGCGCAGCTCGGAACTCATACCGCCACCTTCGACAGATTTTTCTCCACCAGGGACACGAACAACTCCTCGAGGCGATTGGTTTTGTTGCGCAGGCTCAGCACTTCGATGTTCTGCTGCGCCAACTGGGTGAACAGCGCGGTGATGCCCATGGACTTCTCCACCTGGACTTCCAGGGTGTGGCTGTCGATCAGCCGGGACGGGTAGCCGAGCAACTGTGGCGCCACTTGCAACGTGTTCTTCATATCCAGCAGGAACGTTTCCACATGCAATTGGCCGAGCAACTGCTTCATGCTGGTGTTCTCGACAATGGTGCCGTGATCGATGATGCCGATGTTGCGGCACAACTGCTCAGCCTCCTCCAGGTAGTGGGTGGTGAGGATGATGGTGATGCCTTTCTGGTTCAGCTCGGTGAGGAAGCTCCACATCGAGCGACGCAGTTCGATGTCCACCCCGGCAGTCGGTTCGTCGAGGATCAGCAGGCGCGGTTCATGTACCAGCGCGCGGGCGATCATCAGGCGACGCTTCATGCCGCCGGACAGCGAGCGCGACGGCACGTCCTTCTTGTCCCACAGGCCGAGCTGGGTCAGGTACTGTTCGGCGCGTTCCTTGGCAATTTTCGCCGGGATGCCGTAGTAGCCGGCCTGGGTCACGACGATGTCGAAGGTCTTTTCGAACTGGTTGAAGTTGAATTCCTGAGGCACCACGCCGATGGAGCGCTTGAGCTGCGCAGGATTCCTGTCCAGGTCGTGACCGAAGATATTCACTGTGCCGCTGGTCTTGTTCACCAGGGTCGAGAGAATGCCGATGGTCGTGGATTTGCCGGCGCCGTTGGGGCCGAGCAAAGCGAAAAAGTCACCTTCGGCGACATCCAGATCGATACCACTCAAGGCCTGGAAACCGTTGCCGTAGGTTTTGGTTAGCTGCCGGATGGACAGAGCGGAACTCATATCTGATTTACGCACCAAGAAGGGAAGAAAGGGGTAAGTATGGGCGGCGGCGAACAATACAACCGCAGCGACCTGGCACAATGGTGCTTGTCGCCGCCACACAAGTACAGTCAAGCGTGTCGATAGTGAGTATTAAGTCAACGCGGTCATGACCGCCTTTTGATACGCCGGACGCTGTTTCAACCGGGCATACCAGGCTTGCAGATGAGGTTGCGGCGCACGTTCGATCGGCATCTCGAACCAGGCATAAATGAAACTGCCCAGGGGAATATCACCCATGCCGATCTCGTTTCCGGACAGGTAGGGCTTGTTCGCCAACGCCTGATCGGCCATCGCCAGCAGCGTGTCGCATTCCTTGATCGCCGCCTTGATGGCGGTCCAGTCCTGCTGGTCTGCCGGGGTACGCAGCACACCCCAGAACACAGTACGGAACGGGCCGGCAAAGCTTGAGGTGGTCCAGTCCATCCACTTGTCGGCAGTGGCGCGGGCCTTGAGATTGTTCGGGTACCAGGCCGTGCCGTCGGCATGCAAGGCCATCAGGTAACGCACGATGGCGTTGGATTCCCACAACACAAAACCGTCGTCTTCAATGACAGGCACGCGGCCATTGGGATTCATGGCGCGGTATTCGGGCGTATCGACGACACCAAAGGCGCCACCGGCATCAATCGCCTCATAGGCCAGTCCCAGTTCTTCGGCGGCCCACAATGGTTTTCTGACATTCGATGAGTTTTTCCGACCCCAGATCTTCAGCATGACCGCCTCTTTTTCGGTAAGTGGGCAGGCAGCATACGCCGGATCAGGCGCGACTCAAATCGCTCTGCATGTCGCCCAGCAACGGTTGCTGCTGCTCACCGAACAGGTGCGGATAGCATTTTTCCAGGTGTTCGAAAAAGAACACTTCAGGTACGTCGGCGAACTGGCCGTGATCGACGAGGTACTCCATCAGCTTCGCGCCATCGCGGTTGAACGGATGAAAAACGCTGTCGTTGACCCCGTCGAATTCCAGCGGCGCCACATTGAACAGGTCGCAGAGTTTGCGGTTGAACGCTGGCGTCGCCTTGACCCAACGATCCCGCAGATAAAACTCGGTGTAGCCGTGCATGGCGAACATGTCGCTCTTGAGCAACTCAAGCAGCCGTGGCGTCGACAGATGATTGCGCACATCCGCCAGGCCGATCCGCGCGGGAATCCCGCAATGCCGTGCTGCACCTGCCAGCAACGTGGCCTTGGGCACGCAGTAACTCTCCCCGGCCGCCAGCGCATAACTGCCGCGCAGGGTCTGCGGATCGCGACTGAAGGTGTACGGGTTGTAGCGCACCGCTTCGCGCACGGCGTAATAAAGACTGATCGCCTGCTCCAGCGGATCGCGACTGGCGCCACGGTGCTTTTCGGCGAACTCCACCACGGACGGATGGTCACTATCGATGAAGCGGCCGGGACTCAGATACTCGTGCATGAGAATAATCTCCTGGGGAAGCCCCGAGTCTAGCGAGAGCTTCAGCACAGAGATAACGACGTTTCGGCCAAACTTGGGCGCTTTGCCGCTCGCTCGATGAACGCTTTTCCCACGTGTGCGGCCCATTTGTCGCACGAAAATCATCCGGGGTTTCCCACGATTCCAATCACATCGTTCCAACCAGCCTGTTTCGCGGATGCCGTCTAAGCTCTGTGGGCTGGTTCGCCCTGGTTTCACGGAGGAATGAATATGCTGTTGTTGTGGATACTGGTTCTGCTGGTCGGGATTGCCTATTTGGCCCACCGCCGCATCGCCCCGCTGCCCGCCTTGGTCATCGTGGCCATCTATGTCGTGGCCATGGGCGCTTTCAGCCGCGCGCCGGGCTGGTTGCTGCTGGTTTACTGGGTACTGATCGCCGCCGTCGCAGCCCCCCTGCTGCTGCCCGACCTGCGCCGCAAACTGTTCAGCGCGCCGATGTTCAACTGGTTCCAGAAAACCCTGCCGCCCATGTCGCAAACCGAACGCGATGCCATCGACGCCGGCACGGTCTGGTGGGACGGCGAACTGTTCAGCGGCCGTCCGGACTGGAGCAAACTGCTGTCCTATCCCAAGGCGCAATTGAATGAAGAGGAACAGGCTTTCATCGATGGGCCGACCGAAACACTCTGCGCCATGGTCAGTGAATGGCAGCTCGGTCAAACCATGGACCTGCCGCCGCAAGCCTGGACCTTCATCAAGGACAACGGCTTTTTCGCCCTGATCATCCCCAAGGAGTTTGGTGGCAAGGGCTTCTCCGCCTACGCCCACTCGCAAGTGGCGATGAAACTGGCGAGCCACAGCGGCGACCTCGCCTCCACCGTGATGGTCCCCAACTCCCTCGGCCCGGCCGAACTGTTGCTGCATTACGGCACCGACGAACAACGCAATCATTACCTGCCTCGCCTGGCGCGCGGCGACGACATCCCGTGCTTTGCACTGACCGGTCCGCTGGCCGGCTCCGACGCCGGCGGCATGCCGGACTCCGGGGTGATCTGCAAAGGAGAATGGGAGGGCCAGGAAGTCCTCGGCCTGCGACTGAACTGGGAAAAGCGCTACATCAC
Organism: Pseudomonas sp. GL-R-26; assembly: GCF_019947365.1. Lineage (NCBI taxonomy): Bacteria > Pseudomonadati > Pseudomonadota > Gammaproteobacteria > Pseudomonadales > Pseudomonadaceae > Pseudomonas > Pseudomonas sp. GL-R-26. Next base: position 175,198 of record NZ_JAGYGI010000005.1, on the reverse strand, counting down.
CCTCGGCCCGGTGGCCACCCTCCTCGGCCTGGCTTTCAAGGCCTACGATCCGGATCACCTGCTGGGCGACAAGGAAGACCTGGGCATCAGCCTGGCGCTGATTCCAACTGACATCGCCGGTGTCGAGATCGGCCGCCGGCATCTGCCGTTGGGCGCCGCATTCATGAATGGCCCGAACTCCGGCAAGGACGTGTTCGTCCCGCTGGAGTTCCTCATCGGCGGCCAGGAAATGCTCGGCAAAGGCTGGATGATGCTGATGAATTGCCTGTCGGTCGGGCGTTCGATTTCCCTGCCGGCGGTGGGCACCGGCATGGCCAAGTTCACCAGCCTGGTCACGGGCCAATACGCTCAGGTTCGCGAGCAGTTCAATGTGCCAATTGCTTCGTTCGAAGGCATCCAGGAAGCCATGGCACGCATTGGCGGCAACGCCTGGATGATGGACGCCGCCCGCATGCTGACCGCCAATGCGGTCGATCTGGGCGAGAAACCGTCGGTGCTGTCGGCGATTCTCAAGTACCACCTGACCGAACGCGGCCGCGACTGCATCAGCGATGCCATGGATGTGCACGGCGGCAAGGCGATCATCATGGGGCCGAACAACTACCTTGGTCGCAAATGGAACGGCGCGCCGATTTTCATCACCGTCGAAGGCGCGAACATTCTTTCACGCAACCTGATGATCTTCGGCCAGGGCGCGATTCGCTGCCATCCCTTCGTGCTCAAGGAAATGGCCCTCGCCGGCCGTGAAGACAAGGATCAGGCGCTCAGAGAGTTCGATGAGCTGCTGCTCAAGCACATCGGTTTCGCCGTGGGCAACGCCGCCAGTACGCTGGTGCTCAATCTCGGTTTCGGGCACCTGGAACACACCCCGGGCGACAAACTCAGCCAGGGTTATTTCCGCGCCCTCAACCGTCAGGCCGCTGCATTCGCCCTGCTCGCCGACCTCAGCATGATGTTGCTGGGCGGCGCACTGAAACGCCGCGAACGCCTGTCCGCACGACTGGGCGACGTACTGAGCAACCTTTACCTGGCGTCCGCCGCACTCAAGCGCTACAACGACCTCGACTCACCGCAGTACATGACACCACTGGTGGCCTGGGCCATGGAAGAAAGCCTCGGCCAGGCGGAACGGGCCATGGATGAACTGCTGAGCAACTTCCCGAACAAAGTCGTCGGCTGCCTGTTGCGAGTGATCGTGTTCCCGTTCGGTCGCCGACACAAAGGGCCATCGGACAAACTCGGTGCCGAAGTCGCTGGGGTGATTGGCCGCGCCAAGGGCGACCCGGCACTGGAGGAAGTGCTCCTGGGTTGCTACCGCCCGCAAGGGAGCGACGATCCGGTCGGCGCATTGCAACACGCCTGCAATCTGTTGAGCGCCGCACAGCCGTTGCAGAAGAAGTTGCATGTGGCACTCAAGAGTGGCCAGGTCAAACCGGTGGCCGGCGAGTCGGTGATCGATGCTGCCCTCGAAGCTGGCGTGTTGCAACCGGTGGAAGCCCAAACCCTGCGTGAAGCCGAGGCGGCCCGGCGCAAGGTGATCGATGTCGATGACTTTGACCAGGAGGCCTTGGTACTGGCCGAGGGAAAAGTCCGCTGATCCCTTCAAACATGTAAAAACGGGCGCGGGCGCTTTATACTCCCGCGCCCGTTTTGCTCTTGAGGACTTATCTCGTGTCCAACATCGTTGCCGATCATCTCGTTTTACTCGACCACCTGCGCAGCATCCTGGTCGCCGTAGGTGAGGCCGAGCAGGTTCCCGAAGAAAGCCATGCCTTGTTCCTTGAGCGCTTCGACGAGCTGCTGGCGTCACTGCCGATCGATCCGATCGAAAGCCAATACCTGGGCCAGGACATCCTGACTCAAGTCATTTCCCGTTATCCGCAAATCGCCCACCTGATTCCACGGGATCTGCTGTGGTATTTCGCCGGTGACTGCCTGCACTACTTGTCCGATGAAGAAATCGACCTGTATCAGGCACTGGAAGAGCGCCGCTTCGAAGCCGAACAGAACGACGAACCTTTCGACTGGAACCAGGAAAAGCAGCTGCTGGCGCTGTCGAACCAGGACAGCAAGCACTGATCTTCAATCAGTGATGCCAAAGGCCCGCATGCTTGAGCATGCGGGCCTTTTTTTGTTTATTGCCTTCAACGCAACCCGCCAGTTTCAGGCAACCGCACTGTGCTGCGACCTTGCCCGCCCCCTCCGCCCGCCCGCCTGATTCGAGCCTTTGCACCAATAGTTTTCTCTCTAACTCATGGCACTTTGGTTTGATTGAACTACCTTCAAACTACAAGAAGTCATAACGGCTCGAGTTTCCACGTTAGCTTCAGTGATCAGATAGCGGATTGGCAAAAGGAGTTACCTCACCATGATCCTGACAGGCGTTTTCCGGCTCTGTACCTGCATTGCCGATTACTTTCAGGGGGAACCAGGACAGCGGACAGCGCCGTCCATAGCCGCGAGTATCGCTCTTGCCGGCAGTCCAGGTCACCGGATCACTGAAAACCGTTTCAGCAAAGGTCGCTCGCTATCCAGCCGGATCAGCGAATTGCACCCGCTCGTGTGTAGCACGCAAGGAATAACGCCTGGGCCATGGATGAGTGGTCTGGCGCATTGGGGGGGATAGTCCGATCCCCATGAAGTGATCCGAGACAACTCGGCCTGACTAAAGATGGCCTATCCAGCGAGGATGTACTCAATGAGCTTTCGTACCGAGCCCGCTTTCAAGCGAATTATCCATGGCCTGTTCTGGATGGGCCTCAGCGTGGAAGCGGCTCAGGCCGCGCCGGCCAATTGCCCGCAACTGGACAATTGGCCGACAACGTACGAGGTCGGTCAGGGACTGCAGAATGAACTGCGCAGCCCCGTTCCGGTCACGCAACTGGCGGTGGGTGACCCGAAAATTGCCGACGTGCAACCCAGCGGCAGCAACGCCTTCATACTCACGGGCATTGCGCCGGGGACCACCAGCCTGATGGTCTGGACCGCCTGTTCGAAAACGCCGCGCCAAAGCATGGTATTCGTCAAGGGCAAGGCCACGTCAGCGCTGACCAGCGCGCCGACGGTGCCTTCCGACGACCCGCTGCTGCCTAGCCAGGTGCAGACCGATGTCCGCTTCGTTGAAGTCAGCCGGACCAAGCTCAAGGAGGCCTCCGCCTCGATTTTCGGCGTCCGGGGCAACTGGCTGTTCGGCTCGCCGAGAACCTTGCCCACCATCGGCGGCATAGTCACGCCGTCGATACCGGTGAGAAACGACCAGTTCAACCTCACGTTTGCTACCGGCAATACCCTGGTGGCGATCAACGCGCTGGAAGGCAGCGGTTTCGCCTACACCCTGGCGCGACCAAGCCTGGTTGCGCTCAGCGGGCAAAGTGCGAGCTTTCTGGCCGGCGGTGAAGTACCGATTCCAGTGCCAAGTTCAGGCAGCGATAACGTGTCCATCGAGTACAAGGAATTCGGTATACGTCTGACCCTGACGCCAACCATCGTCGGGAAAAACCGAATCGCACTGAAGGTGGCGCCGGAAGTCAGTGAACTGGATTTCACCAACGCCGTAAGCATCGCCGGCACGATAGTCCCGGCCCTGACCGTACGCCGCACCGATACCAGCATCTCCCTGGCCGACGGCGAAAGCTTCGTCATCAGCGGCCTGATCAGCACCCACAACGACTCCCAGGTGAACAAGTTTCCGGGGTTGGGCGATATCCCGATTCTGGGCGCGTTTTTCCGCGACAACACCATCAATCGTGAAGAGCGCGAACTGCTGATGATCGTCACCCCCCATCTGGTCCAGCCACTGGCTGCCAATGCACAACTACCGACACTGCCTGGCGAACAGCTGCGCAATTACGACCCGAACTTCTACCGCATGTTCTTCCTGGAAAATGGCGACTTCGACAGTCTCAGCGGGCTCTCGCAATGAACCGAAGCCTGAACCGCACAGACCTCGCCCTCACTCGTAACGGTGACTTTGAACGCTTGCCGGGCCAGCTGTACTGCCATTGGCCAGGCGTTCAACGTGTTGTAGCCAGAGGACACTCAATGAAAGCAGTCATTGCAATAGCGGCGACATTAATGCTCGCAGGTTGTGCCAGCAATGGCATGCCTTCGCGACCGGGTAGCTGTGCCAAGCCCGGTTCGGACCAGGAACTGTCCCTGAACCTGGCCGACAACATGGCCAGCGAAGGCCGTTTGTATGCCAGCCTGGCGAATCTGGAAGGGTTGCCCGATAGCCTGGTCCAGGTTCGCCTGCGCAAGGCTCGGGTGCTGCGCTTGATGGGGCGTAACTCGGAGGCGGAGCCGTTGTATCAAAGCTTGCTCGGCACCTGTCTGGCGGCTGAAGGGGAACATGGTCTGGGCCAATTGGCCGCCGCCAGAAATGATAACGCCACCGCTATCACTCACCTTGAGCGTGCGGTGTGGATGGCCCCCACCGACGACAGGATGCGTAATGACCTTGGGGTCGTCTACCTCAATCAGCGACGTATCCCCGAAGCACGCATTGAGTTCATGACCGCCATGGAGCTCAAGCAGGCAAACACACTGGCGGCACTCAATATGGTGACGCTGCTGATCTACCAGGATAACTGGAAGGCGGCTGCCGACCTCGTGACCCGCGCCGACTTGAGCCCCAAGCAATTCGCAGAGGCTCAAACCCGCGCGGAAAAACTCAAGGCCTCTGCCAAAAAAGTGGTGGCTATCGATGGGAATCGCAAGACTGAGGTAGCCGATGCCTCTTCCAGTGCGAACAAGTAGAACGTACGAGGAGTCGAGATGAATACCAAAAGGCTGTTGATCGTGTGCATGGCTTGCCTGTCCACCAGTGCCTGGGCCATTGAGCCGGGGCCCTCCTCGCCGTATCAACAAGGTACCGAGCAGTGGTTGCAGCTACAGATTCGCGGTGTAGTTGCCTCCCCTCACCTGCAAACCGCTTCGGCCACCGAACGTGACTTGGCCATGCAGCGCTGGCTGAATAGCTTCAATTACCCGATTCCGCAGTTTTATGACCAGGATACAGCGGGACAAATGACCATCGGCAACTGAGGCATATCGATGGGTGATCAGTCTCTGGCGTAGTCCAGAGTGGTCTGGCTGCAAAGCCGGGCTTGATGTCGTGTGCAGGAAAGTGCAGATCAGGCTCCGGTGGCAAGGCTGTCGCACTCGGCAGCCTCCCGCCCGTTTTCATCACCCGAATGCTCTGAGTACCCCGATCATGGCGGGGCCAATTGCGACCAGAAAGAAGCTAGGCCATAGACAGAAAATCAAAGGAAATATCAGCTTGGTACCGATTTTCGCCCCCATCTCTTCAGCGGCCTGCGTACGCCGGTCACGGAACTCATCGGCATAGACGCGTAACGTGTCGGCCACGCTGGTACCAAAGCGGATACTCTGCGCCAACAGGCTGACCAACCCTTGTACGTCATCCAGGCCCGTGCGTACGGCCAGTTGCTTGAGTGCCTCGGTACTGGAAATGCCCGCACGAATTTGTGCATTGACCAGGGCCAGTTCTTCAGCCAGTTCGGCCTGACTGACCGACATTTCCTCAGCCACCCGTTCGATGGTCGTGGGCAGGGCCAGGCCCGACTCCACACACACCACCATCAGATCCAGCGCATCCGGAAACGCAGCACGCAGCCGAGCTTGTCGCAGCTGCTTGCGCTTGCCGACATACAGCGCCGGTACCAACCATCCGATAGTGGCCACAACGACCACCAACAGCAGCCCCATGCTCAAGGAAACTTTGGGAATCATCGGCAACAGCAACAACGTAATACCGATCAATAACAGCGGCAACATCAAGCGCACCGCCCAGTACATCTGCACCGCCGACGAGGAGCGGTACCCGGCATGCATCAACAGGGTCTGGATGGCGGACGTCTGCGCCGATTCGGCCGAGCCGAAACGCCCGCCAACCCGCTCCAGCAACAATTGCAGATTACCTGGGGTTTCTTGTCCGGCGGTGTTGCCTAAATGACCACGTTTGATCAGCGCCAAACGACGCTGCACGGGGTCCTGAAGCCCCATCATCAGCAAAATCACGGCGCCGACCGCCAGCACCGTACTCAAACCGATCGTGCCAAGGAACAGCAGGCGCGCCATCTCCTCGCTCCCCGTGACCCGACTGAACAACCCGAGCAAAAAATCCATGACCTGTACCTCCCGGTAGCGAATACCGCTTAAACCTGAATCCGGATGATTTTGCGTATCCAGAAAATCCCGATCAACATGGCGCAGAAAGCCCCTATGATCAGCTTATTGCCGAGAGGATCATTGATCAGCATGGGCAAGTACTTCGGAGTAGTGATTAAGATCGCAATCGCCAGCACAAAGGGAACCGCCACCAGCACCCAGGCCGACATGCGTCCTTCCGCCGACAGGGTTTTGACTTTGCGCTGAAAGCGGAAGCGCCCGCGAATCAGCCGACTCAGACGCTCCAGCACCTCGGTCAGATTGCCGCCGGTCTCGCGATGGATAAGGATCGAGGTCACCAGCATCATCACCGTCATGCTTGGCATCCTCTCCAGCAGGCCGAGCATGGCCCGGCGTACATCGTTGCCATAGTTGATATCGGAGAAGGTCAGGCCAAACTCCTGAGCGACCGGTCCCTTGTGCTCCTCGGCCACCAGGCGCAGGGTTTCATTGAATGGGTGCCCGGCGCGCAGAGCGCGGCACATGGCATCCAGCGCATCCGGCAGGCCTTCCTCGAACTCAGCGAAACGCTTGCCACGGTCGCGTGAGATTTTCAGTATGGGTAACCAAAAGACCGCGAAACCCGCCAGCAGCGCCATCCACCAGATTGACGAAACCGTCCAGATCAAGATACCCGTCGTCCCTCCCAGCACCAGCCCGAGCAGCAATACCCGATAGGCCCGGTATTCGTGCCCGGACTGCTCAATCATTTGCGTCAATGCTTCCATCAAGGGCAGCTGTTCAAGCCTGGCCTCCAGTGGCGACAAACGCGTCAGGTATTTCTGCCGCAACACCGTCTGCATGTTGGGCAAATTATTGGCTTTCTCCAGTACGTGCAGGCGGCCACGGATGCGCTTGCGCATCTTGCCGGCCTCGCCGAACACCGGCACCACCACGCCCTGGGACAGGAGGAAGACGGCAATAAACACCATGCCGAGGAACATCAGAATGAATTCACCGGGAATATAGCTCATGACTGCCGAGCCTCCATCCACTCAGGCCTGAACATCGCAAGCGGTAACTCGATACCACGCTTGGCCAGCACATCGCGGAAGGCGGGGATCATGCCGCTGGGTCGAAAATCACCGAGTACTTCGCCGTTTTCGCCCACGCCATGGCGCTCGAAGGAGAAGATTTCGGTCATGGTGATGATCTCGCCCTCCATGCCGTTGATCTCCTGCACACTGACCAGGCGGCGCTTGCCGTCCTCCTGGCGCTCCAGTTGGATGACCACTCCGATGGCCGAAGCGATCTGTTGGCGCAAGGCCTTGATCGGAAAGGTCGCACCGGTCATCGACACCATGTTCTCAACCCGCCCCAATGCATCGCGCGCGGTGTTGGCGTGGATCGTGGTCAACGAGCCGTCGTGGCCAGTGTTCATCGCGGTCAACATGTCCAGCGCCTCGGCGCCGCGCACTTCGCCAATCACAATGCGGTCCGGACGCATCCGCAAGCTGTTGCGCACCAACTCCCGCTGGCCCACCTCGCCACGCCCCTCGATATTCGAAGGTCGGGTTTCCAAGCGCACCACGTGGGGTTGCTGCAACTGCAGTTCCGCAGAGTCTTCGATGGTGACAATTCGCTCGTTGTGCGGAATGAAACTGGACAGGACATTGAGCATGGTGGTCTTGCCGCTGCCGGTACCGCCGGAAATCAGCACGTTCAAGCGCCCACGGACAATCGCCTTGAGCAGCAGGGCAATAGCCGGGGTCAACGCCCCCACCTGGATCAGGCTGTCGGTATTGAGCAGGTCCACGGCAAAGCGTCGGATCGACATGCTCGGGCCGTCGATGGCCAGCGGAGGGATAATCGCGTTGACCCGCGAACCGTCCTTGAGCCGCGCATCTACCAACGGCGAAGACTCGTCGATACGCCGCCCCAGGCTGGAGACGATGCGGTCGATGATGTTCAGCAAATGCTGATCATCACGAAAGCGCACATCGGTCCGTTGCAGTTTGCCGAAGCGCTCGACATACACTGAGTCATGCCGGTTGACCAAAATGTCGGACACACTGTGATCAGCCAACAGCGGTTCCAGAGGCCCTAGACCGAGCACCTCGTCGGTGATCTGTTTGATGATCAACTGCCGGCTGGAAGTACTCACCGGTGCCGAATGCTCATCAAGCAAGCGCTGGCAAATATCGCGAATCTGCCGCGCGGCCTCCGCCTGTTCAAGGGCGTCCAGCAAGGACAGGTCCATGACTTTGAGCAACTGCTGGTAGATCTTTTCTCGCCACTCAGCCTCCACCGGGGTGACCTGACTTCTGGTTTCGTAAAGAACGTCCGGCGTTGAACGCTCCCAGGCCATTATTTCCTCTGCCGGATCCAGCAGGTCGTCACCCGTCTGGCCGGCCGACGAAGAGCCGGGTTTAGCGGACGGTTTGCGCAAGCGGTTACGAAAGTCGCTGATCATGGGTCATCCCCCGAAAAAACGGTTGAAGGCGCGTTTGAGCAAGCCTTTGTCAGCCATCTTGATGCCGACCAGGTCATCGGCCACGCCACGTAGCGCAACGGTAATCGCCGATTTCGGCGCATGCAGCCCCAACGGCACGCCAGTGTTCTGACTCTGGCTGACTAGGGTGAAGTCGTTGGGTAATTTCGACAGGTTCGTGCAACGCAGCGCCTCGCCGATATCTTTGAGGCTGATCGCTGCCGCCTTGTCATAGCGGTTGACCACTATCTGCAATTGATCCCCGCGCACGCCCAGGTCTTCGCGAAGAATCCGCACCAGGCCGCTGGCGTCCCGCAGATGGCTAACGCTTTGCTGTACCACCACGTACACCCGATCCACCTGTTCCAGCACGGAGCCGGTGAGGTGATCGATTTGCCTTGGCAAATCGATCACCACCCAGTCATAGCTGGCGCGGGCCAACTGCAACAGGGTGTCAAGCTGCTCGGGTTGGGCATCCTGCGGCAGACACAGCTCGCCGGCCCGGCCGCCCAGCACATGCAAGGTCGGACTGAAGTGGCTGCAAAAACCACGTAACGCGACGCTGTCCATGCCGTCGATCTGATGCAACACCTCCAGATGGCTGTGGGTTTGCGCCACATCCAGGTAATGCGTCACGCTGCCAAATTGCAGGTCCATATCCAGCAATAGGGTACTGCCACCCTTCAGGCTGAGCTGTTGAGCCAGGTTGCAGGCCAGCAAGGTTCCGCCGGATCCGCCCTTGGAGCTCATCACGGCGATCAATTTTCCTACTGTCCCACTGCCGGTCCGAACCTCCATGACCAGACGATTCAAGGCGGCAACCAGTTCTGTCTCGGCGACAGGCTCCGGCAGCACGTCTCGGGCGCCGGCCTGCATCGCCAGACGCATGCCTTCCTGTTCGCTCAGCAGCCCGCACACCAACATCGGCGGACGCTCATGGGCCGGGCGCTGCAACAGTGCCGCCAGCTCTTCACGCCACAGGTGGCTGACGCGCAACAGCAACAAATCGGGCATCCGGTCCAGGCCGTAGAGCGGATCGACATGCCCATTGCTCACCAGCCGAGTGCTCACCTCCAGGCTGGGCATGCGTTGACAAACGCTCTGCAGGTCGCGCAACGACGTGGCATCTCGGCTGCTGATCAGCAACCGCAGCCCGGCTTTTCCGGTCGAACTGGAGAGTGGGGTATCCTTGGTATTCAGCATTGAGTGGACTCCCGTCCGAGGCTTTCGCGTGGCAAGGTTGCCTTGAACGCAGGCAGGGTAATGGACACGCCGAACCCGGGGATAAACAGATTGAAAACAAAGCCTGTTAGACTCAACTGGACATAACGGATGGCATAGTCGCTGGTAGCGGGGTTGGCCACCTCCGCACCGTCTGCGTCAAGATAGGTCAGCTTCAGGTGGTCGATGTTCAGATCGCCGATCAGCAGGCTCGTATCTGGATCGTGCTCGTCATTGAAGATCGCCCGCTTCCGGATCATCAAATCGTCGTCGATTCCACATACCACCGCCAGGCGCGTACCACGGCGCACGACTTCATCCAGCGCATTGACCGTAAAGTACAGGCGACCCATTTCCACTACGCCGAACAACAGTGTGAACATCAGCAGACCAATGATGGCGAACTCCACGACATAGGTGCCTCGCATGTATTTTCTGTTCATCACAGCGCCCTCATCACGGTAGTGGCAACCAGCGGAATGCCCAGCGCAATCGGACTTCCAAAAAATCCTGGAATCGCGCCGGCACAAGTGCCAGCGCCAATCACCGGGCAAAACGTGTAAGTGATGGTGACCCGCACATGGTTGGTGCCCACTGCAGCAACGACCACGTTGTCAGTCGTCAACCCTGTCACCACGGCGGCCCCGGTATTGACAGGCACGCCATACACCGCAACTTTTTTGGTCTGGTCCACCAATGCGGTCAGATCAATAGTGCCCTTCGTCGAATTCCAAGCTTGGCTGGCGACAAAACGGTCGGCATCGCGACTGGCTTGTAGCAGGACGTTGTACTGATAGAGCATGCGGCCGAACTCACCAAAGGCCAGCAACAGCAACAGCAAGACCGGCAGTACGAGGGTGAACTCCACGATGGCCACGCCTTGCTGGCGCGGCGAATGTTTAAATCCCTGAAGTCTCATGACGCCTCCTACGAGTCAGTGCTCGGAGTGCCGTTGCCGTTGAGATAGGTCTTGTAGAGCTGAATGATCTGCGGGCCGGCACCGGTTGGCGTCGAGGGGCCAGCCACGTTGTCGCCTTCGCACTCCTTCACGAACTGGCCGAAGATCTCCGAGTTCTTGCCGCCTTTATCCATGGGCTGCACTACGAAATAACAGCCAAAACCGAGGACGGGGACCGAGGTTGAACCATTTTGTCTATCGGTGCAGTCACCCACCACGATTTTCAACATCCGGCGCTCGAATACCCCGTTGCTACGACAGTCATTGCCGGTCCCTGCCACACACGCGGCGACGCTCGCACGCCAGTCGTTGTAGTCCAGTATCGAGTTGCCGTCCGCCGTGAGATCTCCATTGTTCGAGGTGACGGCTTTATCCTGGTACTTCGGGCCTGTACCGTCACCATCGTCAGTGATTGACGGGGTACTGGACGTGGTCACCAAGTCCGGCGGATAGGCTGGGTCATTGAGCGGACCACCTTCGTAGATGCCAAAGCGCGTATTCAAGCCTTGAGACGTAGGCCCGGCCTTGTTGCCTGGAGAGGTTTGGACTTCCTCCCCTACATTGCGGCAGACCTTGCCACCTCCGGCCATATCCTCCCTGACCGTATTGCCGCCAGAACCAAAGTCGAGCAATTGATAGTTGCCTGGACTCATGTTGTCGGACGGATCGCCGGCACCCGTCTTCAATACCTCCAAGTTACCAAACTGAAAGCCCCAGAAAATGCCAGCGCTCGGGTTGTACTGGCTCGGGTCGCCACAGACCATCAAGGGTGCGAGATCGCAGGGGCTGGTAGGGCTGGGTCCCGCGGTGGCGGTCGCCGACACCGCTTTGGTCCCCAAGCCTCCAGAGCGGAGTGACTGGACAAGGGTCCAGAAAAAACCCGTCAGGTTGTAGGTCGGCACCTCTACTCGAACGTATTTGGCATTCGTCGTCAGCGCGGGATAGCGAAACGTGCCATCGAGTTTTTCTGCCAGTGTCACCTTTGCAAATGTGACTTCGTTGCCCTCCATCGCAGTTGCCAATTCGCTATTTCCTGCTGCATTGGCATTTTGCATCAGCGTATTGAGCGCAGCAGTGCGTGTCGCGAGGGCAATGGTGCCAACGTCGACCCCGCCCTCCATCTGGCTCAGGGTTTTGGCGCCACTCAGAGCGGCAGCATCGACAGCGTTCTGCAGGCGTGTCTTGTTCAAAAACATGTGGCTCACGTCTAGAGCCAAGCCCGCCACCATGAGCATCGCTGCCAACGCGAACACCATCAGTACACTCACCGATCCTTCCTGGCGCCTTGGCGCCGCAGTGAACGGCTGCTGAATTCGAAGATTCATCATCAAGCCCTCGTTTGCCGATACTGATCCGAATCGGCGCCACCAATACCAAGTTACCCAGGCACCTGTTGCACTCTGTCAGCGAATTTTGACTACATTGGCTTCAGTGCCGCGAATAATGGTGACCCTCCCGCCACCCTCGCCACTGCTGCGCTGTACCATGCGTTGTGGCGCCGCGACGGCGGCCACAGCCATGGCTGGTGCAACCGGTACAGCAGGCGCCACGACCGCAGTTTTCTTATCTAGATTCAGTGGGTTACGCAGTGCCAGTTGCAACTTGCCTTCCGTCTGCGCCGTGACCAGGGCTTCCGCTTCAGCGACCGACATCTCAAGCGTCACTGCGCGCACCACTACCGGCTGGGTCTTGTCGGTACCCGCGGTCTGGTCCACCGCCAACACCCGCAAATTCTCCAGGATGGTCCTTGAGGTGGCACTGTTACCGCTGCCCCCCGTGGTTTTGGTCGCCAGTACATCGACCCGGTTACCAGGCAACAGGAATCCACCCACGCCGACCACATCGTCCACACGTACCGAAATGGCGCGTTTGTCAGGCGCAATCAAAGAGGCCAAGGTGCTGCCCCCCAAGTGCTCACTCAGACGCGCACCCCGCACAATGTCGCCACTGAGAATGTCGAACGTTGCGATCTTGCCCACGGCTTTTTCGGTGGAGTCGAAGGCATCGTTCGGGATCGTATCCATCGGCATGCGTACGGTCGTGACCTGCTGGGCCTCGACCATCTGCCCGAATGGAATCTCTACCGTGGCAACCACCACGCTTCGAAGGTGGTCATCCGGGCTGGCATTGAGCCGCGCGCTCAGCCAAGAGTCGGCCATCCATGCAGCCCCGAGGCCCATGGCCAGAGAAACACCTATCAAGGTAAGCGTACGAGAGCTCATGTCTGTATCTCCGTATCAAAGAAAGTTGAGCTGGACGAAGTAGTTGTTCCAGGCCCATTCCAACTCTTTCGGTGACAGTGGTCCGGAACCGCCCATATAACGCTGACGATCGAGCGCCATGTTCAGGAGATCACGGGGATGGCAGGGCACCAGGGGCATGCCTTCATTTGCATAAAGCCTTTGCAGCACATAACGCACCAGTAGCGGGTCGTAGGAAATGCCCAGACGCTCGCTTTCCTGACGCCAGATCTTTTCGTACTGCTCGGGCTTCAGGTAACCGAATTGCAGCTTGTAGCCAATCCGGCGAAGGAAGGCCTCATCGGCCAGCTCCAGGGGATTGAGATTGGTGGAAAACACCAGAATCAGATCGAACGGCAGCTCGCAATGCCGACCGCCGCCCAGGTTGAGGAAATCGCGTTTCTCTTCCATCGGAACGATCCAGCGATTCAACAGCTCGGCGGGTGCCATGCGTTGACGCCCCATGTCGTCAATGATGAACAAACCATTGCTGGCCTTGAGCTGCAACGCGGCCTGGTATTGACGGGTGAAAGGGTCATAACGAACGTCCAACTGCTCCATGCTCAACTCACCGCCCGTGATGACGATCGGGCGTTTGCAGCACAGCAGTCGGCGGTCGACCCCTTCGTTGAGCATCAGATTATTCTGTTGAGCGTTATCATCGAGCCGCTGATGCACCTGCGGGTCATAGATCTCGATCACCGACTCGTTGATGACGATGGCATGGGGGACCCAGATGGCCTCGGCGAACAGACGGATCAACCGACTGCTGACATAAGTCTTGCCGGTACCCGCGGGGCCATAAATCATGATCGCGCGCCCGGAGTTCATCGCCACACCCAGCTGATCGAGCATCTCCTCCGTGAGCACTACACCAGCAAGGGCATTGCGCATGTCGTTGGCGTTGATGCGACCATGGTGAATGGTCTGTAGCTTGATCAGGGAGCGATAGGTACTCACCGGGAAGGGGGCCGCACCGATATAGCCACTGCGCGACAGGGCATCGCGGGCGGTACTGCGTCCGCGTTCGGTCAGCCCATAACGCAGCGACTGACCACCCGTTTGACTCACCTGGCCAAGCACTTCGATACGACCGTCCCTGCGCAGAAACGCCAGGACCTCTTCGATTACCGCGCCAGTCAGCGCCAGGCGATCCACCAACCGCGACATGTCCAGCACACCGGCATCAAACAAATGCTTGCACACCAACTCACCGAGAAAACTGTCGGTCAGACCGGTTTCGCGGATAGTGCAGGGCTGAGGAGCCAGGCGTTGCACCGCGCTCCGATTGCTGGGGTAGGCATCACTATCGACGATGACGTGCATGACTAACCTCCGAATCCACCGGCAACTTGCCAGTAGACGCTGTTCAAAGTGCCGATCAATATTGCAATCGAATAGGGGAAAGGCTTGCTGGCTACTTCATCTGAAGTTGGCGCCAGATAAACCTGCGCTCTTAAAATCAGCCAATAGCGTCCCAAGGTTTGAGGCAATTGACCGCGAACCAGCACGATCAATAAACCGCATATGCCGCCGGCTATCAGGCTGAACATTGCGGCCCACAACGCGAACTGGAACGGTAGAAAGCTGCCGACCATGGTCATTAACTTGACATCACCGGCAGCCATGCCACCGAAGGCGTACATCGGCAGAAACAGCGCAAAACAAATCAACATACCCAGCAGGCTGTCACCCAATCCGCTGACACCACCCGAATACATTTGACCGATCAATCCCAAGACAAGGCCCACCAGGACGAGCATGTTGGGAATACGGTGACGAAGCAGATCGCTCACCACCGCCACGCCCAAAAGTCCTATCAGTAAAACCATCGATACCAGTTCCGTGGACATGGCATGTCTCCCTGCGGGTACTGATCGCTAGCACGCAATGTTGCTGTTAGCGACCCAGCTCAGTGATTTGTGCTTTCTACGCAAATTGACAGAGAGCACGCGAAGTCCATTAAGAAAGTTGCCGGCGCCCTATCAGAAATAGCGACAACCGGCTGTCCCATGGACATCGACGCGTCCTCCAGCGGGAACTATCAGCAGGCGGTGCCACCATTGATCTTGGTGCACAGTGACTGCATTTTGGTCTGAACCGCTAAGCCAAGGTTCGTGAATATTGTGACGACAAGCGCCGTAACCAACCCTCCGGCTACCGCGTATTCCACAACGGTCAGGCCATCTTCGTCTTTGATGAACTTCACAACCGAAGCCTTGATTGTTTGCATGATCATTTTGCCCACCTCACTCGAATGTTGTTTTTTCTGAGGCAGTACTTTCTGCGCTGCCTGATGCAACACTAGTCAGGGGCAAGGCATAGGCGTTAGGAGGATTTTGCACATCGTTAGGACTTTTTTGCGGGGCGGCCAAATACGGAACATTGGCCTTTGCAGAAGTAACGAGGGGTAAACAATGCATTGAAACGCAAAGGCAATTGCCATTGATTCACAAGCGACAGGCGGCTCAACCCGGGTTTGCCGACAATACACAAGCAAACACTCGCCCCGGGCAACCTTCCAGGGGACTCATAGAGCGAAAAGAACTAAAACTCGTCTGCTCTATCGGGATTTAATCTGCAAAGTGATAGCACATTGGCAATACTGGCGATGAGAGTCACTAGAACCCCCAGAGTAGAGACATGACGTCCAATTTGACCAAAAGGCCATCGCTCCTATGGTTCGATCTGACTCATGATCGGTCCACGAAAGAACTCGTCACGCAGTTCGAGGACGCCTGCGACTGCAAACTGGCAAAAAACTCCGTGTTGCCCATCGGGGAACACGCAGACATGATCTGCATCCATTTTGATCGCCCCGACACGCCAGGTTTGCGGCTATTGCTGGAGATCAAACGCACCTCCCCCACCATCCCAATTACCATGTTCACCGTGCAACACTCGGAGGAACTGGCTGTATGGGCCATGCGCTCCAGCGTCTGGGAATACATGGTGCTCCCACTCTCGCCCAACGAGAAGAAGCGTTACCTGGCGGCGGTGGTGCAGCTCTGCGAGCTGCGCCGAAATTTCAACGGCCTGGACAAGTCATCGCAGATCGACCATTCCCCGACGCTGCCGGACAGCATCCGGCTGACCTCAGGACACCAAAAACACCAGGCGCTGAACAGCGTCATGCTGTACATCGAACAGCACTTTCGAGACAGCATCGATCAGAGGGATCTGGCGCAGCGCTGCGGCATGACGACATTTCGCTTCAGCCGCCTGTTCAAGGAAGCCAATGGACTGGGCTTCACCGATTACATCCTGGACAAGCGCATGAACTTCGCCAAAGACCTGCTCGACAACAGCCAGATGCCGATTACCAGCATCGGCTATGAGGCCGGCTTCAAGGATCCTTCCTACTTCGCCCGTGCCTTCAAGCAGTTCGCAAATTGCACGCCCAGCGAATACCGCCTTGTACGGCAAATCAGGGCGACCGCAGCTGCGCAACAGGTGCTGGATGAGAAAACCACTGAGACGCTCGAAAGCCTGGTACAAACCCTCAGCGGTTGATCTGGTTTTTTACGCACAAACAAAAACGCCGCTCAATGAGCGGCGTTTTCGTTAAATATGGAGCGGGAAACGAGACTCGAACTCGCGACCCCGACCTTGGCAAGGTCGTGCTCTACCAACTGAGCTATTCCCGCAAATGGCGTCCCCTAGGGGACTCGAACCCCTGTTACCGCCGTGAAAGGGCGGTGTCCTAGGCCACTAGACGAAGGGGACACGCTACCCGAAACACATGGTGTGTGTTTCGGTGTCCAGAGCCGCATCCGAAGACTTGGTTCTGGTTTCACTCAGCCCTGCCCGAAAGCAACGCTGTTTAAAATTGGAGCGGGAAACGAGACTCGAACTCGCGACCCCGACCTTGGCAAGGTCGTGCTCTACCAACTGAGCTATTCCCGCATTGGCGTCCCCTAGGGGACTCGAACCCCTGTTACCGCCGTGAAAGGGCGGTGTCCTAGGCCACTAGACGAAGGGGACACACGTACAACATTCACTCCCTGCTTCGTTTCGCTGTGTGCTTTACGCTGCAAGTGGCGCGCATTCTATGGATGGATTGAGAGGTCGTCAACCCCCTGATATAAATTTATTTAAATCAATGACTTCACCCTGCTTTTGGGAGCCGTTGCGGTTTTTCCGCTGCCCGGCGTTTGACGCCTATATTCTGGCACCCGCCAAGACGTTATAGTCCACCGGGTGATGGCAATCTGTATATCGAGTGCCATCATTTATAGATGCGGGGCTCCGGCCGATATAAGTACAAGCATGTCCGATCCAACCCGTCGTGCGGGCCTGGGCGCTCAAATGCCAAGCCACCAGACTCGCATGCGTAACCTATAAAGAGGTCTTACCGGTGACGCCACTCATGATCACCCTGCTAGTCGTAGCCGGGATCGCACTGTTGATCGCCATTGGCTACATGAACCATGTGGTGGAAAACAACAAGCTGGAAAAGGCCCGTACCAAGATCGAGCTCAACGATCGCCTGCGACGCTGCGGCGAAATCACCGAGACGTTCCCCGGCCAGCTGATGACCCCGGCACTCAAGCTACTGTTGGCCCGCCTGGAACTGAACGTCTGCCAGCGCCTGCTCAACCTGGAAAAATCCAGCGCCAACCTCAAGGCACGGATCGCCGAACTGGAGGCCCTTGTCGGCCAGGGTGAATCCATCCCGGTCAACAATCCGCCAGCACCGATCCAGACCGAAGCCAAGGCCAAGGATGTACGCTTCCTGCTCGAAGCCCTGCACGGCCAGATTACCCGTGCGGCACAGGACGGCTTCTTGCCCCCCAACGAAGCCAAGCGCTGGATTCGTGAAGTGCGCCACATCCTGGTGCTGCTGCACATCGAGTTCTTCAACAACCTCGGCCAGCATTCCCTGCAACAGAACCAGCCCGGGCAGGCTCGCCTGGCATTCGAGCGCGGCGTGCAATACCTGCGCAAACAACAGGACCCACAGGTCTACGCCGAGCAACTGGAATACCTGGAAAAACTCCTGGCCCGCGCCAACGATCAGGTCATGGATCGCATCGCGCCGGTCGAAGGCGAGGTCAACCAGTTGACCGAAGGCCTCAAGGACGTCGAGGCTGACGCGGACTGGAAGAAAAAAGTGATCTACGACTGATCAGCGAAAATGAAAAAAGCCACCGAGAGGTGGCTTTTTTTGGTCTGGCCGATGATCAGTTCAAAGCCTGAAATGCCCCACCATCCCCTTCAGCTCAACCCCCAGTTGTGCCAGCTGAATACTGGACGCTGCATTGCCCTGCATCGCCAGCGATGACTGATCGGCACTGGCGCGAATACTGGTGACACTGCGATTGATCTCCTCGGCCACCGAGCTCTGTTCCTCGGCCGCCGCGGCGATCTGCTGGTTCATCTGCTGGATCAACGACACCGCCGCCGCAATGCTTCCCAGCGCACTCTCGGTCTGCAAGGCATCACTGACCGCCAGCTTCACCAACTCACCACTGCTCTGGATCTGCTGCACCGACGACTGCGCCGCCGAGCGCAAAGCGCTGACCAGGCGTTCGATTTCCTCGGTCGATTGCTGGGTTCGCTTGGCCAGCGCACGCACTTCATCGGCCACCACCGCAAAGCCCCTACCCTGCTCGCCGGCCCGGGCCGCCTCGATCGCCGCGTTCAATGCCAGCAGGTTGGTCTGCTCCGCCACGCTCTTGATCACACTCAAAACCGTGCCGATGTTCTGGATTTCCGCACTCAGGCTTTCGATGCTCGAACTGGCCGAGATGGCCGAGTCCGCCAGTTGCTCGATCCGCGCCATGCTCTGGCGCACCACCTGCTGACCACTTTCAACCTTGCCGTCAGCCGTTTGCGCTGCCAGGGCCGCCTCCTCTGCATTACGTGCGACATCATGCACCGTGGCCGTCATCTGATTCATTGCGGTGGCGACCTGTTCGGTTTCCTCTTTCTGCGTGCTGACTTCGAGATTGGTCTGTTCAGTCACCGCCGACAGCGATTGGGCGGAAGTCGCCAACTGCTCGATACCCGACTGCAAGCCGCTGACTATATGGCTGAGTCCCGCGCCCATTTGTTGCATTGCCTGCATCAACTGGCCAATTTCGTCACGGCGGGTCACGTCAATGGTCGCACTCAAATCCCCCGAGGCAATCTGCTGCGCCACCTGAATCACGCTGCGCAGCGGTGCCACGATCAACCGGGTGATGAACCACGCGGCAACCAGCCCGACCAGCAAGGCCAGGGCGGAAGAGCCAATGATCAGCAGCGAGTTCTTTTTCAGCTCGGCCTGCATCGCCAGGTCTTGCGCGACATAAGCCTGATCCACCCGCTCGACCACTTGGGCCGCGCGCTGATGCAATTGTTGATAGACGGTTTTTTCCTGCTCCAGCAGGCCGGTGTACTCGGCAAGCTTGTCACTGAAACTGGTGATATGGCCCATCACCTCATTGAGGACGGTCTGGTACCCCTCGTCCTTGACCGTGGTCTTGAGCTGCTCGGCCTGGGTCAGTGCCTGGCTGGCCTGTTCGATCTTGCCCTGCCCGGCGCTGTCGTCGCCTTTACGACTTTGATCCAGGCGCACGCGAGCTTCATTCATGGCTTGCAGCATCAAGCGTGAAACCTGGCCGACCTGGCTGGCCTGATCGATGAATTGCGCACCATCTTTGCCTTCGGAATCTTTCAGCGTATAGGCGCCGTCATCGGCGAGCCCGGACTGCAATACATCAAGATTATTGGCCACGCTGGACACCGACCAACTGGCCATTTCCAGGGCCAGGTCCTTGGCCTGGGTGAGCGAGACAAACTCGTCGAAGGCCTTGCGATAGGCCCCCAGGGACTGTTCGACATCATTCATCACCGGCACGTTGGCCGCAGACGCGGCCTTGAGCTGGCCGGCCAAGGCGATCAGGCCATCGACGCCCTCGTGCAGAGCATCGACGGTTTTTGGGTTGCCGTGCAGGGCGTACTCCTGCTCCAGCAGCCGCACCTTGAGCAGACCGCTGTTGAGCGATGACATTTGCTTGAGCCCGTCGAAGCGCTGGCTGATGGTTTGCAGGGACCAAACACCAATGCCTGCCACCAATGCAGTCAACAACAGCACCAGGACAAACCCGACACCCAGTTTTTTCGCCATACCGAGGTTGGCAAAACGTCCTTGCACGGCCGAATTCATTGCACTTAGTCCCCTGCCAAAGTCTGTAGACGCAGATTCGCAACGGGCCAGTGGCAACACAAGGCTCTGGCGCCGGAATAATGGCAAAAAGCTACGCCAACGTCGTTTTCAGAACGCTTGAGGTCGATCCCGGGCAGTGGCCTGAAAGAACGCCCGGGCACGCGGGTCACAGGCATATGCCACGTTGATACGCTGCCAGTCACTGGTCTCCCCCGAGGGGTTGAAGGCGGTCTTCGATGACAGCAGTACACCCAGGCGCCGAGCGTGGGTCCGCACCTGATCGTAGTCGGACATTCGTGATCGCGCCCAGATGAACAAGCCTCCTGCCGGCTTGCCGAAAACTTCCCATTCGACATCTTCGAGCAATTGCAGCACCGCCAGCCGGTCGCTGCTCAAGCGTTGGCGCTGACGCTGTACCAGTTTGCGGTAGGCACCGTTAGCCAACAGGCACGCCAGCACCGACTCGCAAAATCGCGAGGCGCCCATGCCACTGATCATCTTGACCTCGGCCAGGCGCGTAATCACTTCGACACCGGCCACCACAAATCCGACCCGCAAGGAACTGCTGAGGGTCTTGGAAAAGCTGCCCACGTAGATCACGTTGTCGTCCACCGCAGCCAGACGCATACCGGAACCGCTGTGCAAATCCGCATAAACGTCGTCTTCGATCACCTTCACGCCAAAGGTCCTGGCCAGCTGCAGTACGCGGCGCGCCACCACCGGTGCAAGGCTGCTGCCGGTCGGGTTGTGATAGAAGCTATTGATCAGCAACCCTTGAGGCCGGTGCTTGACCAGCACCGATTCGAGCACGTCCAAGTCCGGCCCGCGCGGTGTTCGCGGCACCTCGACCATGTGGATGCCATGCAACCTGAGCAGATCGAACAGCACCGGATAACCTGGACTCTCCACGACCATACAATCACCGGCCTTGAACAGTGTCCGCACGATCAGGTCAAGCCCCTGGCTGGCACCCGCCGTGGTCATGATCCGGTTGTCCTGCGCCCGGATATCCAGCTGCCTGAGGTGTTTGAGGATCTGTTGTCGCAAGGCTGGCAAACCCAGCGGCGTGCTGTAGTTGAACAGGCTGGCCGTGTCGGTACGACTGACTTGCCGAATCGCGTAAATCAGATCGTCTGTCTCGCGCCAGCTTTCAGGCAGCCCGCCACAGCCCAGCCTCAACTCAGTCGAACAGGGCCCGATCTCGGGCTCAGCTCCCTCGAACCACACCGGCTCGTGCTTTGCGCCTGCGGCCAATATCGGGTCGGCAACCGTATAGCCGGCCCCATGACCTGACACCAGCATCCCCTGCGTCACCAGGCGTTCACAAGCCTGGGCGACGCTTACCTGACTAAGCAAATTGGTCCGCGCGATCTGTCGCACCGAAGGCAGGCGTGTACCGGGCGATACCCCACTGGAATGAAGCCAGCAGGTCAGCGCATCAACAATTTGCTGTACGACGGGCACCAGCGCCTGTCGGTCGATTCTCAATTCCATGAGCAAGCAAACTCCTGTTGATTTTGCGAGAAGCAGTTAATCACAGGAGTGTTCGAAGACATGTGCGACAACGCCGCCAAAACCCTTTGTTCTAATCATTTGAAACACATTGCCTGGCCCTTCAACGGAACCCAAACACCTGTGGGAGCGAGCAGGCTCGCTCCCACAGGTTGCAACTCTTCTTTGGTAGAGATGTTTGCTTTAAAACGCAGTAACCCCGCCATCCACCGCCAGCGAATGGCCAGTCGTGAACGCCGCGCCATCGCTGCACAGGTACAGCACCGCGCTGGCGATCTCTTCAACCTTCCCGATGCGACCGACCGGATGCATGGCGTTGGCAAACTCGCCTTTTTTCGGGTCGGCTTCATAAGCGCGACGGAACATGTCGGTGTCGATCACCGCCGGGCACACCGCGTTGACCCGGATCTTTTTCTTGGCGTACTCAATGGCCGCCGACTTGGTCAGGCCGATCACTGCGTGTTTAGAGGCTGCGTAGATGCTCATTTTCGGCGCGGCCCCAAGGCCGGCCACCGATGCCGTATTGACGATCGCGCCGCCCCCTTGCGCCAGCAGCAGCGGCAACTGGTACTTCATGCACAGCCAGACGCCTTTGACGTTGACGCCCATGATCGCGTCGAACTCGTCGAGCGTACCTTCGGCCAACTTGCCTTTTTCGATTTCGATGCCGGCGTTGTTGAAGGCATAGTCAAGGCGACCGTAAGTGTTGATCACCTCCTCCATCAGATTTTTCACATCGCTTTCCAGGGTAACGTTGCAACGCACGAAGGTCGCTTCGCCACCGGCTGTACGAATCAGCGCCACCGTGCCCTCGCCGCCCGCCACGTCCATATCGGCCACCACGACCTTCAGGCCCTCGGCGGCAAATGCCTGGGCGGTCGCGCGGCCAATACCGGCCGCCCCGCCTGTCACCACGACCACCTGGCCGGAAAACGTCATGCTCATTGTTATGTCCTCGAATAGAAGAATGCGGGGAATCGCGTGTGACCAGTCTAGCCATGGAGGTCTTGAACACGGCAGCACTATCAAGGCTCCGGTTGGACATCCATGAGTTGCAGTGATGGAACTGTCGTACCAACTATCACTGCACTGGATCAACCTGCATTCGCCGCATCAGCCGAACTTGCGGCATCGTCGCTGACCGGCTATCAACAAAGCTTCATTCATCTTGAGTGCCTGCCATGACCTCCCAGACCAATCGCCAATTCCTGCTCGCCAAACGTCCGGTTGGCGCGGCGACCCGAGAGACATTCACCTACCAGGAAGTACCGGTCGGCGAGCCGGCGGCGGGTCAGATCCTGGTTCAAAACGAATACCTGTCCCTGGACCCGGCCATGCGCGGCTGGATGAACGAGGGCAAGTCCTACATCCCGCCGGTCGGGCTCGGCGAAGTCATGCGCGCCTTGGGTGTGGGCAAAGTCATTGCCTCGAACAACCCGGGGTTCGCGGTCGGGGATTACGTTAACGGCGCCCTGGGCGTGCAGGACTTCTTCCTCGGCGAGCCACGAGGCTTCTACAAGGTCGATCCGAAACTGGCACCGCTGCCACGTTACTTGTCAGCACTGGGCATGACCGGGATGACGGCGTACTTCGCCCTGCTCGACGTCGGCGCTCCGAAGGCCGGTGACACAGTGGTGTTGTCAGGCGCAGCTGGCGCCGTGGGCAGCATTGCCGGGCAGATCGCCAAGATCAAAGGGTGCCGGGTGGTTGGCATCGCCGGCGGCGCCGACAAGTGCAGGTTCCTGATCGATGAACTGGGTTTCGATGGCGCTATCGACTACAAGAATGAAGACGTCCTGGCCGGCCTCAAGCGCGAGTGCCCGAAAGGCGTCGACGTGTATTTCGATAACGTGGGTGGCGACATTCTCGACGCAGTGCTCAGCCGCCTTAACATGAAGGCGCGGGTGGTGATTTGCGGTGCCATCAGCCAGTACAACAACAAGGAAGCGGTCAAGGGACCGGCCAACTACCTGTCGCTGCTGGTCAACCGCGCGCGCATGGAAGGCTTTGTGGTGATGGACTACGCCGCCCAGTACGCCAGCGCCGCCCAGGAAATGGCCGGCTGGATGGCCAAGGGGCAGCTCAAGAGCAAGGAAGACATCGTTGAAGGACTGGAGACTTTCCCGGAGACGCTGATGAAATTGTTCAGCGGCGAGAATTTCGGGAAGTTGGTGTTGAAGATCTAAGGCAACCACAAACCAATGTGGGTGCGGCGGTGCGGCGATCCGACTTGCTCGCGAATACGATGTATCAGTCAACATTGATGTCGACTGACACGCCCTCTTCGCGAGCAAGCCCGCTCCCACATTTGGTTCTGCGGTGTCAGATCAGGCCAGTTCAGCCACAACCGAAGCCAATGCCTTGGCCGGATCCGCCGCCTGGCTGATCGGACGGCCGATCACCAGATAGTCGGAACCGGCATCCAGCGCCTGACGTGGCGTCAGGATTCGGCGCTGATCGTCCTGGGCGCTGCCCGCCGGACGAATCCCCGGGGTCACCAGTTGCAACGACGGATGCGCAGCTTTCAGTGCCTGGGCCTCCAGGGCCGAGCACACCAGGCCGTCCATCCCGGCTTTTTCCGCCAGGGCGGCCAGGCGCAGCACCTGCTCCTGGGGCTCGATGTCCAGGCCGATGCCCGCCAGGTCTTCACGCTCCATGCTGGTCAACACGGTCACGCCGATCAGCAACGGCTTCGGACCGGTACGCTGATCCAGCACTTCACGGCACGCAGCCATCATGCGCAGGCCGCCGGAGCAGTGCACGTTGACCATCCACACGCCCATTTCCGCAGCCGCCTTGACGGCCATCGCTGTGGTGTTCGGGATGTCGTGGAACTTGAGGTCCAGGAACACTTCGAAACCCTTGTCGCGCAGGGTACCGACGATTTCCGAAGCGCAGCTGGTGAACAGTTCCTTGCCGACTTTGACCCGGCACAGCTTCGGGTCCAACTGATCGGCCAGCTTCAGTGCGGCGTCACGGGTAGGGAAATCCAGGGCGACGATGATAGGAGTCTGGCAGGCGGACATGAGTGGGCTCTCAGGCAAGTCGAAATCGGCGCGCATTGTAGCGGAACCAGCGCCGCTGCGGGACCCGATGATCGGTAAATCGTCGCGACGGCTCAGGCAAGACTAGCCCTTGAGGCCATTGTGTCGAGCTCGATACAGACACGACACGTCCGCAACACCCCGGCCCGCTACCCTCGGCAACCGCAACAGGTCCCTGCAACAGCACTTCCCGCCTCAGGGCCGGACGCCTATGCTGGAACCACAACCTCGCAGCCTATCTTTGTGGTTGGCAGCCTACCTGGCAGATGAACGCACGCATGCACAACACCCAAGCACCCGTGAACGACGACCAAAAAACGCCTGGTGACGACAAACGCTGGAGCATTCGCGCCCTGATCGTCGACGATGACGTCCCGATCCGCGAATTGATGATCGACTACCTGGCCCGGTTCAACATCCATGCCAGCGGCGTCACCGATGGCGCCGCGATGCGCCTGGCGATGCAGGCGGAGCATTTCGACGTGGTGGTGCTCGACCTGATGCTGCCCGGTGAAGACGGTCTGTCGCTGTGCCGCTGGCTGCGCGCCGAGTCGGACATCCCGATCCTGATGCTCACCGCCCGTTGCGAACCCACCGACCGGATCATCGGCCTCGAACTCGGCGCCGACGACTACATGGCCAAGCCGTTCGAGCCCCGCGAACTGGTGGCGCGGATCCAGACCATCCTGCGCCGGGTGCGCGATGACCGCAGCGAACAGCGGGCGAACATTCGTTTCGACAATTGGCGCCTGAACAGCGTGCTGCGGCAACTGATTGCCGACAATGGCCTGGTGGTGCCGTTGTCCAACGCCGAATTCCGCCTGCTCTGGGTGTTTATCGAACGTCCGCGCCGCGTGCTCAGCCGGGAACAACTGCTGGACGCCGCTCGTGGTCGTTCGATCGAAGCCTTTGATCGCAGCATCGACCTGCTGGTGTCGCGCCTGCGCCAGAAACTCGGCGACGACCCCAAGGCTCCGCAGTTGATCAAGACCGTTCGCGGTGAGGGTTACCTGTTCGATGCCCGAGACATCGGCTGATGCGCGGGCGCTTCGATACGCTGTTCGGTCGCCTGTTTGGCGTACTGTTGCTGGCGATTATCCTCGCGCACCTGCTGGCCTTTGCCTGGTTCCACCATTACGGCCCGCCGCCTCCGCCGCCTCCACCGGAGTTTTCCGAAGGCCTGGACGGGCCACGCCCGCCACTGGACCCACGTTTCGAGAAACGGCCGCCTCGACCGTGGTTTGGCGGTCCGTTGGTGCCCCTGACGTTTCAATTGGTCTCGCTGATCATCGCCGCCTGGTACGGCGCCAAACTGCTGAGCCGGCCGATCCAGCGCCTGAGCGACGCGGCCGAGCGCTTGAGCGAAGACCTCGACAGCCCACCACTGGATGAATCGGGACCACGGGAAGCACGGCAAGCGGCGCACACGTTCAACAAAATGCAGCGCCGAATCCTGGAACAGGTCAAGCAGCGCTCGCGCATGCTTGGTGCCGTGTCCCACGACCTGCGCACGCCGTTGTCGCGGCTCAAGCTGCGGCTGGAGAAAATCGACGACGAGAAGTTGCAAGGCCAGATGCGCCAGGACCTCGACGACATGATCAGCATGCTCGACGCCACGCTCACCTATCTGCATGAACAGCGCACCAGCGAAGCCCCGCAGTGGATGGACGTGCAGGCGTTGGTGGAGTCCTTGAGCGAAAATGCCCAGGACCAGGGTGCGAACGTCCAGGCCAGCGGCCACTGCGCTCCCCTGCAGGTGCAGCCAATGGCCTTGCGCTCCTGCATCAACAACCTGATGGACAATGCCCTGCGCTATGCCGGACAGGCGCTGATTACCCTGCAAGACCATCGTGAACAGTTGGTGATTCGGGTCATCGACCATGGCCCGGGCATCGCCGCAGAACAACGCGAAGCAGTGTTCGAACCCTTCTTTCGCCTTGAAGGCTCGCGTAATCGCAATTCCGGCGGCGTTGGCCTGGGCATGACCATTGCCCGGGAGGCCGCGCAACGAATGGGCGGGCAGCTGACACTGGAAGAAACCCCCGGTGGCGGCCTGACGGCGGTGATTCGCCTGCCGCGCGCCTGAAAGCAAAACCGGCCCAATGTGGGAGTGAGCCTGCTCGCGATGAGGCCCTGTGCCGCAACAAAAAGCCCACTGACCCTCAGGGGCTCAGTGGGCTACGGACCCTGGAACTTCAGGGCCGGCGATCTTCAACCCGCGCCTGAGTCTTGCTCCAGTCGATCAACAGGCTGTAGGCCACCGCCAGCAATGTCGGGCCAATGAACAGGCCGATAAAGCCAAAGGCAATCAACCCGCCAAACACCCCAAGCAGCACAATGACCAGCGGCAGGTTACCGCCACGGCTGATCAGGTACGGTTTGAGCACGTTGTCGACACCGCTGATGATGAATGTGCCCCAGATGCCGAGGAATATGGCCATCCCGTACTCGCCTTTCCAGGCCAGCCATGCGGTCGCCGGAATCCATACCAACGGCGGGCCCATCGGGATCAGGCTGAGCATGAACGTCACGATACCGAGCACCAGCGCTCCCGGTACGCCGGCAATCAGGAACCCGATCAGCGCCAGGATCGCCTGGGCCGCCGCGGTGCCGATCACGCCGTTCACCACCCGCTGTACCGTGCCCGCCACCAGCTCGATGTAATAGCCGGCCCGCTGACCGATCAGCCGCTCCAGCAACGTGTGTACAAACGCCGCCAGTCGCGGCCCGTCACGATAGAAAAAGAACACGAAGACGATGCTCAGGGTCAGCTCGAGAATACCGCCGCCGATCTGCGCACTGCGCGCCAGCAACCAGTTACCCACCTGCCCCAAATAAGGCTTGAGCGACACCATCATCGCCGCGCCCTGCTCATCGATGCTGTTCCAGATGCCTACCAGCCGTTCGCCCACAAAGGGAATCGAACCCAGCCACACCGGTGCTTCGGGTAGCCCCTCGACCTGCGCATCCTTGATGAATGCGGTGGCATCGCGCACATGATCGGCGAGGTTGAAACCCAGCCACACCAGCGGTGCCGCTACCAGCACCATCCAGCCCAGCGTCAACAATGCCGCCGCCAGCGACTCGCGACCGTTAAGCCAACGGGTCAGCAAGCGCATCAGCGGCCAACTGGCAAACGCCAGGACCGCGCCCCAGAACATCGCCGACCAGAACGGCGCCATCACCCAGAAGCTCGCGCCGAACAACACCACGAGCAGGATCTGCACCAACAGGCGATCGTTATTGATCATCAAAAGTCTCGAAAAAGTCAGTCAGCAAAAGAGTAGGCGAACGCAGCTTGCACGCTCGCCCGGTACAGCCTAGCGCAATAGCTCGATGTGCAGGCCAGAGCCCTCGGCACTGCCGGTTTCCATCCGCGCGGCACGCACGCCCTGGGCAATCAGTGCCTGTCGCCAGGCTTCGGAGTTCGCTCCGGAAATGCTGACCCGCAAGGTGGTGTCCAGATTCAGTCCGCGAGAAATCAGGCGCAGCCAGGTCTCGTCAGGTGCGCTGTTCAACGTGGAAAAATCCAGCTCGCCGGTGCTCTTGAGTTCACGCAGCAAGGTCGCGGAGGTCGGCAACAACTCGCCCAGCGGTGCCGAAGCTTCGAACTGTTCGACATGCAGGTAGGCTTTGCGATTACCCCGGGTGATGCTGTACAGCGCAATGAGCGTGTTGTCCCTTGGTGCGGCAAGACGCAGCAGCAGATAGGCCTGTTGATCGTCGGCGCCGTACAGCTTGGCGTTACCGAAGACTTCATTGGCCCAGAGGCTGCTTTCGCCACAATCGCGCGCCTGGCACCAAAAGAGCAACCCGGCGTCCTGCTGTTGCAAAGCCTCGCGGGCAGCGGTGAACGCCTCGATGGATGAATGCTCCGGTGGCAACTCGTAGGTCACCGACGTGACGTTGCCGCGGGCACTGACCTGGCCGTCGAAACGTAACTGGCCACTGATTTTACGGATCGAGCCCAACGGGTAGATCCGCTCCAGTTCGGCGGCGGGGCGATAGTCGACAATCTGGGCGTCGGTCATGCGCGGCACTATCGGCAGGTCCTGACTGCCCGGAATATCAGCGGCGAACAACAAGGGACTGAAACTGCACAGCACCAATAAACTGAATGAACGCATGGATAGACTCATCGGATCAGCATGGCCTGGGCGCCCTTGATGACACTGGCTTCATCGGCGCGTATCGGTACCTGCAGACCACGCTGCACCGCGGGCCGGGCCTCCATGGTTGCCATCCAGCGTTGCAACGCCGTCAAGCCCTCCACCGAGACGCCCGACCACTCGTAGCCGCGCACCCAGGGAAAGGTGGCGATGTCGGCAATGCTGTACTCGCCCGCGAGGAACTCCACGCTTTGCAAACGCGTCTCGAGCACTTCGTAGAGGCGACGGGTTTCATGCTGATAGCGGTCGATGGCACCCTGGAGTTTTTCCGGAAAGTAGCGGAAGAACACGTTGGCCTGGCCCTGCATCGGGCCGATCCCGCCCATCTGAAACATCAGCCACTGCAATACCAGCGAACGCCCCTTCGGGTCCGATGGCATCAGTTTGCCGGTCTGTTCAGCGAGGTAAATCAGGATGGCGCCGGATTCGAACACGGCGAAATCGCCGTTGGCGCGGTCGACAATCGCCGGAATCCGGCCATTGGGGTTGATCTTGAGGAAGTCCGTGGACTTCTGCTCCTTTTTGTCGAAACTCAAGGCATGCACCGTGTAGGGCAGGCCGAGTTCCTCGAGCACGATAGAGACCTTGTGGCCATTCGGAGTCGCAGCGGTGTAGAGATCTATCATGGTTGTCTCCCTTTTCAACCCGCCAAGCCTCGACAGTTGCCCGGCGCAAGTCAAGGAATGGCGAAAAACCGATTGAAACAGTCTGCGACAAGATCGGCACCGGACTCGTCATTGAGGTGCAAATGGTGGCCGCCTGGCAGCTGTTCCCGGCTAAAGGGTAGACGCTCCAGCAACTCAGGGTGTTTGGCGAGCATGCCGTCGGCGGCAACCACCAGCGTTGCAGGACACTTGATCCGCTGGACGAAGGCCATGGCCTGTTCGGTTGTAAGACGCAGCGGCGATGGCAACGTGAGGCGATTGTCGGTGCGCCAGGTGTAACCGCCCGGCACCGGCATCAGGCCGCGCTGCGCCAGCAGTTCAGCGGCCTCGCGGCTGACCGCAACCAGGCCCTTCATGCGCGCTTCGATGGCTCGGTCGAGGGTGTCGTAGACCGACTTGCGCTTCTCCCGCAAATCCAGTTGAGCTTGCAGGGCCATGCCCATGCGCTCGGCAGCGTTTTCACCTTTGTCTGTAGGAGGAATGATGCCGTCGATCAACGCCAGGTGGGTGACCCGTTCGGGCATCGACCCGGCGATGATCAGCGAAGCGATGGCGCCCATCGAATGCCCCATCAGCGCAAATTTGCGCAGTTCTAGCTGTTCGGCGACTTGCAGCACATCGTGGGCATAGTCCCACATGGCGTAACCGGCGCCCGGCGGGCGATGCCCGGAATGACCGTGACCGGCCATGTCCAGCGCGATGACGCGCAAGCCTTTGAGCTTCGGCGCCAGACGGGCAAAGCTGTTGGCGTTGTCCAGCCAGCCATGCAGGGCAATCACCGGCAGACCGTCTTCAGGACCGAACAGGTGCGCCGCCAGTTCGATGTGCGGCAGGCTCAGGCGGACTTCTTCGACGACGTGGTTCATGCGCAATCCTGCTGTCGACGGCCGCCCCAGCGATAGAACAGGCCTTTGAGCATGTCAGCGGTATCAAGGGGACGTTCGAGCGGAAACATGTGGCCGCCGGGCATGGTCAACGACTCGCCCAGCGGCAGGCGGTCCACCGAACTGGCGTGATGGCGCATCACTACGCGGCTGTTGTGCCCGCGAACCACCGCCAGCGGCACTTGCAACTGCCGGGTGCTGCCCGGGCTGGTGTGCGGCACACCGCGATAGATGCTGATTTCCGTGGCCGGGTCGAACCGCAGGCGCAGCTTGTCGCCGACCTGGTGCAAGCCGTGTTGCAGGTAGGCATCGAAGCATTCCGGGTCGAAACCGCGGAACAGGGTTTTACCGGCGAAATATTTCCGGGCGCTTTCCAGGTCGGCGAATTCTTCACGGCGACCCAGGGTGCGCCCGGCCGGGGTCAAGCGGTCGATGAAACCAAAGCGTTTGGCCGCCCGTATGACCCATTGGTCGGTGCGGGTCAGCACGGGCGAGTCGAGCATCACTACCCCGCGATACAGCTCAGGGCAGCGCAAAGCCGCATGCAGATGCAGCACGCCACCAAAGGAGTGACCGACACCCCACACAGGCTCGGCCTGCTGTTGCAGGTGATGGATCAGCTCATCCACCAGGTTGTACCAGTTGTCGTCCGCCGGGAAACGCGGATCGTGGGCGTGCTGCTCCAGATACGTCACCTGAAACTCGGGTGCCAGCGCCGCAAACAACTTGCCGTAGGTCCCCGAAGGAAAACCATTGGCGTGGGCGAAAAAGATCTGTTGCGACATACCTGCAAATCCATGAGCGAGAACAGACGTCGATTGTCCGCAAGACCGCGTCCTACAGCAATGACCGTAACTGACAGGAATGATGACAGTCCGGTCAAAGCTATGGCTTTGGTTCAACGAGTCGGTGGATTCTCACCCAATGGCACCACTGCCATGGTCAGTCGCGACACACAACTGGCCTTGCCCTCATCGCTAGTCAGGCGAATGTCCCAGACGTGGGTCGTGCGGCCGATGTGGATCGGCTTGGCCACCGCCGTCACCCGTCCGCTGCGCAGGCCGCGCAAATGGTTGGCGTTGATTTCCAGGCCCACGCAATAGAATTTGCTGGCATCGATGCACAGGTAGCTGGCCATTGAGCCGACCGATTCGGCCAGCACCACCGAGGCACCGCCATGCAGCAAGCCGTAGG
The DNA here is from genome assembly GCF_019947365.1 of Pseudomonas sp. GL-R-26. NCBI lineage: Bacteria > Pseudomonadati > Pseudomonadota > Gammaproteobacteria > Pseudomonadales > Pseudomonadaceae > Pseudomonas > Pseudomonas sp. GL-R-26. Next base: position 143,538 of record NZ_JAGYGI010000005.1, on the reverse strand, counting down.
GCTGATGGGTGCGGTGATCGACGACCATGCTGGCGGTCAGGGACTCTTCGTCGAAGGACTCGAAACGGATGTCCAGCACTTCGCCAATGGTGTTTTTCTGGATTGCGTTCAACTGCTCGATGTTCGGGGTGGTGCGCCACAAGCTCATCGCAGTATTTCCTTGTTGGTTTTCTTCGTGAATCAATCCTGCCACAGCACCGCTTCGCTGCGCTCGCTCCATTCCTCAAAGCGCTCACCGTAAGCCGCTTCGATCACGTTGCGCTTGATCTTCAGGGTCGGGGTGAGAAAGCCGTTTTCCACGGCCCAACTGTCCTTGACCACTACCAGGCGCCGCAGTTGTTCATGCTTGTCGAGGGCGCCGTTGACCTCTTCCAGCAATTTTTCCAGGCTCGAATGCAGGCCGGCGCGCGCGGCCCCGTCGGCATCCTGCTGGCCGACCGCCGACAACACGCACAAACCCAGCGGCGCACTCAAACCATCGCCCACCACGCAGACCTGTTCGATGCGCGAATGCACGGCCAGGCGATTTTCAATCGGAGCCGGGGCCACGTACTTGCCTTTGCTGGTCTTGAAGATTTCCTTCAGGCGTCCGGTCAGGCGCAGATTGCCTTCGGCGTCCTGCTCGCCCTTGTCGCCGGTACGCAGGAAGCCGTCCTCGGTAATGGTGTCGGCGGTTTTTTCCGGTTCCTTGTAATACCCGAGCATGGTCGCACCACTGCGCACCATGACCTCCCCCGTCTCGGCGATCCGCACTTCGACTTCCGGGCAAGGCTTGCCGATCCAGCCCGGTTTGTTCTGGCCCGGCATACCGATGTGGGAGTAGCCGCAACTCTCGGTCATGCCGTAGACCTCCAGCACGTCCAGCCCCAGTTTGCGGTACCACTGCAACAAGGTCTGCGGCACCGGAGCTGCGCCGGACAACGCGATGCGCAACGCGTCCAGCCCCAACCCGGCGAGGACTTTATGCCCGACCCGTTTGCCGATGATCGGCAGGCCAAGCAGGAAGTCGAGACGTTTTGCCGGGATCTTGCTGTACACGCCCATCTGGAATTTGGTCCAGATACGCGGCACGCCAAACAGTGCGGTCGGGCGCGCACGTCGCAGGTCGGTGAGGAAGGTATCGAGGCTCTCAGCGAAAAACACTGTTTGACCTGTATAGATCGACGCCAGTTCGACGAACATCCGCTCAGCAACGTGGCACAGCGGCAGGTAGGACAACAGCCGGTCCGACTCGTTGAGGCCGAACAACGCAGTGCCGCGTGTCGTGGCGAACCCCAGATTGCCGAAGCTGTGCATCACGCCCTTGGGCATGCCCGTGGTGCCGGATGTGTAAATGATGGTCGCCAGTTGATCGGCGTCAGGCTTGGGATTGTCCTGGATGGGCGAGCTGCGTTGCAGGTCGTCCCAGCTGAAATCAAAGTCACCGGGAGGATGCAGGGGCAGGCTGATGGTCGGCAGGTCGGGGCTGACGCCACGGGACATGCCTGGCCAGTCATCGAGCTTGCCAATGAACGCCAGCGCTGCTTCCGAATGTTCGAGCACTTGGGCAACGGTCTCGGCGGTCAGGTTTGGGTACAACGGCACCGACACATGCCCGGCCATCCAGATCGCCAGATCGGCAATGATCCAGTGCGCACAATTTTTCGAGATCAGGGCGATATGGCTGCCCTGCGGCAGTTCCCGCGCTCGCAGCCAGTGGGCGGCGCAGCGTGCTTGATGACCGACGTCGGCCCAGGTCAAGGTCTCGACCTGGCCGCCTCCGACAGGCTGGACCAGAAAGCGCTGGCGGGGATGACGGGCCTCACGCTCGTAGAAGACGTCCAGTGGCAAACGAAAAGCAGCAGACATGCGACTCGCTCCTGTGATTTTGGTCTGGAGCAAGCGTAGCCAACCAAGCAAGTGCTTGGTTGACTATTTCATACAAAACTTTTCGGGTTATGACGTACCTGTGGGAGCGTGGCTTGCCCGCGATGCAGGCGCCGCGGTTTATCAGGTAAACCGAGTCGATGCCTTCGCGGGCAAGCCACGCTCCCACAGAAAAGCGGTGTTAAGGGTGCTTGATGCTGTCGAGTTTCATCGACCCGATCAGTAACTCATCGCCCTTGAGTTCGGCCAACCCGGCGGTGCTGACTTTTTCCGGCGGATGCCCGGCACCATGTTGCAGGTAACTCAACAAATGCCCCACCAGCGGGTTGTGACTGACCAAAAGGACGTTGCTCACCGATACCAGTTGCTCGGCCACTTTGTCCGGGTCGGTGTCCGGGGTCAGCCATTCGACGGTACGGATCTCGGGCTCGAAGCCCAATGCCTCGCGCACCAGTTGCGCTGTCTGCTGTGCACGCAGGTAGGGGCTGGCATAGATCGCCGTCAGCGGCTCACCCATCAACCGCGCGGCGCTGCTCAACACTTCCTTGCGGCCGTGGTCGGTCAGTGCCCGCTCGGAATCAGGTCGCGCTCCATAAGGCTCGGCTTCACCATGACGCAATACCCAGAGTTTCATAGCTTGGGTTCCTCATCTCGGGTCGGATGGGGTGCCGGTGCCACGACATGCGGCGCCTCACCTTCCGGTGTACGCGGCGTCGGCCAGTCGGCGAACGGCCAGGGCTTCTGGTCGCTGTGAAAGCTGCCGAAACGACCGATCTGCGCCAGAAACTGGCTCAGGCTGTCGCCGAAATTCATCAGGCTGGCGCTTGGGGCGCCATAGAACAAACGATAGATCAACTGCACCAGCACGACGGCGCCGAGGATGAACTGCGCCACTTGCCACACCAGCACGAAGAGGATCATCCACAGCACCCGCAGCAGGATGGATTCGTACTTGGCTTCTACTTTTGGATCGTTCATGCGCAACTCCCTGCTTTTCTGGCAAGCGTGAAATTAGTTGAAACCACTGGTGGAAATAAAGTCGACGTCGGTTTTCGGCTCGCCACGCATTAACAGTCCGATGACCTGCTCCAGCGTGCGGCCCTCGAACAGGATCGCGTGCAGACCGGCGACCAGCGGCATGTACACGCCAACCTCCTGGGCCTTGGCCTTGAGCACTTTAAGGGTGTTGACCCCTTCGGCGACTTCACCCAGGCGCGTGACCGCCTCGTCCAGGCTCAGGCCCTGGCCGAGGGCGAAACCGACCTGATAGTTGCGGCTCTTGGGCGACGAACAGGTCACGATCAGATCGCCCACGCCCGCCAGTCCCAGGAAGGTCATCGGGTTAGCGCCCTGATTCACCGCGAAGCGGGTCATTTCCGCCAATGCCCGGGTAATCAGCATGCTTTTGGTATTTTCGCCCATGCCCAGCGCCACCGCCATGCCGGCGATGATCGCGTAGACGTTTTTCAACGCCCCACCCAGTTCCACGCCGAAACGGTCGGCGCTGGCGTACACACGAAAGGTGCGCCCGTGCAGCGCGGCCTGAACCTGCTGGCAGAGTTCTTCGTCTTCACTGGCGACCACCGTGGCGGTCAGTGCATGTTCGGCGATTTCTCGGGCCAGGTTGGGTCCGGACAGGACGCCGATGCGCGCCTGCGGGGCGATCTCTTCGAGGATCTCGCTCATCAGCTTGAACGTGTGGGCTTCGATGCCTTTGGTCAGGCTCACCAGCAATTTGCCGGTCAAGCGTTCGGCGTGCGGCACCAGCACCGAGCGCAGCGCGCTGGAGGGCAATGCGACAAAACACAGGTCACAGGCGTCCAGGGTGGCTTGCAGGTCGGTGACCGGCGTGACGCCGGGCAGAATTTTGATGCCTTTGAGGTAACGCGGGTTTTCGCGATTGACCCGAATGGCCTCGGCCTGTTCGGGGTCACGCATCCACTGAAGGACCTGATTCCCGTTCTCGGCCAGCAGATTAGCCACGGCGGTTCCAAAACTTCCGCCTCCCAGGACCGCAATCGGGCGCTGTTCAGTCATATGCAATCCGTTAATCCATACCAGTGGCGATGTCGGCATTATACGGGGCAGCCCCTCGGCGGCCAGCCCCGACATCAAATACCTGCAACCGTAGGAAGAAGACCAATAAAACCGAGGAAAATGCAGACATCGTGAATGGAAAAGTCATTCGGCTCGGTTAACATGCGCGCCAACAATCACTGACAGGGATCAGTTGTGTCTCCGGGCTCTTCTTCACCGCATTCGCCTCTGGTACTGGCGCTGATTTTCAGCTCGCCGGTGCTGGCCGACGACTTGTTCCTGGACAGTGAACCACTGCCGCAAGTGCTCACCGCCACGCGCCTGAAGCAGTCGCCGGCGGCCGTGCCGGGAAGCATGACGGTGATTGACAGCGCCCTGATCCACGCCAGCGGAGCCCGCGACATCAGTGAACTGCTGCGTCTGGTGCCGGGGATGATGGTCGGCAACATCAGCGGCAACCAGGCAGCGGTGAACTACCACGGCACCAATGCAACTGAAGCGCGACGCATGCAAGTGCTGATAGACGGGCGCTCGGTGTATCGCGCCGGCCTGGCCACCGTCGACTGGAGCGACATTCCGGTGGCCATGGAAGATATCGAGCGCATCGAAGTTTTTCGCGGACCGAATACCGTCAGCTACGGCGCCAATGCCCTGATGGCGGTGGTCAACATCATTACCCGGCGGCCGGCCGACAGTCACGGTACGCGCATGAAGGTCACCCAGGGCCAGCGCGGCATCAACGACTTTTACGCCAGCCAGGGCCTGGGCTGGGAGGACGGTGACATGCGCCTGTCCCTGTCCGGCCAGCAAGACGACGGCTTCGACACCGATCGAACCGGCGCGCACTACCATGACAGCCGTCGCCTCGATCGCTTCAACCTCGCCGTCAGCCAGAGCCTCGACGAACGGCAAAGCCTCGACTGGCAATTGAATGCCAAGGACGGCACCAACCAACGCCCCTATACCTACCGGCCGGTGTTCCCGGGGATTACCCGCGCGGGCAACGACTCCGACGTCACCGCCAAGGACTACGCCGGGTCATTGCGCTGGAACCTGGACATCGATCCCGACCACAGCCTTTATATCCAGGGTTCGGCCCAACACTGGGATCGTCAGCAAACCTGGCGCGCCTGCGATGCTGAAATATCCTTCAGCCCGCAACTGACCGAACTCTGGCAATTGAACCCGAACTACACCGAACGCCTGGCCCGCAACATCACGCGTTTCACCGGCCCTGGTGCGCCGGCCGGCACGCCCGCCGAGCAGGCGCTGGCCAATCAGGTGCTCGATCAATGGCGCAACGGCGCAAGCCAGACCGTTTGCGGCGACATCGACCAGAGCACCCGAGAGTCGCGCTACGACCTCGAACTGCAGGACACCCTGAGCCTTGCCGATAACCTGCGGCTGGTCAGCGGTTTGAACTATCGTTACGACCGGGCAGATTCCGAGACCTACTTCAATGGCAAGCTCGATGACACCATCTGGCGGGCGTTCGGCCAGTTCGAGTGGCGTGCCACCGAACACTGGCTGTTGCAAGGCGGTGCCATGTTCGAGGACACCCGGTTGATCGGCAGCTCGCTGACACCTCGCATGGCGGTCAACTACCTGATCAATCCGCGTCACGGCTTGCGTGCAGTGTACTCCGAGGCCGTCCGTTCGCCGGACATGTTCGAGAACAACGTCAACTGGAGTTATCAGGTCACCAACCTCAAGCCCGGCGCCTTTGGCCAGTCCAGCGCCCGTTATTTCGTCAAGACCCGTGGCCCCGGCGACCTCGACCAAGAGCACATGCGCTCCCGGGAACTGGGCTACAACGGCTATTTTCCCGAACCGGGGCTGGCGCTCGACGTGAAGCTGTTCCACGACGAAATCACCGGCATGATCAGTGAACCGCTGCGCAACAATCAGTACATCGCCAGCAACGCCAACAAGGCACGCTTTTCGGGGGGCGAAACCCAGCTCGACTGGCGCGTCGGCAGCCTCGATCGCCTGCGACTGACCTATGCCTACGTTGATGCCGACGCCAGCAATCCGCTGGATGCCAGGCAGACTGCAAGCAACAGTGGTTCGGTCGGATGGCTGCGCGATTGGGGCCAGGGCTGGAACAGTGCGCTTTTCTATTATGGCGATGACGCCCTCAACGGCTACCGCTTCGAACGGGTCGATGCGCGCATCGCCAAACGTATCGCCTTGGGCAAGGCCAGCCTGGAGCTGGCCGGAGTGCTCCAGCAACGGCTGGACAATCAGCCGACCACCTTCATCGACAACAACTATGACCAGCGCCACGTAATGTATTTCAGCGCGGAGCTGGAGCTTTAAGATGCCGAATCGTCCGGCCTGCAGAATGCCGACCCTGGGTCGGCTGCTGGCCATACTCTGCCTGCTATCAAGCGGCCTGCTGGGCAGCCTGGCGAGTAATGCGGCCGACATTTTGCTCACGGGTGCCGAAGACAGCCCCGCTGTGCGGGCGTTTACCCAGGCCCTGAGCGAGTTGCGACCAAGCGATAGCGTACGCTTCCAGACGCTGGCCAAAATGCCGATACCGGACAAGTTGCCGGAAAACATCCGCTTGATACTGCTCGACCTGCCCAGCCTCGACTGGCGCCTGCAGAACGCCCAGGGCCCGGCGACACTGGTATTGCGCATCAGCCGCCTGCAGGCCCGGCAGCGCTTGAACAACTCGCTGCCTGCACGCCTTTGCCTGCTATGGAGCGATCCACCACTGGATCGCCAGTTGCGCTTGACCCGCACCCTGTTGCCCCAGGCCAGACGCGTCGGCGTGCTCTACGACACCCACAGTGAATTCCTCTTGAATGAGCTGCGTCAGGCCGCCCTCCCCCTGGATCTTGAGGTGGTCACCCAGCGCTGGGACAACATTCACGACAGTCGTCCATTACAGGCCCTGCTAAATAAAAGCGACGTGTTGCTGGGCCTGGACGATGCCGACCTGTACAACCCGCAAACCGCAAAGAACCTGCTGTTGAGCAGCTACTCCCGGCAAGTGGCGCTGATCGGACCCAACGCCGGATTCGTCAAGGCCGGGAGCCTGGCCAGTACCTATAGCGATCAGAGCGATTGGTTGGCGGTCCTCGACGAATTGCTCGACCGGCCTCCGGCCACCTGGCCGCACACGTACTATCCCCATCGATTCAAGGTCGCGAGCAATCCGCAGGTGGCGCGTTCATTGGGTATCGAACAGATAAACGAAGCGTCTGTCGCCACACTGCTGGCTGAAGGAGAACGCCGTCCATGAGTTTGCGCCGTCGCTGGGACATCAACACCCGCACCCAACTGATCAGCCTCGGCCCTGCACTGCTGCTGACCTTGTTGCTGATCAGTTTCTTCACGTTCGTGCGTATTCAGGATCTGCGTCAGGAAATCACCCACACCGGCCAGCTGATCGCCAATCAACTGGCCCCGGCCACCGAGTACGGAGTGATTTCGGGCAACATCGAAGTGCTCGACACCTTGCTCAAGGCGACGCTGGCCACACCCAACGTGAGCTTTCTGGAAATCCAGGACAGCGCCAACCGGGTTCTGGTGTACGTCGAACAACCGAACGAACATCATAATCGCGCGCAACAGCTCGAAGTGTTCCAGGCACCGATACGGCTCCAGCGCATCGCTTTGCACAATGATTTTTTCCAGAGCAGCAAAACCGCCACCGTGGCCCCTGTCGAAGACTATCTAGGCCGGGTGATCGTCGGGCTTTCCAACGACGCCTTCAGCCGGCGCCAACAGGAAATCGTGCTCAAGGCCGCCATCCTGGCACTGTTTGCCCTGCTGTTTACCTTCATTGTGGCCCGGCGTCTGGCGGGCAGCCTGTCGCAACCGATCCGCGATATCGGCAATGCGGTCAAGGCGATCCAGGACGGCGACTACAAGACACCGCTACCGATTGTCGATGACACCGAGCTGGGGGCGCTGTCGCAACACATCAACAACCTCGCCAGCGGTCTCGAGCAGGCCAGCCGCGAACAGCATCAGGCCATGGCGCAGCTGATCCAGACCCGCGAAGAAGCGGAAAAGGCCAACAACGCCAAATCCGATTTCCTCGCCATGATGAGCCATGAACTGCGCACGCCAATGAATGGCGTACTGGGCATGCTGCAGTTGCTGGAAACCACCGACATGACCGAGGAACAGGTGGAATACGCGGCGCTGGCCTCGGAATCCACCGAGCACTTGCTCAAGGTCATCAACGACATCCTGGATTTCTCGCGGATCGAACGTTCAGAGCTGGAACTGGAGCACATCCCGTTCAACCTCGCCGACCTGATCGGCAGTTGCGCCCAGTCGTTCCAGCACAGCGCCGCGCAACGTGGTCTGGACCTGCAACTGATGATCCCCGACGACATGCGCGGCTTGCAGGCCAAGGGCGACCCGACGCGTATCCGGCAGATACTGGTCAACCTGGTTGGCAATGCACTGAAATTCACCGAGCAGGGCCGCGTCACCATCGAGGCGCAGTGGCAGTCGCTGGACCACGAGTTGCTGTGGTTCACCTGCACCGTGCGCGACAGCGGCATCGGCATCCCGGCGCAAAGCCTGGAATTGATGTTCAACGCTTTCCAGCAGGCCGACAGCTCCATTTCAAGACGTTACGGCGGCACAGGGCTGGGCCTGCCGATTGCCCGTACCTTGGCCGAACGCATGGGCGGCACCTTGCGCGCGCAGAGTGAGGAAGGCCACGGTTCGGTGTTCACCCTGGAAATCCCCCTGGCTCTGCACCAGCAGACCCAACCGCTATTGCCCCCTCGCGCGCAATCGCGCAACAGCAATGGCGAGGGGCGCAATGTGCTGTTGGTCGAAGACAACCCGGTCAACCAGACCGTCATCGAAGCCATGTTGCGCAGCCTGGGCTTCAAGGTCAGTGTCGCCGCCGACGGCGCGCAGGCGGTACGCAGTGCCGAGAGCCTGATTTTCGAAGCGATCCTGATGGATTGCCGCTTGCCGATCATCGATGGCTATGAAGCCACCCGACAAATCCGCAAGCTACCCGGCTGCACCGACCTGCCGATCATCGCCCTGACCGCCAACGCCTTGCAGGGTGACCGCGAAGCCTGTCTGTCGGCAGGGATGAACGATTACCTGGCCAAGCCGTTCAAACGGACTGATCTGCAGCAAATTCTGCAGCGATGGGTGCAGTAGTACAGGCCTTTCGAGCATCTGCGACTGGCGTGAAAGGCGAAAGTGCGGCAGTCTTAGTCACCCGAACAGGCCCGAAAAGGGGCTTGAATAATAATTTCAGTGCACAAGTGTACATTCATGTCCTTGGTGCTGTGACTTTCACCACAACGCAATAGTCTATGAGTAGGCTGCCGGTTCGAGGCATGAACGCTTCGATCGGCCGGGAAGATTTGCCCCACCTGCCGCATGGGACTATTGAGGAGCTCGCATGACCAAACAAAACGCCTTTACCCGGGAAGACCTGCTGCGCTGCGGTCGCGGTGAGCTGTTCGGCCCTGGTAACGCGCAACTGCCCGCCCCGAACATGCTGATGGTTGATCGCATCACCCTTATCAGCGAAGAAGGTGGCAAGTACGGCAAAGGTGAATTGGTCGCCGAGCTGGATATCAATCCGGACCTGTGGTTCTTCGCCTGCCACTTCGAAGGCGACCCGGTGATGCCGGGCTGCCTGGGCCTCGACGCCATGTGGCAACTGGTCGGTTTCTTCCTGGGCTGGCAAGGCCTGCCGGGCCGTGGCCGTGCGCTGGGTTCGGGCGAAGTGAAATTCTTCGGCCAGGTCCTGCCGACCGCCAAGAAAGTCACCTATAACATTCATATCAAGCGCGTCCTCAAGGGCAAGCTGAACCTGGCCATCGCCGACGGTTCGGTCACTGTCGACGGTCGCGAAATCTACACCGCCGAAGGCCTCCGGGTCGGCGTGTTCACCTCCACTGACAACTTCTAAGGGTTATCCGCATGCGCCGCGTCGTTATCACTGGTCTGGGCATCGTTTCTTGCCTGGGCAATGACAAAGAGACCGTCTCCGCTAACCTGCGTGCAAGCCGCCCTGGCATCCGGTTCAACCCGGAATATGCCGAAATGGGTCTGCGTAGCCAGGTTTCCGGCTCCATTGACCTCAACCTTGAAGAACTGATCGATCGCAAGATCTATCGCTTCGTCGGCCACGCGGCAGCTTATGCCTACCTGGCCATGAAAGACGCCATCACCGACTCCGGCCTGACCGAAGAGCAGGTGTCCAACCCGCGTACCGGCCTGATCGCCGGTTCCGGTGGCGCATCGACCCTGAATCAGATGGAAGCGCTGGACATCCTGCGCGAGAAAGGCGTCAAGCGCGTCGGCCCATACCGCGTAACGCGGACCATGAGCAGCACCGTTTCCGCGTGCCTGGCCACTCCGTTCAAGATCAAGGGCCTGAACTACTCCATCGCGTCTGCCTGCGCCACCAGTGCTCACTGCATCGGTACCGCCATGGAACAGATCCAGATGGGCAAGCAGGACATCGTCTTCGCCGGTGGCGGTGAAGAAGAGCACTGGAGCCAGTCGTTCCTGTTCGACGCCATGGGCGCCCTGTCCAGCAAGCGCAACGACACCCCGGAAAAAGCTTCCCGTGCCTACGACGCCGACCGTGACGGTTTCGTCATCGCCGGCGGTGGCGGCATGGTCGTGGTTGAAGAGCTGGAACACGCTCTGGCCCGTGGCGCGAAAATCTACGCGGAAATCGTCGGCTACGGCGCGACCTCCGACGGCTACGACATGGTTGCCCCGAGTGGCGAAGGCGCGATCCGCTGCATGCAGCAGGCACTGTCCACCGTCGACACCCCGATCGACTACCTGAACACCCACGGCACTTCGACCCCGGTCGGCGACGTCGCGGAAATGAAAGGTGTGCGTGAAGTGTTCGGCGACAAGGCTCCGGCCATCAGCTCCACCAAGAGCCTGTCCGGTCACTCGCTGGGCGCCGCCGGCGTTCACGAAGCGATCTACTGCATGCTGATGATGGAAGGCAACTTCATTGCCGGCTCCGCCAACATCGACGAACTCGACCCTGAAGTGGCCGATCTGCCGGTGCTGACCAAGACCCGCGAAAACGCCACCATCAACACCGTGATGAGCAACAGCTTCGGTTTCGGTGGCACCAACGCCACCCTGGTACTGAAGCGCTGGCAGGGCAAGTAACACCCCGCCATAACGCCGCACAAGAAAACGCCCCGACTGGTTCGGGGCGTTTTTTTTGCCTTGAGAAAAGCCTCAAGACATACACAAATCCTCTGTAGGAGTGAGCCTGCTCGCGATAGAGGTATTCCAGGCAACATCACTGGTAACTGACCCACCGCTATCGCGAGCAGGCTCACTCCTACAAGCGTCTGCGGTGCGTTCTGAAGATGAAGCTTTTGTCATGAAACTTAATGCCCTGTGACCGAATGTCGCGTGTTTAGCGGGCTGCAGGACTGTTTCCGTTTTTGCAAAAAACCGTTACCAAACTCAGTCATTTACTTAGCAAGCTAACAAAACATATAACAAAGGCCTGCACACGCCTTGCTGCAGATAACAGAGATTGGAGCTAGCAGATGACTGTAAAAGTAACTGAACGCGACGATTCACATAAATCCCACGAGGGTGTAGCCGCCGGTATCCGGATCTGGGATGTGCATCAACAAGACCTGCTGGTCGGGATGTTCCATTCCGAGATCGACGCACAAAACTACAGGGCCGAACTGGAAATGCTCGAGCGCAAACGCGAGCTCGCAACCGGTTGAAGACAGACTCCACCACCATGCAGCCTGCCCCTTCCCCGCACGGGCAGGCTGCGACCGGAGGACGCGGCTCAGGCAATCTGAATGGCCGCTAAATGAAGCGAGTCGTCGATCTCCACCGAAGGAACAACACCGACGATCCAGCCCGCCTCAAGTTTCACCACCTCGCACTCACCATCACCCATGCCGTCATTGCGGACGGCAAACTGAAGCGAAGACAGATGACGCTTGCCGTAATCGAAGTTCATGCCACAGGCAATCAGAAAATCGATTTTTGCCCCCGCCTGTTCAACTTCCTTATCCCGTTCACCGTCTTTCAACACCGCATAATCCAGGCACAAGTTGATACCGAATGGGCAACCCGCGACAAGACTATTAATGAATATCCCTTCGTAACCACCAAAGTAACTGTGCTCGGCCCGTACATCACTGACTTTCTTTACCCTTACCACGACCTCATCGAACAACTTGAAAAACCAGTACCCGTCTTCCGCGCCTACATGCCTTCCAAAATCGATTCCAGACACATAACGTTTCGGCCACATCGACATAAGCGGAATGTCAGCCTCGTACTCCTTATTGGAAATGGTCAGCACATAATTAACGACATCGTAATAGCTCGACTCCCCCTCTCCCACTTTGATCAGCGTCGCACAACTTCCCGCCAATAAAACGATCTTGCCGTACAGTTCCACTGGCAGATCGCTTATCAACAGCGTCACACACTCGGTCACCTTCGTCAGATAGGCAGAGCTCAGTTCGTGAAGTTCTTGCTCATTGCGGACTTCGTGCCAGGGAATGTTCCAGAAAAACTCAGGCAAGGTTACGAAAACGCAAGCAGACCCGCCGTGATCGTCGCGAGCAGCTTTCGCAGCAATCTTGATCTTTCGGCGTACAAGCTCCGCTCGCGCGACAAGCTCGTCGTCAAGATAATCGTGAATGGATTGATCGAGTTGTCGCGGCCGTGAAAGCTGCGATTTAAAAGTGGGTTGGCGTAACGAGGCGATACTTACCAGCATTGAGAATATCCTTATTCATTGAAGTTCATTCCATTAGTTCTCTCCCCTGAGAATATTTCGGGCAAAAGAAAACCCGAGAGATCGTATCGACGCGATCTTTCGGGTTCAATTGATTAATCCAGCAATGTACTAACAAACATGTAATGCCAGAGAAGCGATTACCACATCAGATCATCAGGGATCTTGTAGGCTGCGTACGGATCATCCTCGACGCTGACTTCTTCGGTCTGCACATTCAACTGCACGATGCGTTGCGGGTCGCGCTCCTGAATCTTCAGCGCAGCCTCGCGCGGAATCACTTCGTAGCCGCCAGCGTGATGCACGATGGCCAGCGAACCGCTGCTGAGCTTGTTGCGCATCAGGGTGTTGACGGAGATGCGCTTGACCTTCTTGTCGTCGACGAAGTTGTAGTAATCCTCGGTCGTCAATTTCGGCAGGCGCGAGACTTCGATCAATTGCTTGACCTGCGCGGCACGGGCCTTGGCCTCAGCCTTTTCCTGCTGCTGGCGGTTGAGCTCCTGGTCGCGCTTGACCTTCTCGGCCATGGCTTCCTGTGCCGCGCGTTGCTGGGAGTCATCCAGCTCGACCTGGCCTTTGTGGGCCAGGCGTTGCTGTTTCTGCTTGTCTTTGCTGACCTGCTTGGCCTGCTTCTGGTTGACCAGCCCTGCTTTGAGCAACTGGTCGCGAAGGGAAATGCTCATGGTGCTTATTACTCACTTAGGCTACTGCTCAACCGCAGCTGGGCAAATTCTTTTCCTGACGTTTGGCTTCGCCCCACAAGGCGTCCAACTCTTCGAGGGTGCAATCTTCCATGGGACGGCGGGTGTCGCGCAATGCCTGTTCGATAAAACGAAAGCGTCTTTCAAACTTGCCGTTGGCGCCACGCAGTGCGGTTTCCGGATCGACCTTGAGATGCCGCGCCAGATTGACCACGGAAAACAGCAGGTCGCCGATCTCGTCGGCCACGGCCTCGGGATCATTTTCCGACATGGCTTCGAGGACTTCATCGAGCTCTTCACGTACTTTATCGAGCACCGGCAAGGCGTCCGGCCAGTCGAAACCGACCTGCCCTGCGCGCTTTTGCAATTTCGCCGACCGTGACAACGCCGGCAAGGCCGCGGGGACGTCATCAAGCAACGACAGCTGTTCGGGGGCTGAAGATTTCTCCGCGCGCTCCTCGGCCTTGATCTCTTCCCAACGCTGCTTGACCTGCGCTTCACTCAGGCGCGGGACATCCATTGGCGCATACAGATCACCGGTGGGGAACACGTGAGGATGGCGGCGGATCAGCTTGCGGGTGATGCTGTCGACCACGCCGGCGAACTCGAAGCGCCCTTCTTCCCGGGCCAACTGGCTGTAATAAACCACCTGGAACAACAGGTCGCCCAGCTCACCCTGCAAGTGATCGAAGTCACCGCGCTCAATGGCGTCGGCGACTTCGTAGGCTTCTTCCAGAGTGTGGGGGACGATGCTGGCGTAAGTTTGCTTGATGTCCCACGGGCAACCGTACTGCGGATCGCGCAGGCGGTTCATCAGGTGAAGCAGGTCTTCAAGTGAATACATTTATTAAACTCTGCGAGAACCTGTGGGAGCGAGCTTGCTCGCGATAGCGTCGTCACATTCAACATCAATGTGTCCTTCAAGCAGCCATCGTCGGATCGCCGCCCGGAGCCAAGCTCGCTCACACAGTAGAACGGTGCCAGACATGAACACCATCACGGCGTACGGTTACGCCGGGTTTCGATGATGTTCGGCAACTGGGAAATCCGCCCCAGCAACCGCCCCAATGCATCCAGCCCCGGAATCTCGATGGTCAGGGACATCAGCGCGGTGTTGTCCTCCTTGTTCGAGCGGGTGTTGACCGCCAGCACGTTGATCCGCTCGTTGAGCAGCACCTGCGAAACATCACGCAGCAAACCGGAACGGTCGTAGGCGCGGATGACGATGTCCACCGGATAGGTGAGCACCGGTACCGGGCCCCAGCTGACCTGGATGATCCGCTCTGGCTCCCGCCCGCTCAGTTGCAGCACCGAGGCGCAGTCCTGGCGGTGAATGCTCACGCCACGGCCCTGGGTGATGTAACCGACGATGGCATCCCCCGGCAGCGGCTGGCAGCAGCCGGCCATCTGGGTCATCAGGTTGCCGACGCCCTGGATCTGAATGTCGCCGCGCTTGCCCGGTTTGTATCCGGTGGCCTTGCGTGGAATCAGTTCAAGCTGCTCGTTGCCACGCTCCGGCTCGACCAGTTGCTGCGCCAGGTTGACCAGTTGCGCCAGGCGCAGGTCCCCGGCACCGAGGGCGGCGAACAGGTCTTCGGCGGTTTTCATGTTGGCCTTGTCGGCCAGCTTGTCGAAATCCACCGCCGGCAGGCCGAGGCGATTGAGCTCGCGCTCGAGCAGGGTTTTACCGGCCGCGACGTTCTGGTCGCGAGCCTGCAACTTGAACCAGTGAACGATCTTCGCCCGTGCTCGCGACGTGGTGACGTAGCCCAGGTTCGGGTTCAGCCAGTCGCGGCTCGGGGTGCCGTGCTTGCTGGTGATGATCTCGACCTGTTCACCGGTTTGCAGGCTGTAGTTGAGCGGTACGATGCGCCCGTTGATCTTGGCGCCACGGCAGTTGTGACCAATTTCGGTGTGGACGCGGTAGGCGAAGTCCAGCGGGGTCGCGCCCTTCGGCAAGTCAATGGCGTGACCGTCCGGGGTGAAGATGTACACCCGGTCCGGCTCGATATCGACCCGCAACTGTTCCGCCAGGCCACCGATGTCACCCAGCTCTTCGTGCCATTCGAGCACCTGACGCAGCCAGGAGATTTTCTCTTCGTAGTGATTGGAACCGGACTTGACGTCGGTGCCCTTGTAGCGCCAGTGCGCGCACACGCCGAGTTCGGCTTCTTCGTGCATCGCGTGGGTGCGAATCTGCACTTCCAGCACCTTGCCCTCGGGCCCGATCACCGCGGTGTGCAGCGAGCGATAGCCGTTTTCCTTGGGGTTGGCGATGTAGTCGTCGAACTCTTTCGGGATGTGTCGCCACAGGGTGTGGACGATGCCGAGCGCGGTGTAGCAATCGCGCATTTCCGGCACCAACACACGCACGGCACGCACGTCGTAGATCTGGCTGAACTCCAGCCCCTTGCGCTGCATTTTGCGCCAGATCGAATAGATGTGTTTGGCCCGGCCGCTGATGTCGGCATCGACGCCGGTGGCCTGCAGTTCGTTTTTCAGCTGACTCATCACATCGCTGATAAAACGCTCGCGATCCAGTCGCCGCTCATGGAGCAACTTGGCAATCTGCTTGTACTGGTCCGGTTCCAGGTAACGGAAGGACAAGTCTTCCAGTTCCCACTTGATGTGACCGATACCCAGGCGATGGGCCAGCGGAGCGTAGATGTCGAAGACTTCACGGGCCACGCGGTTGCGTTTTTCGTCGTCGGCGGTCTTCACCGCGCGGATCGCGCACGTGCGTTCGGCCAGTTTGATCAGGGCAACGCGAACGTCGTCGACCATGGCCACCAGCATCTTGCGCAGGTTTTCTACCTGGCCCTGGGTGCCCAGCACCAGGGATTTGCGCGGGCTCAGGCTGTCGCTGATCGCGGCCATGCGCTGCACGCCGTCGATGAGCTTGGACACCACCGGACCGAAGCGCTGGCTGACGGCCGGCAACTTGATCTGGCCTTCGCGCACGCCTCGATACAGGATCGCGGCGACCAGTGAATCCTGGTCAAGCTTGAGGTCGGCGAGGATCTCGGCGATCTCAAGCCCGGTACGGAAAGTCGAGTTACCTTCCGACCACAGATTCTGTGCCGCATTGGCTTGTTGTTCGGCCTCGCGAGCGTACTCGCAGGCCTCTTTCAAGGCTTCGCGATCCAGTGCCAGATCGACACTGACCGCATGATCGAGCCAAGCCTCGAGATTGATACTGCCGTCGGTGTTGATCGGCTGGTGTGCTCTCACCTGTACCATCTTGCTTACCTTCCCTACGACGCAGATTCAATGCGTCAAATCGCTGACCTTCGTTGCCCGTGCGCCCACGTCGGGCTGGGTGCGCGGCTGCACGGGCGGGCCAGTCGGACCAGACGAGCATCCTAGCTCGCTTCAAATAACGCCATGGCCTCGACATGTGCCGTTTGAGGAAACATATCGAGAATCCCGGCACGTTTTAACCGGTAGCCCTGCTTGATCAATTCGACCGTGTCGCGCGCCAGAGTTGCAGGGTTGCACGACACATACACCAAACGTTCGGCGCCAAGGCTCTTGAGCTTGCGCACGACCTCGAAAGCACCGTCACGCGGTGGGTCCAAGAGTACCGCACAAAAGCCTTCGGCGGCCCATTCGGCGTCCGTCAAAGGCTGGGATAAATCGGCCTGAAAAAACTTCGCGTTATGCAGATTATTACTAGCCGCATTCGCCGCTGCCCGATCGACCATCACCTGCACACCTTCGACCGCCACCACTTCACGAGCGGCCTTGGCCAGCGGCAAGGCAAAGTTGCCCAGACCACAGAACAGGTCGAGGACGCGCTCATCCGCTGTCGGCCTCAACCAGTCCAGTGCCTGGGCGACCATCGCTTCGTTGACGGCGGCGTTGACCTGGATGAAATCCCCGGGACGATACGCCAGCTCCAGGTCCCACTGTTCAAGACGATAGCCCAACGACTGATCGGCCTCGACCGGACGCGGTTCGCCGTCGCCATGCAGCCACAACTGGGCTTCATGGAACGCACAGAATTCCTTGAGGATCGTCAGGTCGGCGTCGGACAACGGCGCCATGTGCCGCAGCAACACGGCCAGCGTCGAGCCGCTGAACAACTCCACATGCCCGAGTGCCTGGGGTTTGCTCAAGCGCCGCAGCATCTCCGGCAAGCGGCTCATGATCGGTTGCAAGGGTTGTACCAGCACCGGGCAGTCATCGATGCCAACAATGTCCTGGCTGCCGGCGGCACGGAAACCGACTTCGAGTTTTTTCGCCTTCATGTCCCAGCGCACCGCCACGCGGGCGCGACGCCGGTAAGCGAACTCCGCACCGCTCAATGGCGCCGCCCACTCTTCGGGCTCGACGCCCGCGACCCTCGACAACTGCTCGGCGAGCATGCGCTGTTTCAGGGCAAGCTGTTCGTTGTGGGGCAGATGCTGCACGCTGCAACCGCCGCAGCGGCCGGCATGGGCGCACGGTGCCGGGCGGCGCAATTCGCTGGCCTTGAATACCCGTTCGGTGCGCGCCTCGACCACTTTGCCGTGGGCACCGAGGACGCGCGCCTCGATCTCTTCACCGGCCATTGCGCCGATGACGAACCAGGTGCGACCTTCGAAAAACGCGATACCGCGACCGTCATTGGCCAGGCGCTCGATGGTCAGGCGCTGCTTTTTGCCGGTCGGGACTTGCGGGGCCTTGCTGCCGCCGGTGGGCTGGAAGCGCAGGCCTCTTTCATGTTTGGCCATCAGTTGGGCGCGTCGAAAATGCCGGTCGACAGGTAACGGTCGCCACGGTCGCAGATGATCGCGACGATCACCGCGTTTTCAACTTCTTTGGACAGGCGCAGCATTGCCGCCACGGCACCGCCCGAGGACACGCCACAGAAAATGCCTTCTTCGCGGGCCAGACGACGGGTCACGTCTTCGGCTTCGCTTTGGGCCATGTCGACGATGCGGTCCACGCGGTCGGCCTGGTAGATCTTCGGCAGGTATTCCTGAGGCCAGCGACGGATACCCGGGATCGCCGAGCCTTCCATCGGCTGCAGGCCGATGATCTGCACGTTGTCGTTCTGCTCCTTGAGGTAGCGCGACACGCCCATGATGGTGCCGGTGGTGCCCATGGAGCTGACGAAATGGGTGATGGTGCCCTGGGTCTGGCGCCAGATTTCCGGACCGGTGGTGGTGTAGTGCGCCTCAGGGTTGTCACCGTTAGCAAACTGATCCAGTACCTTGCCGCGACCTTCGGCTTCCATCTTCTGCGCGAGGTCACGGGCGCCTTCCATGCCCTGTTCCTGGCTGACCAGAATCAGCTCGGCGCCATAGGCCGTCATGGCTGCCTTGCGCTCAGCGCTGGAGTTGTCCGGCATGATCAGGATCATCCTGTAACCCTTGATCGCGGCGGCCATGGCCAGAGCGATCCCGGTGTTGCCCGAGGTCGCCTCGATCAACGTATCGCCAGCGTGGATCTGCCCGCGCAGTTCGGCGCGGGTAATCATCGACAGCGCCGGACGGTCCTTGACCGAACCCGCCGGGTTGTTCCCTTCGAGCTTGAGCAAAAGGGTATTGCTGGTGGCGCCGGGCAGGCGCTGCAAACGAACCAGCGGAGTGTTGCCGACGCAATCGGCGATGGTTGGGTACTGCAAGGTCATGGCGTATTCGCAATCCAGACTGCGGGGGTGCCTATCATACCGGCAAACGTTCGCA
The DNA here is from genome assembly GCF_019947365.1 of Pseudomonas sp. GL-R-26. NCBI lineage: Bacteria > Pseudomonadati > Pseudomonadota > Gammaproteobacteria > Pseudomonadales > Pseudomonadaceae > Pseudomonas > Pseudomonas sp. GL-R-26. The sequence continues at coordinate 124,501 of NZ_JAGYGI010000005.1, read as the reverse complement.
GGCCATATCACGCAAAGTATGGTGCTTATGGTTAATGGGAATAAGCAGATATTTTGCGGTGAACTTGAGGGCCTCTTCGCGGGCAAGCTCGCTCCCACAGGGTACCGCGGTGATCACAGGTTTCGCGATTCAAACACGGTCAATGTGGGAGAGAGCCTGCTCGCGATGGCGTCGGCACTGGCGCTATTAACATCCGCCAACAAGCGCATATTCATCCGCAACCCGGTCCCTGTGTTCTGCGCCCACAGCTGTCCACCCTGACGCTGCACCGCATTCCTGGCGATGCTCAGGCCCAGGCCAAACCCACCATCCCCCGGCCGCGAACCGTCGAGTCGGGTGAACGGCAGGAAGATCCGCTCCAGATCAGCTTCTGCCACACCGCCACCCTGATCCTCCAGCCACAGGTGCCAGAAATCGCCATCACGACGACCGCCCAATTGGACAATGCCTCCCGCCGGCGAATGACGAATGGCATTACGCAGAATATTTTCCAACGCCTGGGCCAGGGTGTTGAGATGACCGCGAACCCAGCAGGATGCATCCACCGTGCATTGCAACTGCGTATCGGGCCAGCCACTTTCGTAGCAGGCGTTCTCCGTGAGCATTTCCCACAGGGCCTGGATCTGGATCGCTTCGTCGGGCAATCGGGTGCGCTCGGTATCAAGCCACGCCAGTTGCAGCGTGTCCTCCACCAAGCGCTGCATGCCATCGACCTCACGACCAATGCGCTCGCGCAATGGCTCCAGCCCCTGCTCGCTTTCACTGGCCACTCGCAGGCGGCTCAAGGGGGTACGCAACTCGTGGGACAGATCGCGCAGCAGTTGCTGTTGCAAAGCCACGGTGCTTTGCAGGCGCTCAGACATGTGATCGAACGCCCGCCCCAACTCACCCAGTTCATCCGATCGATTGGTGGTCCGGGTCGACAGCCGTACGTTCAGTTGATCGGCACGCCAGGCATTGGCCTGTTCACGCAAGCTGTTGAGCGGCACCACCAACACGCGATACAGCCCGACGCACAGCAGCAAGGTGAACAATCCCGGAATCACGCCATTGGTGATCACCCGCCAGAACACCCGGTAACGCCCGGGTACGAAGCGCTTGGGCAGCTCGATCACCAGGCTGCCGGCGGACGGATCACCGGGAAACGGTATGCGCATCCACGGTTGGCCTTTCTTGTGGATTGGCCAATCGAGGCCGCGCAAAAAAGTCAGGCGTTCGACTTCCTTGTCCGTCAGCGATTGGTTGCTCAAGGACTGCAAATCACCGCCGATGACACCGACCCAGCCTTTTTCCCGATGATGCATGCCTTGCAGCCAGTCATCGACACCGACGTTCTGGCGCTGCTGCCACGCCTGCTCGGCTTCGGCGGCATAACCGGACAGGGTGCCGCGAGCCTCATCGGAGAGGAACTGGTTACGTTCCTCCATGTAACGGCCCCAAGACCAACTCAGCCAGATCATCAGCAGGCAGAAAGCGACCAATAGACAAGCCAGCTTCCAGAACAGCGAATGCCTGCCCGGCAAATTACATTTCATCGGCGGCGCTCAGGATGTAGCCCTTGCCCCATACCGTGCGCACTTCACGCTCGGTGTAGCCAATGGCCTTGAGCTTGCGGCGGATCTGGCTGATGTGCATGTCCAGGCTGCGGTCATGGGCCGCGTAGCCGCGCTGCAGCACCTGTTGATAAAGGAAGGCTTTGCTCAGTACTTCGTCGGCGCTGCGGTGCAGCGTCTCCAGTAACCGATACTCGCTGCGGGTCAGGCCACCGGCCTGTTCGCCGTAAAAGACCTCGAAGCTTTCATCGTCGAAACGCAGGCTGTCCATTGACGAGGCCAGCACTGCGGGCGCGGGTCGACGGTCGAGTGCCACCCGCCGCAGAATGGCTTCGATGCGTACCCTCAACTCCACCATGCTGAAGGGCTTGGGCAGGTAATCATCGGCCCCCAGGCGAAAGCCGCTGATGCGATCGGCCTCGGCACCGAGGGCCGACATCAGCAACACCGGGGTGGAATGGCTCTGGCGCAATTGGGTCAGCACCGCCAGGCCGTCCATGCCCGGCAACAGGATATCCATCAGCACCACGTCGAAAGGTTCCCTGCGGGCAATATCCAGGCCTTCCTGACCGTTCTGGCACCAGGTCACCTGGAAGCCGCTGCGGTCCAGATGCTCATGCACGTAGGCGCCGAGCACAAGGTCGTCTTCGATGGACAGGATTCGGGGGAGGCCAGCAGTGATGGGAGCCATGACTATCTGCAAACAATTCTCAGTTAAGTGATTATTCAAGATTGCCTCGCCAGGGGCAACCCACGGTTTGTCCGTTTTGCCAAAGAGCCGCCCGGACCGACGAATGACGGCACCATTTTTACGAGGATTGCCCGCGAGCAAATCGCTACACTGCGCAAGTGGTGCATGGCGGATGCATGTACGGGTCTATAAATAGCGGGATGCAGGAGAGATGCGTGCTCAAGAAACTGGGAATCAAAGGCCGCGTGCTGTTGCTGACCCTGTTGCCAACCAGCCTGATGGCGTTGGTGCTGGGGGGTTATTTTACCTGGATGCAACAGGCTGACCTGCACATCCAGCTCATGCAGCGCGGCGAAATGATCGCCGAGCAGTTGGCCCCACTGGCGGCGCCCGCCATGGGCCATCAGGACAACGAACTGCTCGAACGCATCGCCACCCAGGCCCTGGAACAAACCGACGTGAGGGCGGTGACCTTCCTGGCTCCTGACCGCACGCTGCTGGCCCACGCCGGCCCGACCATGCTCAACCAGACACCTTCCGGCAGTGGCACGCAGATGCTGCGCCGCAGTGGCAACGATGCGACCCGCTATCTGCTGCCGGTATTCGGCAAACACCGCAACCTGGCCGGGGACGTGATTCCCGAAGAAGCCGATCGCCTGCTGGGCTGGGTCGAGCTTGAACTGTCCCATAACAGCATGCTTTTGCGTGGTTACCGCAGCCTGTTCGCCAGCCTGATGCTGATCATTGCGGGACTGACGGGTGCGGCACTGCTGGCCCTGCGCATGGGCCGCACGATCAATCGGCCGTTGAGCCAGATCAAGCAGGCCGTGGCCCAACTCAAGGACGGTCATCTGGAAACCCGCTTGCCACCCCTCGGCAGTCAGGAACTGGACGAGCTGGCCTCCGGCATCAACCGCATGGCCGGCACCCTGCAAAATGCCCAGGAAGAATTGCAGCACAGCATCGACCAGGCCACCGAAGACGTGCGCCAGAACCTGGAAACCATCGAGATCCAGAACATCGAGCTGGACCTGGCGCGCAAGGAAGCCCTGGAAGCGAGCCGGATCAAGTCCGAATTCCTGGCCAACATGAGCCATGAAATCCGCACGCCGCTCAATGGCATTCTCGGCTTCACCCACCTGCTGCAAAAAAGCGAGCTCACCCCACGCCAGCTCGACTACCTGGGCACCATCGAAAAGTCCGCCGACAGCCTGCTGGGCATCATCAACGAGATTCTCGACTTCTCGAAAATCGAGGCCGGCAAGTTGGTGCTCGACCATATTCCGTTCAACCTGCGCGACCTGCTCCAGGACACCTTGACCATCCTCGCCCCGGCCGCCCACGCCAAGCAGTTGGAACTGGTGAGCCTGGTGTACCGGGACACGCCGCTGTCACTGGTAGGCGACCCGCTGCGGCTCAAGCAGATCCTGACGAACCTGGTGAGCAACGCGATCAAGTTCACCCGCGAAGGCACCATCGTCGCCCGCGCCATGCTCGAAGAAGAACACGAAGACACCGTGCAGTTGCGCATCAGCATTCAGGACACCGGCATCGGTCTGTCGAACCAGGACGTGCGCGCCCTGTTCCAGGCCTTCAGCCAGGCCGACAACTCGCTGTCACGGCAGCCCGGCGGTACTGGCCTGGGCCTGGTGATTTCCAAGCGCCTGATCGAACAGATGGGCGGTGAGATCGGCGTCGACAGTACGCCGGGGGAAGGCTCGGAGTTCTGGATCAGCCTGAGCCTGCCGAAAACCCGCGACGATGCCGAAGACCTGCCCTCCGCGCCCTTGCTCGGGCGACGGGTGGCAGTACTGGAAAACCACGAACTGGCGCGGCAGGCGTTGCAGCATCAACTGGAAGACTGCGGCCTCAGCACCACACCGTTCAATACCCTGGAAAGCCTGACCAATGGCGTCACCGCCGCCCACCAGACCGACCAGGCGATCGAGCTTGCCGTGCTCGGCATCACCAGTAACGACATGCCGCCGGAACGCCTCAACCAGCACATCTGGGACCTCGAGCATCTTGGCTGCAAAGTCTTGGTGCTGTGCCCGACCACGGAACAGACGCTGTTCCATCTTTCCGTGCCCAACCCCCACAGCCAGCTCCAGGCGAAACCGGCCTGCACCCGCAAGCTGCGCCGCTCCCTTTCTGACTTGGTCAACCCGCGACCGATGCGCAGCGAACCGGGCGAACCGGTGTCCAGCCGTGCCCCGAAGGTACTTTGCGTCGACGACAATCCGGCCAACCTGATGCTGGTGCAGACCCTGCTCGAAGACATGGGCGCCAAGGTGCTCGCGGTGGAAAGCGGTTATGCCGCCATCAAGGCGGTACAGAACGAGACATTCGATCTGGTGTTGATGGACGTGCAGATGCCCGGCATGGACGGTCGCCAGAGCACCGAGGCGATCCGCCAGTGGGAAAGCGAACGCCATTGCACCCCGCTGCCGATCGTGGCCCTCACCGCCCACGCCATGGCCAACGAAAAACGCGCACTGCTGCAAAGCGGCATGGACGACTACCTGACCAAACCGATCAGTGAACGGCAATTGGCCCAGGTGGTGCTGAAATGGAGTGGCCTGGCGCTGCGCAATCACAGCCCGGAGCGTTCCGGCGATGGACATGCAGGCGCCCATGATCTGTTGGTGCTCGACCACGACGAAGGATTGCGTCTGGCCGCCGGCAAGGCAGATCTGGCGGCGGACATGCTGGCGATGCTGCTCGCATCCCTGGAAGCCGACCGCGAAGCCATCCGCCTCGCTCAGCAAAGCAACGACCACAACGCCCTGATCGAACGGGTCCATCGCCTGCATGGCGCGACGCGTTATTGCGGCGTACCGCAATTGCGTGCGGCCTGCCAACGCAGCGAAACCCTGCTCAAGCAACAGGACCCGAAAGCCAGCGTGGCACTGGATGAGCTCGACCGGGCAATCAATCGCCTGGCGGCCCAGGCGCGCATGAATGCTTGATGCAGCGCAATCGTTAAAGGCTGCCGGCGAGCTAACCTGACGACTGTCGAATGCAGGCTTGCTCAACGGTGCAGGCCACCTTCAAGGAGCACCGCATGCGTACGATTCTTTTCAGCAGCCAGAACTACGACCGCGAGAGCTTTCTCGCGGCCGAGCAACCGGCCGGCATCGAGCTGCAATTTCAGCCTGCGCGCCTGAGCCTCGACACGGTAGCGCTCGCCCAAGGGTATGAAGCGGTCTGCGCGTTCATCAATGATGACCTCGGCGCGGCGGTGCTCGAGCGCCTGGCCGCCGGTGGCACACGCCTGATCGCCCTGCGTTCGGCCGGCTACAACCATGTCGACTTGCCGACGGCAAAGCGTCTGGGACTGACCATCGTGCGCGTCCCGGCCTATTCGCCCCACGCCGTGGCCGAACATGCAGTGGCGCTGATCCTCGCACTCAACCGCCGCTTGCCCCGCGCCTACAACCGCACCCGAGATGGGGATTTCAGACTACAGGGGCTGACCGGTTTCGACCTGGTAGGCAAGACCGTCGGCGTGGTCGGCACCGGTCAGATTGGCGCGACCTTCGCCAAAATCATGAGCGGGTTTGGCTGCCAGTTACTGGCCTATGACCCCTACCCCAACCCACAGGTCAAAGCCCTCGGCGCGCGCTACCTGAGCCTGCCGCAGCTGCTTGCCGAATCGCAGATCATCAGCCTGCACTGCCCGCTCAACGAGCAGAGCAAGCACCTGATCAACCGTCAATCCCTGGCGCACATGCAACCGGGCGCGATGCTGATCAATACCGGGCGTGGCGGCCTGGTGGACACCCCGGCGCTGATCGATGCCTTGAAAGACGGTCGCCTGGGTTACCTCGGGCTGGATGTGTATGAGGAAGAGGCGCAGTTGTTCTTCGAGGACCGCTCCGACCTGCCGCTGCAAGACGATGTGCTGGCACGGCTGCTGACCTTTCCTAACGTGATCGTCACTGCGCACCAGGCCTTCCTGACCCGCGAAGCGCTGGACGCGATTGCCACCATCACATTGCGCAACATTTCAGCCTGGGCAGCGGGCACCCCGGAAAACCTGGTGACGGGAGACTGAAACGGATCGAAGGTCATCTGCCTGCGCGATGCGGCGTGCAAGCCCGTGCTAGCATATCGCGCATATTTGGAGGACCCATGGTCGAACACGATTTCCGCTACAGCCTGATGAACCCGCAACACACCCTCACTGAATGCCGCGCCCTGGTGCCGGGGCGTTATCAAGTCACTGGCAACGGTGGTTCGATTCGCAACAATGACGTGCTGGTCGTGACCCTCAAGGGTGCGAAGGACTTGTCCATGCGCCTGACCGTCGAAACGGTTCGCCACCTGATCAACCCGCCCGGCCAATGGGTCGCGGTGGCCAGTGGCCCGGTGTTCGGTGAACTGGCCATCCACACCTGGCAAGTGAACTGTGACAGCTGCGCCAAAGAGCTGAGCTTCGAGTTCGCCGTCGATGCCAAGCTGGGCAACAAGGCCGAAAAGCCTGCCGCCACCGCGCGGATTGCCGAGTTGGGCTGGACCACTGTCGGCGAGAAACACCTGTGCCCGAAATGCCAGGAGCCTGCGTGATGAAACGCCTCGCTCTGACCGCCATGGTCGGCGCCAGCCTGCTGGGCTGCGCCGCCGAGCCGGTGCAACTGCAACAGAACCGCAGCTACATTCTGGAGTGGATCGGCGAGCGGCCGTTGATGGACTACAGCCACCTGACCATCACCTTCGGCGAAGATGGCCGGGCCTACGGCAATGGCGGCTGCAACCACTGGTTTGCGCCGTACACCCTCGATGGCGACAAACTGACCTTCGGCAAAATCGGCAGCACCCGCAAATTGTGCGCGCCGGCGCTGATGGAACAGGAAAAACGCTTCCTTCAGGCCCTGGAAAACGTCCAGCGCTGGGACGTCTCCCCGATCGAGCAGATACGCTTCTGGCCAGCCGAAGGCAAGCCGCTGCGTTGGTGGCTTGAGGAGGGTTGATCCCCCTGGGTATCCCGAGAAACCTGTGGCGAGGGGGCTTGCCCCCGTTGGGCTGCGAAGCAGCCCTAAACCCAGTCACCGCGTTTAATCAGATTCACCATGTACACCGGTTTACGACTGCTACGCAGTCGAACGGGGGCAAGCCCCCTCGCCACAAAAAGCCCGCTCGCCACAGTGAATCGATCATCCGATCAGTTTTTAGCCTGCAACGCCTCAAGCTTCGCCATCACCCCCGCCGCCGTCTGTTCACCCATCAACTGCTCACGTACCTTGCCCTTGTTATCGATGATGTAGGTCACCGGCAACGCTTCGCTGCGCGGCAACTCGAACAGTTCGGAAGGGTCCTGCGCCAGCACGGTGAACCTGATCCCCAGTTTCTCGCTCGCGCCCTTCAGCTCTTGCCCCTGGACGTTGTCGAAATTGACTCCGAACACACCGATTTTCTTGTCCTTGAGCTGCTCGGCCAGGGTGTTCAACTCCGGTATCTCGGTACGGCAAGGTCCGCACCATTCTGCCCAGTAGTTGAGCACCAGCCATTTGCCATCCAGGCGGTCAGAGGCGATTTTATGACCATCTTGGTCGATGCCATAGTCATTACCGCAGCCCCCCAGCATCAACGCTCCGATGATCGCCAATGCTGCTGCCAGTCGCCTTGTCATGTCGTGTTCCTTGTCAAAAATTGAATGCACCTGCGACCCATCGCCTCTCACGGTTCTGGATTGCGCGTTGCACAGTTAGAATAGCCGCCACCTTACGCAAGATGCGACCCGCTCATGACCGATCTGACGCTTTATCACAACCCGCGCTGCTCGAAATCCCGCGGTGCGCTCGAACTGCTTGAAGCCCGTGGCCTGACGCCGACCGTGGTCCGTTACCTGGAAACCCCGCTGGACGCCGCGCAGATCCAGGGCCTGCTGGGCAAACTCGGGATCAGCGCCCGGCAATTGCTGCGCACCGGCGAGGACGAGTACAAGACCCTCGACCTGGCTGACAGCAGCCTGAGCGAAGCGCAATTGATCGCCGCCATCGCCGCCCACCCGAAACTGATGGAGCGACCGATTCTCGAAGTCGGTGACAAGGCCATCATCGGCCGCCCACCGGAGCAGATCCTGGAACTGTTGCCATGAGCGCACCGTACATTCTGGTCCTGTACTACAGCCGCAGCGGCTCGACCAACGAAATGGCCCGGCAGATCGCCCGTGGTGTCGAACAGGCCGGGCTTGAGGCCCGCCTGCGCACGGTGCCGGCGATTTCCACCGAGTGCGAAGCCGTTTCGCCGGAAATTCCCGACGAAGGCGCGCTGTATGCCAGCCTCGACGACCTGAAGAACTGCGCCGGCCTGGCGCTCGGCAGCCCGACCCGTTTCGGCAACATGGCCGCGCCACTCAAGTACTTTCTCGACGGTACCAGCAACCTGTGGCTGACCGGCGCCCTGGTGGGCAAACCGGCGGGTGTATTCACCTCCACCGCGAGCCTGCACGGCGGCCAGGAAACCACGCTGCTGTCGATGATGCTGCCACTGCTGCACCACGGCATGCTGATCACCGGCCTGCCCTACAGCGAGTCGGCGCTACTGGAAACCCAGGGCGGCGGTACGCCATACGGCGCCAGCCACCACGCCGGTGCCGACGGCAAAAGCGGTCTGGATGCCCATGAAGTGGCGTTGTGCCGCGCGCTGGGTATGCGTCTGGCCAAGACTGCACAGAAACTGGAGAGCTGAGGTGGCCAAGAAGCCGAAGATCCTGCCCGCCCTCGAATGGCTCGAACCACGGGTCAAGGCGATGCGCGCCATCAGCCTGCTGTGCTTTTTCGGCCTGGTGGGACTGCTGTGTGTTTACTACCTGGCGATTGCCGACCTGCACGGGGCACACCCCTGGGTGATTCTGTTGATCGAGCTGGTGCCACTGCTGATTCTGGCACCGGGGATGATCATCGGCAGCCCTCGCGGGCATTCGTGGATGTGCTTTGTAGTGAACCTGTATTTCATCAAGGGCGCATTGGCTGCCTATGACCCGAACCGGCAGATCTTCGGTTTGTTGGAGATGGGCGCGAGTCTGGCGGTGTTTTGTTCGGCACTGTTGTATGTGCGCTGGCGGTATCAGTTGAACCGCAAGCTGGTGGGTGAAGGTGAAATCTCTGCCACCTGATCTGACGCCATCGCGAGCAAGCTCGCCCCCACAGGGGATTTTGTGAACGACACAGATCCAATGTGGGAGCGAGCCTGCTCGCGATTGGGGCGACTCGGTCTCAATGATTCACTGTGTAAGCCAGCATCATCGAAATCTGGCTCATCGGCCGCCCGCCACTTTCCTCATACCACTGGTTGAACACGTCCTGCACTAACGCCAGGTCGCGCAGACTGCTCGGCACCTTGTCGATGATGTCCTGCGCATTCAATGCCGCGACCACGTCATAGCTCGGCACAAAAGTGTCCTTGCCGATCATCCGCAAGAAACGCGGGGCCGACAGACCGCCCAACTGATGTCCGCGTTTTTTCAGGAAGGTCCAGAGCCCGACGATATCGGTCACCGGCCAATCGGCGATCAGCGCACCGAAGCTGCCCTTTTCATGGGCCACATCCAATATGAACTGTGCATTGCGCGGCACGCTCTTGAGCTTGCCCAGGTGACGGATGATCCGCGTGTCCTGCATCAGGCGTTCAAGGTGCTCGGCACTCATCAGCACGACTTTTTCCGGGTCGAACTTGAAGAACACTTCTTCGAAGGCCGGCCACTTCGCATCCACCAGGCTGTGCTTGAGCCCGGCACGGAATACCCGCAACGCCATCGTCGAGAGGTAGCGATCGTCGCTGATTTTGCGCAGTTGCGCCGGGGTTTTGGGAACGGGCAGATGGGCTTCCAGTTCAGCCGCCGAACCGAAGCGGTTCAGACAGTATTCATTGAGCCACTTGTAATCGCGCATGCCCTCTCCTGAGGAATGAAACAAAAACCAAATGTGGGAGCGACCTGTGGCGAGGGGGCTTGCCCCCGTTTGAGTGCGCAGCACTCACAAAATCTTTGGCTCATCAGAGATTTGGGGCCGCTTCGCAGCCCAACGGGGGCAAGCCCCCTCGCCACAGGCTTACTCCTACAGTTTTTGACTAGAGGTTGACCACATTGACGAAGCGCGATGCGGCGCTTTCGTCGATCTTGAGACTGGTGAAGTCGAACAGATTGCGATCCGCCAGTTGCGACGGGATCACGTTCTGCAGGCTGCGGAAAATGCTCTCGGTACGGCCCGGGGTCTTGCGTTCCCAGTCCAGCAGCATTTCCTTGACCACCTGACGCTGCAGGTTCTCCTGGGAACCGCAGAGGTTGCACGGGATGATCGGGAATTGCTTGAAGTCCGAGTAGGCCTGGATGTCTTTTTCGTTGCAGTAGGCCAGCGGGCGGATCACCACATTACGACCATCGTCGGCGCGCAGCTTCGGTGGCATGGCCTTGAGCGAACCGTTGAAGAACATGTTCAGGAAGAACGTTTCGACGATGTCGTCGCGGTGGTGACCAAGAGCCATCTTGGTCGCGCCGATTTCATCGGCGAAGGTATAGAGCGTGCCGCGACGCAGGCGCGAGCACAGCGAGCAGGTGGTCTTGCCTTCCGGAATCAGTTCCTTGACCACCGAGTAAGTGTCTTTCTCGACGATGTGGTACTCGATCCCCAGTTCCTTGAGGTAGGCCGGCAGCACGTGCTCCGGGAAACCCGGCTGCTTCTGGTCCATGTTCACGGCCACGATCTCGAACTTGATCGGCGCGACCTTCTGCAAGTGCATCAGCACATCGAGCATGGTGTAGCTGTCCTTGCCACCGGACAGGCAGACCATGACCTTGTCGCCGTCTTCAATCATGTTGAAATCGGCAACTGCCTCACCGGCCAGTCGGCGAAGGCGCTTTTGCAGTTTGTTCTGGTTGACCGTGAGAGTGCCCATGACGCGAAATCCGTGAGGTGTGACGAAAGGCCGGCATTTTACGCAAATTCTTTGCACTTGTGGCGAGGGGGCAACATCTCCAGCTCACCTACAGACCCTGCAGCGATTAACAACCGGGTTTACAGCGCGATTTGCTCTAAAGCCCCTACTCCCTCTGGGGAAACTCCTCCCTATACTGCGACATAAGGTCACATACAAATTCAGACCTATGACTTACTTGGCCGCATTGGCCCGTAGGCGCTCCACTGGGGGGCGACGGTAAAACAAGAGGAGTGACTGGCATGATCCATCACGTAGTGGGGCTCTTCACCCACCCTGACCAAGAATGGAAAGAAATCCGTGGCGACCAGGAGGAAAGCATCAGCCACATGTACCTGACCCATACACTGATTCTGGCGGCGATCCCCGCCGTGTCTGCCTTTATTGGCACCACGCAGGTCGGCTGGGTCATCGGCAATCGGGCTCCCGTGATGCTGACCGTAGAAAGCGCGATATGGATGACGATCATGTCGTACGTGGCGATGCTCGGTGGTGTTGCGGTAATGGGCGCGTTCATCCACTGGATGGCCCGCACCTATGACGCCAACCCAAGCCTCGCCCGCTGCATTGCGTTTGCAACCTACACCGCCACACCGTTGTTCATCGGCGGACTCGCTGCCTTGTACCCGCACTTGTGGCTGGGGATGATCGTCGGCACCGCCGCCATCTGCTACACGGTGTATTTGCTGTATGTGGGCTTGCCGACATTCATGAACATTCCATCTGACGAGGGCTTCCTGTTTTCAAGTTCGGTGCTCGCCGTAGGCCTGGTGGTGCTGGTCGCCATCATGGCGTTCACAGTCATTGTCTGGGGACTCGGCGTGGGCCCGGTCTACACCAGTTAGTCGCTCATCACTGAAAATCGGAACTGCTGACAAAGGCCGCCGCAAGGCGGCCTTTTCATTCTTCAGCAACGAGACGGCACACGACCATTCGGCACCTTGGCGATTCGCAAGGTCCCAGGGTTGCGGCATACTCGACCGCTCTGGAGATCCATCAAGCATGCCCGAGCAACTCAATACCCGCGTCGAAGACTGTTTCCAACTAGCCGAATCCTTTTTCAAACGACCTTTCAAGCGCCCCGTGGTGAGCCTCAAGCTGCGCGGGCAAAAAGCCGGTGTCGCGCATTTGCACGAGAACCTGCTGCGCTTCAACCCGCAGTTGTACCGGGAAAACACCGAAGATTTCCTCAAGCAGACCGTGGCCCATGAAGTCGCACATCTGATCGCCCACCAGCTGTTCGGCGACCGCATCCAGCCCCATGGCGAAGAGTGGCAATTGATCATGCGCGGCGTGTACGAACTGCCGCCCAACCGCTGCCACACCTATGATGTCAAACGCCGCAGCGTGACCCGCTACATCTACAAGTGTCCGTGCGCCGACAGCGACTTCCCGTTCTCGGCACAGCGCCACAGCCTGGTTCGGCAGGGACGGCGGTACCTGTGCCGGCGGTGTCGCAATACCTTGGTGTTCAGTGGGGAGATGCGGGTCGAGTAGCGGGATGTGTGCTGGCCGTACTAACCTCTTCGCAGGCAGACGCTAGAGAACTACCTTGGCGAACCGCAATTGAGCAATCCGCTCAGCACTGAACCCCAACTCCCCCAACACCTGATCCGTATGCTGCCCCAGCGCCGCGCCAATATGCCGGGGCTCAGGCAACCCTTGCGAAAACTTCAGCGGACACGCCATCTGCGCCTGGGACGAGCCATCGCCACGGGGCACGTCGGTCACCAACTCCCGCGCTTGCAACTGTGGATGATGCAGCGCTTCTCCCAGGCTCAATACCGGCTCGACACACGCATCCCGTTCGGCGAACAGCGTACGCAACTCGGCAAAGTCATGCTTTTCGAACTCGACCCTCAGCGCGTCTTTAAGCTGTTTCTGATGCGCCGGTTGCGGTGACAGGCCGAGGCCGGCCAATTCCTCCAGCCCCAATGCCGTGCACAACTGTTTCATGAATACCGGTTCCAGGCTGCCCACCGACAGCCAGCGCCCATCCCGGGAGCGGTAGTAATCGTAGAAACTGCCACCGTTGAGCACCTGGTTTTCCGGAGCCGGCTCGACGCCACAGGCCAGATACCCGGCACCTGCCATCGCATTCAGGCTGAACGCGCAGTCGGTCATGCTGACATCCAGGTGCTGACCCTGACCGGTTTGCTGCCGGGCAATGACTGCCGCCAGCAAACCAATCACTCCGTGCAGCGAACCACCGGCGACATCCGCCACCTGCATGCCCAACGGCAGCGGCCCGGTGTCGGCACGGCCGGTGTAGCTCGCCAGCCCGGACAGGGCCAGGTAGTTGATGTCATGGCCGGCGCGGTCCTTGTAGGGGCCGGTCTGGCCATAGCCGGTGATCGACACATAAATCAATTTCGGATTGATCGCCCTCAGGGCTTCGTAACCCAGGCCCAGACGCTCCATGACACCTGGGCGGAACTGCTCGAGCACAATGTCGTAGTCCTGCAGCAACGACCTGATCACCTCCAGCGCCTCAGGCTGCTTGAGGTCCAGGGCGAGGCTGCGCTTGTTGCGATTGAGGTAGGCATGACTGGCTGACACACCTTGATCGTGGGGCGGCAACACCCGCAGCAGGTCCATGCGGGTCGGTGATTCGATGCGCAGCACTTCGGCGCCCATGTCCGCCAGCAGCAACGAGGCGAACGGCCCCGGCAGCAGTGTCGAGAAATCCAGAACCTTGAGTGATGCCAGTGGACCGAACATGAGCGTTCTCCCTTAACGATGCCCACAGCCTAGGCAGCCGATTGCTTTGCAGCAATCACCTTATACGCCACGTGCAGTGACCGTTGCGCTCAATCGCCGGGCATGAAAAAACCCGCCGAAGCGGGTTTTTCATTACAACAAGGCTTACTTGGCGTTCGTCGGGGTTGCCCCTTCGACGTGGCCCAGTGCATCGTCTTTAGGCTCGTCGGCGATGCCGCGACCGCCCGATGCCAGCTCCGCTTGCAACACGTCGGTGTCCAGTTCCTTGACCCACTTGGCCACAACGATGGTGGCCACGGCGTTACCGACCAGGTTGGTCAGGGCACGGGCTTCGGACATGAAGCGGTCGATACCGAGGATCAGCGCCAGGCCGGCGACCGGCAGGTGGCCCACGGCGGACAGGGTGGCAGCCAGTACGATGAAGCCGCTACCGGTCACACCCGCAGCGCCTTTGGAGGACAGCAGCAACACCACCAGCAGGGTGATCTGGTGCGTGATGTCCATGTGCGTATCGGTTGCCTGGGCAATGAACACCGCGGCCATGGTCAGGTAGATGGCGGTACCGTCGAGGTTGAACGAGTAACCGGTCGGGATCACCAGACCCACGACAGATTTCTGCGCGCCCAGACGCTCCATCTTGACCAGCATGCGTGGCAGCACCGATTCCGAAGAAGAAGTACCGAGCACAATCAGCAGTTCTTCACGGATGTAGCGGATCATTTTCAGCACGCTGAAGCCGTGCAGACGGGCGATGGAGCCCAGCACAATCAGGATGAACAGCAGGCAGGTGATGTAGAAGCACGCCATCAGTTGACCCAGCTGCACCAGCGAGCCGACACCGTAGGCACCGATGGTGAACGCCATGGCACCGAAAGCACCGATCGGCGCGAGCTTCATGATCATGTTGATGATGTTGAACATCACATGGGCGAAGCGATCGATGAAGTCCAGCAGCGGCTTGCCGTAGGCACCCAGGCGATGCAGGGCGAAACCGAAGATCACCGAGAACATCAGCACTTGCAGGATGTCGCCCGTGGCGAATGCGCCAACGATGGTGGCCGGGATCACGTTGAGGAGGAAGCCGATGACACTTTGATCAGCACCAGCCGCTACGTAGGTAGCGACTTTGGAGGCATCCAGGGTGCTTACGTCGATGTGCATGCCCGCGCCTGGCTGCACGACGTTGACCACGACCAGACCCACCAGCAATGCGATGGTCGAAACGATTTCAAAGTAAAGGAGTGCGTAACCGCCAGTCTTGCCGACCGCTTTCATGTCCTGCATGCCGGCGATACCGCTGACGACGGTGCAGAAGATGATCGGGGCGATGATCATTTTGATCAGTTTGATGAACCCGTCACCCAGCGGCTTTACCGCCACACCGAGCTGCGGATAGAAGTGACCGAGCAAAATACCGATGACAATTGCAACGATCACCTGGAAATACAGGGATTTGTACAGTGGCTGACGAGTCGTCATTGCAAAGTTCCTCAAGGGTGCCCGGTGACAACATCCATCTGTTGCCCGCAACACCGCAATTGCGAACCCTCCTGCACTGGAGGGATTTGTTTTTTCGAGCTGCGCAACGGCAGGCATCTGCTCGTTGTATCGCAAGGCCCGTGCCACCTTCCGTAAAAACCCTGCAAGCCTTTTGATCTCCGGGGTTGCAGCGAACTCCCTGTCACCGAACGGTTATAAGCATGTGGCGGATTTCCGCCCTTCCATTAACAGTCGTCCTGCTATTTGGCGGATATCCGCCCTGTTCATGCCCGCGGTGCGCAGCTAACATCCGTCGATCAACGGTCAGATCTACTGCCATGCGCGAACGCACCATCGCCAGTCATTTCGCCCGCGCCGCCCTGGGTGGTGCGCATCGGCACGGCTACGACTATTCGGACCTGCTACAGCAACTGGGAATCAGCCCCGAGTTGCTGGACGAGCCCCGGGCACGCATCGCTCCGGAGCAATTCACCCAATTGATCCAGGCGTTGTGGCTGGCGCTGGACGACGAGTACCTGGGGTTCGGGCAAGCCCCAAGCAGGCCGGGCAGCTTCGCGATGATGTGCCATGCCGTGATTCACTGCCGCAACCTGGATAAGGCACTCCATCGCGGCTTATTGTTTTATAGCCTATTCCCCGGGGCTCCGCGTTTGACCCTGAGCCGCGAAGATGAATGGGTGCGCCTGAGCCTGGACGACTCACAACTCTGGGACCCGGATCATTTCCTCAGCGAGAGCCTGCTGGTGATCTGGCACCGCTTCGGCAGCTGGCTGATCGGCCAGCGCATTCGCCTGGAGCAGGCCACGTTCAGCTACCCCCGGCCGGAACACGGCGCCGAGTACGACCTGCTGTTTTCCTGCCCGCTTGAGTTTTCCAGGCCCCAGAGCAGCCTGTTGTTTCACAGCCGCTACCTGGCCATGCCGCTGCTGCAGGACGAACGTACCCTCAAGCATTTCCTCGAGCGCTCCCCCGCCGACCTGCTCTCGCGCCCGGACGATGGCGACAGTTTGAGCAGCCGCCTGCGGCGCTTGCTCAGTCGCGACAGCTCACGCTGGCCTGACCTTGAAGCCGTGGCCGCGCACCTGCACATCAGCCCGCAGACCCTGCGCCGGCATTTGCGGGAAGAGGGTTCGAGCTTTCAGGAATTGAAGGACCAGTTGCGCCGGGATATCGCGATTTATCACCTGAGCCGCGCCGACCTGTCGTTGCAACAGATCGCCGAGCAGCTGGGGTTTTCCGAGCCGTCGGCGTTTCACCGGGCGTTCAAGAAGTGGACGGGGCTGACGCCAGGGGCATATCGGGCGCAGGAGAGCTGAGTTTCAGCACCTGCGTTGCGCAGTGATCACTGGCGTCTCCCGAACGCACCCGGTAATACCCCGTCCAGGATTTGCGAACGCTTACTCCAGAGGCGGGATGATCAGTGACAAGCCAGGGTAAATTTTGTCTGGATGATCCAGCGCCGACCTGTTCGCATTAAAGATCAGTGGGTACTTGGCAGCATCACCATAAAACTCTCTGGCAATTTTGGACAATGTATCGCCCCTTACAACCACATACATATTCAACTGACTGACCGGCGGAATCGCCAGTGTGGCTGGTGATTCGAAATCCACATCGCCCAGCAGTTTTATTTGTCCGATGAACCGGCCAAGATTATTGGCCGTGGTCGCGTGTATGTCATGCATCAGCACAATGGAGTTCTTTCTTTTCCTTATTTGCTCAACACCATGGGATACCCAGCCCCCAGGTTGATAGTTGCTGCTCCAGTCCAGGGTATCCACGCTCCAGAGAACCTGCCGATACCCCAACTCGGCGACAGTGCGATCGACCATCGCATCGTGAGCGCCATAAGGCGGCCTCATGATCAGGTCCGGCTGCTGGTAGGGAGTCAGTGCCTGCTCCGTCATCTTGATTTGATCGATGATGGTATCTTTGTCCTGACCGACCAGTCTTAGATGATCGTAAGTGTGATTGCCGATCCGGTGCCCTTCGTCCAGGATGCGCTTGATACGCTCGCCATGCCTGGCAACCAGATTGCCAACAATAAAAAACGTTGCCTTGATATCAAACAGCTCCAGTGTTTCGAGCACGGTTTCGGTCTGGGCTTGCCGAGGACCGTCGTCAAACGTCAGCCAAACTTTCTTCCTTTCCATTTTTATCTCCATTGGTGGCTTGTAACGCTTCAGCCCCTATCCACTCATGCAACCAACACAGGCTCTGCGTGTGCATGTCGTCAATAAGGCGGGGCTTATTACTTGCCACCAAACGGCGGAACGCCAACAAAACATTGTTGCCGGTCGTTTAACGCCTGATACCTGTAGCCCGAAAAGACTGCTATCAAATATCCGTTCACACCGCCGGAAAATGAATCCGGAACGCCGCCCCGCCCATCGGTGAATCCCCCAGGGTCAGCTTGGCGCTGTAGCTTTCGATGATGTCCTTGACCACCGCCAGGCCGATACCCTGCCCAGGGTGCTGGCGGTCCAGGCGCTCTCCGCGCTCGAGAATCCGTGCGCGCTGATTCTGTGGTACGCCGGGGCCGTCATCCTCGACACACAACTCAGTGCCGCTGAGGGTTTCGCGCACACTGATGCGTATTTCGCCCAGGCACAGGCGATAGGCGTTTTCCAGCAGGTTGCCCATCATCTCCAGCAGAGCGCCCTGTTCGATCGGCACGTAGCACGGGTCGGGCAAATCGAACGCGACGTGCACACGCTTGTCGCGATAGACCTTGTCCAGCGTGTCGCACAGGCTTTTCAGTACCGGTCGCAAGTGCACCTGATGACGTACCAGGCCGCTTTTTCGCAGGCTGGCGCGCTGCAGTTGGTAGCTGATCTGCTGGCTCATGCGTTCGATCTGGGTTTGCAGCACCCAGGCCTGATCGCGATCCTCGGGACGCTGGGCCAGGTCTTCACTGACGCCTTGCAACACCGCCAGTGGCGTTTTCAGGCTATGGGCCAGGTCGTCGAGAGAATCACGGTAGCGACTGCGCTGCTCACGCTCACTGTGCAGCAAACGGTTGAGGGAGCCGGTCAGGCGCAGCAATTCCCGGGGATGTTCCTCACTGAGACTTTCGCGGGTGCCACCTTCGATCTGGTCCAGCTCCTGGCTCAAGCGCCGCAAAGCCTGCAAGCCCCAGGTCAGGCCGATCCACAGCAACGCCAGCAGCACCAGCAGTGCCGCGCCAAAACCCAGATAGAGATTTTCCCGCAGGCCTTCGAGGGTCAGCTCGTACTCGCGAACCGGCTGCAACGCCACGATGCTGAAGGCTGCACTTTTGCCGCCAAGCAACTTGACCTCGACGTCGTAGACGAAGAACTCCTGGCCATTGGCTTCGCGGATCCGCGCAAACTCACTGCCACGTCCGTCGTAGCGCGGCTTGTAGTTGATACGTTCTTCCTGGGTCGCCTTCGAACGCCACACCAGATGTCCTTCACGGTCATAGATGTAGCCGAGTAATCGGCTGTCGGTGAGGTTGAAGCGCT
The DNA here is from genome assembly GCF_019947365.1 of Pseudomonas sp. GL-R-26. NCBI lineage: Bacteria > Pseudomonadati > Pseudomonadota > Gammaproteobacteria > Pseudomonadales > Pseudomonadaceae > Pseudomonas > Pseudomonas sp. GL-R-26. The sequence continues at coordinate 105,614 of NZ_JAGYGI010000005.1, read as the reverse complement.
CGTCAGGCAATTGCGCCGGCATCTGCAGGCTGTTGTTCTCCACCCGGGCGGCCGAGATCAGCGTGGTCACGTCGGATGCCAGACGCTGCTCGATGGAGTCCTGCAGCGCCAGGCTGAAGGCGCCTTGCATCGCCGGTAGCAACGCCAACATGAACAACACCGCCAACAGCGTGGCGGCGAGCATCAAGCGTATGCGCAGCGAACGGATCAAGTGCAACGCTCGTTGAACAGGTAGCCCAGGCCTCGCACGGTGTCGATCGGCTTGAACCCGCCAGGCCCCTCCAGTTTGCGGCGCAGACGGCCGACCAGCACCTCGATCACATTCGGATCACGCTCGTCGTCATCCGGGTAGAGCTGCTCCATCAAGCGATCCTTGGGCACCACTTGCTGATGATGGCGCATCAGGTATTCGAGAATACGGTACTCATACGCGGTCAGTGCCAGCGGCTGTTCGTCGAGGGACGCCTGCTTGCGGTTCAGGTCCAGCAGTAACGGGCCAGCGACGATGGTCGACTGGGTGAAACCGCTGGAACGTCGCAGCAAGGCATTCAGGCGGGCCTCCAGTTCTTCGAACTGAAACGGCTTGACCAGATAATCATCGGCACCCGCGGCCAGGCCTTCAACCTTGTCCTGCCAGTTGCCACGCGCGGTGAGGATCAGGATCGGGAAGGTTTTGCCACCTGAGCGTAACTGGCGGATCAGGTCGAGCCCGCTCATGCCCGGCAAACCGAGGTCGATCACCGCCAGGTCAAAGTTGAACTGTGCGGTCTGGTACAGCGCCTCCTCGGCGTTGGCCACGGACTCGACCACGTGGCCGCTCTCCGTCAGACGGGTTTGCAGGTGATGACGCAGCAGCGCTTCATCTTCGACGACCAGCAATTTCATATTGCACTCCCGGGCAAATCAATATCTCCAGAGGCGCAACGTCGCACCTCAATAGCTAACATGGCAACGCCGGATCAGTCACTCGGGCTGATCCGGCGCAGGCCGTTCACGAAACGCTTGTCAGAAAGCGTAGTTGGCGGACAGATAAGTCTGGGCGCTGCTGGTCAGGTCCAGCGAACCCTGCTTGCTACCGCCGCGCTCACTCATCTCGGTGCTGGCGTTGCTGCGCAGGTAACGGTAACCCAGTTCAACCGAGGCGTTCTGCGAAACCTGTTGCAGCACACCCATCTGGCCACCGATGGCGTAGCCGATATCACTGTCGCGGCTGAAGCCTGGCGACTCCTGAGTCATTTTGGTCAGGCCGGCCGTGGCGCCACCGAACAGCTTGGTGCTGCCGCCCACCGGGTAGAACAGATCGTAGCTGCCCAGGAGGTTTTCCTGACGCAGTTTAATGCCATTGTGGGAGCCCGACACATTGTCGTAAGTGGCGTAGTAGCGGCCCTTGGTGTTTTGCTGGCCCAGACGAACACCCCAGGTGGTGTCCTTGCCGATTACGCCATCGGCGTTCGGGTGATTGAGGTTGTCGTTCAGGGCGTGGGATTTTTTGACCTTGTCGCTGGTCTGTCCAAGAGTAAGACTGGCGAAGTTGTCGTCGGACGCGAAAGCTGCGGTGCTTGCGCCCAGAACCGTGAATGCCAGAAGCAGTTTTTTGAATCCAGTCATTGGGGAGTTTCCTCATGTGCCGTTTGTTTTTTGGGTACGAGGCAAGGTTACGCACCGCGCCCTGAACTCCCCCTGAACGCACTCTGAACCTGGGCTGAACCGCCCCCTTCCGTATGTTTCGACACGTTTCAACAGGAGATCCGACCATGCGCCTGTTCCTCGCCGTCCTCCTGCTGGCCCTGAGCGGGCTCAGCCAGGCCGCTATCCAGACCCGGGAAATCCCCTACCAAAGTGCCGACGGCACGAAAATGATCGGCTATTACGCTTATGACGATGCCATCAAAGGCCCGCGCCCCGGGGTCGTGGTGGTGCATGAGTTCTGGGGCCTGAACGACTACGCCAAGCGTCGCGCCCGTGATCTCGCCGGCCTGGGCTACAGCGCCCTGGCCATCGACATGTACGGCGACGGTAAAAATACCGAGCATCCCAAGGACGCCATGGCTTTCATGCAAGCCGTGGCGAAAGACAGTGCCGTGTCGAGCGCAAGGTTTCAGGCCGGGCTCGACCTGCTGAAAAAACAGCCACAGACCGACCCGCATAAAATCGCCGCCATCGGCTACTGCTTCGGCGGTGCCGTGGTGCTCAATGCCGCAAGACAGGGCGTGCCATTGGCGGGCGTGGTGAGTTTCCATGGCGCGCTGGCGACCAACACGCCAGCAACGCCGGGCAGTGTCAAAGCGAAAATACTGGTGGAACACGGGGCGCTGGACAGCATCGTCACCCCGGAAAACATCACGGCGTTCAAAAGTGAGATGGACAAGGCAGGTGCCGACTACAAGTTCGTCAGCCTCGACGGCGCCAGGCACGGCTTCACCAACCCGGATGCCGATCGACTGGGCCATGGCGATCATGGCGGGCCGGACATAGGCTACAACAAGGCCGCGGATGAAAAATCATGGGCGGACATGCAGGCGTTTTTCAAGAAGATCTTTGGTTGAGATACAGCGACTGAAGCTGAGCAAGGCTCCCTGTGGCGAGGGGGCTTGCCCCCGTTCGGCTGCGAAGCAGTCGTATATCCGGCAAACGCGCCCTATCTGACACAATGCGATTGCAGGTTTTAGGGTGGCTTCGCCACCCAACGGGGGCAAGCCCCCTCGCCACAGCAAGCTCCCTCGCCACAAAAGCCACGCCGCTACTACCCAGCCTTGGTGCTTAACGGCAAAATGCCCGACATGAATCCAGCCCCCGTCCTGCCTGCCTGCTGTACGCCCCTCGATGACCATTGGCCGCTGCCGTTTGTGCTGCCCGATACGGTCCTGCTGAGTACTCATTTCGATAGCACCCAACTGGCCAGCGATGACTTTCAGCGCAGCTCTGTCGAAGTGCCGGCAAGCATCCAGCGCTCGGTGGCCAAACGACAGGCGGAGTTTCTCGCCGGACGGGTATGTGCCCGGGCCGCGCTACAGCGACTGGAAGGCTTGAGCTTCATTCCGGCCATCGGTGAAGACCGGGCACCGGTCTGGCCTGGTCATATCACAGGCTCGATCACCCACAGCACAGGCCGGGCCGCGGCAATCGTGGCGAACAAAAGCCATTGGCGCGGCCTGGGCATGGATCTGGAAAACCTGCTCAATGCCGAACGGGCCGAACGCCTGGCCGGGGAAATCCTCAATCCACCGGAGCTCCAGCGCTTGGCGGCCGGTGATCACGATCAACGGGCGTTGCTGGTCACCCTGACATTCTCGGTCAAGGAAAGCCTGTTCAAGGCGCTCTATCCGATCGTTCAGCAACGCTTTTATTTCGAACACGCCGAAGTGCTGGAGTGGCGTGAGTCGGGTGAGGTGCGGTTGCGATTGCTCACTGATTTGTCCAGCGAATGGCGCAATGGCACCGAGCTGGATGCGCAGTTTGGGGTCAAGGACGGGCAGTTGTTGAGTCTGGTCAGCATCAAGGCCTGAGTTTTTTGGCGCCTGTCGGGCCCACATCGCGGGCAAAACAGTCACCAAAAAACTCAACGCTTCTCCTGATTGCGCGGCCAGCTCAGGCTGAAGCACGCCCCGCCCAGGCTCTTGCTCTTGCCGATCAACGCGCGCCCGTCATGCCAATGGATGATGCGTCGCACAATGGACAGGCCTAACCCATGGCCTCCAGACGCGCGGGTGCGGCTGTCGTCGAGGCGCAGGAACGGCGTAAATATCTTCTCCCACGCCAACTCCGGCACACCCGGCCCGTCATCCTCGATATCCACCCGGCATCGCTGCTGCCCCACCTGATAGCTGATGGTCACCCGGGATTGCGCGTGACGCATGGCATTAGTCACCAGGTTCTGGATCGCCCGATGCAGATAGCGCGGTTCGGCCTCGACCCAGGCATCGTCGTTATCGGCGGCCGACAAGCACAACCCGCGTTGCACCGTGACGTCGGCGCGCAACGGTGACAGTTCTTCGATCACCTGATCGACCAAGGCATCCAGATCGATGCGTTGAAAGTTCAGCGCCGGCGAGCCCTGCTCCAACCGCGCGTAGGTCAGCATCTCGTCCACCAGCCGGTCGAGGTCCTCGATGTCGTGGTCCATGCCCTGGCAGTATTTTTCCAGAGCTTGCGGCGTGGTGGCCGAACCGATCATCTCCAGGCCAAAGCGCAGGCGCGCCACCGGCGTGCGCAATTCGTGGGACACCGCGCGCACCAGTTCGCGCTGGATCGCCAGCAACTGCTGCAAGTGTTCGGCCATGCCGTTGAACGCCGACGCCAGCCGCCCCACCGAGTCCGCACCGCGCGCCGGCACGCGGGTTTCCAGGCTGCCCTTGGCGATGCGCGTGGCGGCGGCTTCCAGGCCACGCAAGCGTCGCTCGAGCTGGCGCACCAACAGATAGACGATCAAACCGATCAGCGTCAGGCCCAGCGCGGCAATCAGCACCAGCCACTCCGGCGGATAAGGATTCATCTGATACAACGGGCCAATTTCCAGGACCCACGGCGTGCCCACCATGCCGGCAAACACCCGGATCGAATCGCCCCCCTTGCCCAACGCCATCACCGTGTCGCCCTCGGATACCCGGCGGCTCTGGTCTTCGTCCATGTCCGCCTCGTCAACCGTGACCAGCCGCAGGTCGAAGCCGAAGCCTTTGCTTTCCTTCAATTGCGCCAGGCGCAAGGGTTGGTCGGCAACCGGGGTGCGCACCAGTTCATCGGTCAACAGGTAGATGGTCGCCCGGGCCAGTTGCTCGCTGATCTGCTGCACTTCCCCGGTGAGCATCAACTGCTCCTTGTCGCTGACCAGTTTGTAGACCTTCGCCGCATGCGGCCCGGTCTGTTCCACCAATGCCTGGCCGCGCAATACACGGGTGCGCTGGGTCAAGTCGAGGTCGGTCTCGGCAAAGGTTTTCAGCGCCAGCGGAATCCCCAGCAGCCGCTCCCACACCAGCAAAGCCCGGTGGCGCTCGGTCTGGTTCATCGGTTGCAGGTTGTCGGCCATCAGCGAGAACGTGCCGTGGGCCAGGCGCTCGCGGTATTGCTCGCTGCGGACCTCATTGAGCAGGTGCAACGCCAGCACACCGAGCACCGCCACCAGAATCAGCGCGGCGCACATGCCGCCATAGATACGCAGGAAGATCGAGTTCACAGGGACGGGTCTACGCAAGCCTCGGGAACGAACAGATAGCCCTTGCTGCGCACGGTCTTGATCAGCCGTGGATGCTCCGGGTCATCGCCGATCTTCGGGCGGATGCGCGAGATGCGCACATCAATGGAGCGGTCCTGACCGTCATAGCCGATGCCCCGCAGCGCGGTGAAGATCTCTTCCCGGGAGAGGATGCGCCCGGCATTGGCCACCAATAGCCAGAGCAGGTCGAATTCGGCGCTGGTCAGCTCGATGCCGTTGCCCTGCAACCAGGCTTCGCGCAAGGCGTTGTCGACGATCAGCGGGCCGAACTGTAGACGCCGCTGTTTTTCCGGGGCGACCTCGGGCGTTTCGCTACGGCGCAGCAGCGCCTGGATGCGCGCCAGCAACAGACGCGGGCGTACCGGTTTACAGACGTAGTCGTCAGCCCCCAGGTCCAGGCCGAGAATCTGGTCAGTGTCATCGGTGCGGGCAGTGAGCATCAGGATCGGGCCGTCATAGCGGGCGCGGACCTTGCGGCAAATGCTCAGGCCATCTTCACCGGGGAGCATCAGGTCGAGGATCACCAGGTCCGGCTGTTCCTTGATGATGCGATTCGCCGCGAGCGCACCATTGCCTTCGATCGATACACGCAGGCCATTGGCTTCCAGGTAATCGCGGGTCAGTTCGGCCAGTCGCTGGTCGTCCTCCACAATCAATACCTGCCAGGCTTCTTGCTCCACGGGTGACCTCTGCTTGCCAAAAACACTAATAAGGAAGGATCCGCCCGTCTTTTTGTAATGATTCGGGGGGATAAATATGTATACACGCTGGGCCGATTGTATAAACGCCGCCCGTCGAGAACACAAGCGGGTAAATGCGTTCGGACAACAGGGTTTTTTGTGATAGGGTTCGCGCCCTTAAAAATCCGCCCGGGCGATTTCGATGGTTGAAAATCGCTGAAAAAAGGTCCGGTCCAGCAGCGTCGCGGCCTACACGCCGGTTACCTCTTTCACACACAATTTACGCACAGGTTTATCCACAGGTAGTACGTTGCAATCCCCCCCTAAAACGCATTATCTTGTACCCCGGCGCTAAAAAACCCCTAGATGTAGGGTTTTGCGCAAAAAACCAAACACAAACCAGACACCAATTTCAAGCGCTTTTATTGCCTCTGTCCGGTTGAACCATACGTATTTTTGAAAGACCAAACCGCGCGTGCGGATGGCTACTGTATTTCGACCCCAAGTGGTGAAAACGGTACGGGTGTTGCAGTCCTGAACTGTCACCTCAAAGGACCCCCGGTCTTGCGCCCACGGCACGAGACCAAAGACTTCGGCATGGAAGCGGCGCCCTATAGCCCCCTTCCTGATCTGTCCCGAAGTTGTTATGCCCGGCGCTCGCCGGTTGTAGTGCTTCAGGACGGAACGGTGGGCACCGTGATGGTGCCCAAACAAACATAGAGAATGTGGAGACACCCCCCATGCAAACCGACACAACTCGCGAGAACCCGCAGGGCACCTTGCCGCAGGCCGCCGATTCGAATTCGGATCTGTCCGCCACCGCGCCAGGTCAACTGCGTGTGATCAAGCGTAACGGCACTGTCGTTCCCTACACCGATGACAAGATCACCGTCGCCATCACCAAAGCGTTCCTCGCAGTTGAAGGCGGCACCGCTGCTGCCTCGTCGCGAATCCACGACACCGTTGCCCGCCTGACCGAACAGGTCACCGCGACCTTCAAGCGTCGCATGCCATCGGGCGGCACCATCCACATCGAAGAAATCCAGGACCAGGTCGAACTGGCCCTGATGCGTGCCGGCGAGCAAAAAGTCGCTCGCGACTACGTGATCTACCGTGACGGTCGTTCGAAAGAGCGCGCTGCCCACGCACCAACCGAAGAAGCGGTCAACGCTCACCCGTCGATCCGCATCACCCGTGCCGACGGCAGCCTGGCGCCGCTGGACATGGGCCGCCTGAACACCATCGTCACCGAAGCGTGCGAAGGCCTGGAAGAAGTCGACGGCGACCTGATCCAGCGCGAAACCCTGAAGAACCTGTACGACGGCGTGGCCCTGACCGACGTCAACACCGCCCTGGTGATGACCGCCCGTACTCTGGTTGAGCGTGAGCCGAACTACTCGTTCGTGACCGCCCGCCTGCTGATGGACACCCTGCGTGCCGAAGGCCTGGGCTTCCTCGGTGTGGCCGAAAGCGCCACTCACCACGAGATGGTCGACCTGTACGCCAAGGCACTGCCGGCCTACATCGCCAAAGGTATCGAGTTCGAACTGCTGAACCCTGTGCTGGCCTCCTTCGACCTGGAAAAACTGGGCAAGGCGATCAACCACGAGCGCGATCAGCAATTCACCTACCTGGGCCTGCAAACCCTGTACGACCGTTACTTCATCCATAAGGATGGCGTGCGTTTCGAACTGCCGCAGATCTTCTTCATGCGCGTGGCCATGGGCCTGGCGATCGAAGAGAAGCAGAAAGAAGACCGTGCGATCGAGTTCTACAACCTGCTGTCGTCCTTCGACTACATGTCGTCGACCCCGACCCTGTTCAACGCCGGTACCCTGCGTCCACAGCTGTCGAGCTGCTACCTGACCACCGTGCCGGATGACCTGTCGGGCATCTACCACGCGATCCACGACAACGCCATGCTGTCGAAATTCGCTGGTGGCCTGGGCAACGACTGGACACCGGTTCGTGCGCTGGGTTCGTACATCAAGGGCACCAACGGCAAGTCCCAGGGCGTCGTGCCGTTCCTGAAAGTCGTCAACGACACTGCCGTTGCCGTTAACCAGGGTGGCAAGCGCAAAGGCGCTGTGTGTGCCTACCTGGAAACCTGGCACATGGACATCGAAGAGTTCATCGAACTGCGCAAGAACACCGGTGATGATCGTCGTCGTACCCACGACATGAACACCGCCAACTGGATCCCTGACCTGTTCATGAAGCGCGTCTTCGATGACGGCAAGTGGACCCTGTTCTCGCCGTCCGAAGTACCGGACCTGCACGACCTGACCGGCAAGGCCTTCGAAGAGCGCTACGAGTACTACGAAGCCCTGACCGAGTACCCGGGCAAGGTCAAGCTGTTCAAGACCATCCAGGCCAAAGACCTGTGGCGCAAGATGCTGTCCATGCTGTTCGAAACCGGCCACCCATGGCTGACCTTCAAGGACCCGTGCAACCTGCGCAGCCCGCAACAGCACGTGGGCGTGGTCCACAGCTCGAACCTGTGCACCGAGATCACCTTGAACACCAACAAGGACGAGATCGCCGTTTGCAACCTGGGCTCGATCAACCTGCCGAACCACATCGTCGACGGCAAGCTGGACACCGCCAAGCTGCAACGCACCGTGAACACCGCCGTGCGCATGCTCGATAACGTGATCGACATCAACTACTACTCGGTGCCGCAAGCGAAGAACTCCAACTTCAAGCACCGTCCGGTCGGTCTGGGCATCATGGGCTTCCAGGACGCTTTGTACCTGCAGCACATCCCTTACGGCTCCGACGCTGCCGTCGAGTTCGCCGACAAGTCGATGGAAGCGGTCAGCTACTACGCGATCCAGGCTTCCTGCGACCTGGCCGACGAGCGCGGCGCCTACGAGACGTTCCAGGGTTCGCTGTGGTCCAAAGGCATCCTGCCGCTGGATTCGCAACAGATCCTGATCGAGTCCCGTGGCCAGAAGTACATCGATGTCGACCTGAACGAATCCCTGGACTGGGCACCGGTTCGTGCCCGTGTACAGAAAGGCATCCGTAACTCGAACATCATGGCCATCGCACCGACCGCGACCATCGCCAACATCACCGGCGTATCGCAGTCGATCGAACCGACCTACCAGAACCTGTATGTGAAATCGAACCTGTCGGGCGAATTCACCGTGATCAACCCGTACCTGGTTCGCGACCTGAAGGCTCGCGGTCTGTGGGACTCGGTCATGATCAACGACCTGAAGTACTACGACGGTTCGGTGCAGCAGATCGAGCGCATCCCGCAAGAACTCAAAGAGCTCTACGCGACTGCCTTCGAAGTGGACACCAAGTGGATCGTCGACGCCGCCAGCCGTCGTCAGAAGTGGATCGACCAGGCTCAGTCGCTGAACCTGTACATCGCCGGCGCTTCGGGCAAGAAGCTGGACGTGACCTACCGCATGGCCTGGTACCGTGGTCTGAAAACCACTTACTACCTCCGCGCCCTGGCTGCGACCAGCACCGAGAAGTCGACCATCAACACCGGCAAGCTGAACGCTGTTTCCAGCGGCGGCAACCACGGTGACGACTCGGTCCTGGCAGCTCCTGCCGGCCCTGCTCCAGTGCCAAAGGCTTGCGCCATCGACGAGCCGGATTGCGAAGCTTGCCAATAAGCTGAGCCGGTAAGCGTCGCAAGGCGCTTACTCGAAACCCCCGATCAGCCTCTGGCGGGTCGGGGGTTTTCTTTTGCCTGAAGGAAATGAGGGCTTGTACTGACGCTATCGCGAGCAGGTTCGCTCCTACAGGGGACCGGGTCTTTCCAGATAAACACGATCAACTGTAGGAGCGAGCCTGCTCGCGATGAGGCCATTACCTCCAATACAAAACCCAAGAATCGAGTAGGAGGCGGGGTTGCCCCCGCCGTCCTCTCACACCACCGTACGTACGGTTCCGTATACGGCGGTTCCTGCCTACTGACAAACAACGTCAGCGAGCTTGGTTCCGTTGATGTGTCGCCTGCGGTATCTAAGCGCCCAGACCGGCCCTCGGAGCTTCCGGCTCCTACCTCCTAATGGTCTTGACCTCCGCTACGCGGAGTTTCTGCTTTACGCTCCAACAGAGATCACACCCGACTATCCACTCATGGCAGGTTCAGCCCTTCATTACTCCGGTTTCGAGCAACTACTACGGCCTCTGCTGACTTCTGTCGCCCATCCCGTCATCTCGCGACGCCGGTAGCACATGGCAGGCTAAACAGATCTCCCAGGGTAATTCGCGCGACCTTCCTGCTTATGCCTGTCGGATCTACGTCGCAGCGTTCCGTGCAAGTATCGGGCTTTGAAGATATTGGCCTTCTTACCCCGCTGCGCCGCCTCTATCCGCTTCCTGTTCGTCAGGCCAGCATTTTGCCTCGGGCTTCCTTCAGATTCGCAGTCACCCGCGACACCCTTGCCTCTGGCTAACACTTCCCCTTGCCGGGTGTGTAGAGGACTTTCACCTCCAAGTCACCAGCGTGGCCACCACAGCCAAGCTGGTTGCGCTTACGCGCAACGCGCCATGCCTGGCGCACCAACAAAAAAGCCCCTCTAATGAGGGGCTCCTTGCACTGCACTTTCCAGCATCAAGTCATCTGAATGATGGTCTGCATGATGGTGCTCTGGGTGGAGATGGTCTTGGCATTTGCCTGGTAGTTGCTCTGCGCCTTGATCAGGTCGACCAGTTCGTTGGTCAGGTTGACGTTGGACTCTTCCAGGGAGTTCGAAACGACGGAACCCAGCGTTCCGGTTTCCGGCGCATCGTAGCCCGGAATACCCGAGGTGTAGGTTTCTTTCCAGCTGGTGCCACCCACCGGCTGCAGACCTTGTTCGTTGGTGAAACTTGCCAGCGAAATCTGGCCGATTGGCTTGGTCTGGTTGTTGCTGAAGTTGGCCAGCAGTACGCCGCTACCGTCGATGGTCAGGTTGGTGATCTGGCCAGTGGCATAACCGTTCTGCGATGGAATCGAACGCGCGGTGTCGGCGTTGAACTGGGTGGTGTTGCCCATGGCGATGGTCAGGCCCGCCGGATCGGCTGCCGCGCCGTTGGCTGCCCAGACACCGTTGGTGACGGTACCCGGCGTCCAGTTGCTGATTTTCAGGTCATTGCTGGTGGTCGATGTTGGCGGGGTCGTCGGTGGCGTCACTGGCGTGCTGACCGAAACCAGTTTGCCGGATGTATCAAATGTCATGGTCGAAGCAATTGGATCAACTGCACCCGTACCGGTAGGCGAGGAACCGTCCGGATTACGACCATCGATCAGGGTGTAGGTATCCCAAGTATTCGGCCCGGTCTTGACCATGTATTGATCCATGGTGTGCTGGTTACCCTGAGTGTCGAAAACCGGGGTACTGAACTGCTTGGTAAAAGTTGCCTGTTTGGTCGGATCGAATTTGTTGGTGGCAACCGACTGGTCAATCACCACGGCCGTAGAGTTCAGGTTGATCGTCGACGAAACGGTGCTGGTGGATTTCGGCGCCAGATTGGAGGTGTCGATCCGCAGGTCGGTCAATACGCCATTGAGGATCTTGCCATTGGAGTCCACGCCATAACCTTGCAGACGGGCCGTACCGTCGCTGTTCGTCACGTAGCCATCCTTGTCGGTCTTGAACGTACCGGCACGGGTGTAGGTCAGCGAACCGTTGTTGCTCAGGACGAAGAAGCCATTGCCCTGGATACCCATGTCGAGCACGTTGCCGGTGTTATTCACGTCTCCCTGGCCGAACTGCTGGGAAATGTTGGCCAGGCGCACGCCGTTGCCGACGGTCTTGCTGCCGGTGCCCAGGCGGGTTGCCGAGTACACATCTTCGAATTCTGCACGGGACGATTTGAAACCGGTGGTCGCGACGTTGGCGATGTTGTTGCCGGTCACGTCCAGTTGTTTGTTGGATGCAAAGAGACCGCTAAGGCCGATATTAAAAGACATAATCCACTCCTTTGTGCCGGGTTAGTCGGCCTTACATACCAATGGTTTGTACTTTGGACAGAGCGACGGTGCCCAGCCCGGCCAGATTGAGCATCAACTCACCGCCAGTCTGGCTGATGGTCACGCTGTTGACGGTCGCTGGCAGGTTGGTGATCAGCGCCACGGACTTCCCGTCGATCGTGCTGGTAGCGCCGAAGGTGTAAGTACCTGCAGCTGCCGTTTCGCCCGCGTCATTCTTGCCGTCCCAGATGAAACTGGCGTTGCCTGCCTTCTGAGCGCCCAAGTCGATGGTGCGTACGGTCTTGCCGCTCGCATCAGTGATCTTCAGGGTGGCGGCGGCCACCGACGATGGCACCACCACCGTACCGCTGAGGCTCTTCGACGTGTCGACCACAGCCTTGTCACCGGGTGCAATGACCGAACGCCCCACCAGCGACGAAGCCTGCAATGCCTGGGACGAGTTGTAGTTGCTGGCCAGCCCGCTCACGGTATCGTTGAGCGTGGTGATGCCTTCCAGGCTGCTGAACTGCGCCAACTGGGCCACGAAAGCGCCGTTGTCCTGCGGCTCCAGCGGGTTCTGGTTTTTCAGCTGGGTCACCAGCAACTGCAGGAATGCATCCTTGCCCAGGGCTTTGTTGCCCGTGGGGCTGTTGGTGGCCGATGCCAGACCATCAGTCGTGGCGGTGTTCTTGATCGAAGAGTTGGCCAGGATGTCCTTGAGGCTCAAAGCACTGGTGCTATCGTTAATACTCATCTGAGTCGCCCCTTATCACTGACCGAGGGTCAGGACCTTCTGCATCATGGTTTTGGCGGTGTTCATCATTTCGGCGTTGGTCTGGAACGAACGGCTCGCGGAAATCATGTCGGCCATTTCCTCCACCACGTTGACGTTCGGGTAGTAGACGTAACCCTTGGCATCGGCCGCCGGATGATTCGGCTCGTAGCGCGCTTCAAGATTGCTCTGGTCTTCGACCACACCCAGCACCTGAACGCCCTGACCGGCGGCGTCCTGGCTCTGGAACAGCGAATCACTGCCGCCGCTCTGCCCGCCCTGGAACATGGTGGCGAATACCGGGTGGCGTGCACGGTAGGTCTGGTCGATGCTCGACGAGACCGTCTCGGCGTTGGCGATGTTCGAAGCGACGGTGTTCAAGCGCGTGGTCTGCGCACTCATGCCGCTACCGGCAATGTTGAAAACACTGGATAGAGACATGGCTTACTCTCCGCGCAGGGCTGACACCAGCCCTTTGAATTTGCTGTTGAGCAGGGTGAAGCTGGCCTGGAAGCCGATCGCGTTTTCCGCGTAGTTCGACTGCTCCAGCTGGGCGTCCACGGTGTTCTGGTCAATCGACGGTTGCATCGGCGTGCGATACAGCAACGATTCGTCGCCATTGCCCAGGCCTTCAGCTTCGATATGACGGCTGTTGGTCATGTTCAAGGCGAAGGTGCCGCTTTTGGTTTTCTCGTTCTGCTCGGCGAGCACTTTCGAGAAGTCCAGGTCCCGAGCCTTGTAGTTCGGGGTATCGGCGTTGGCAATGTTGTTGGCCAGAACTTCGGCACGCTGGGCGCGGAAGCCCAGGGCTTGTTCGTGGATACCGAGCGCTTTATCGAAGCTGATGCTCATGTCGGGAAACCTTCGGGTGACCTGATTTTTCGTAGGATCAACTTAGCAAGCCCCATGCCAATTCAAAAAACCCCGGAAACCGGGGCTTTGCCGGCCATGGCAACGCGGCAATGCCAGAAAAGCGGCAACGGTTTTCCGCCGGATGCCGCTTTTCTGCCGCTTGGCACCCATCTCACCAACACCACCGAACAACTGTTGTAGGAGTGAGCCTGCTCGCGATGACTGTGTATCAGTCACCGGATATGTCGAATGTGAAACCGCTCTCGCGAGCAGGCTCACTCCTACAGGGGATTTGCGGTGTGTGGGAGAGATATTGCGGACAAAAAAACGGGAGCCCCTGAGGACTCCCGTTTTTTTGACAACACCAACGAAATCACTTCGCCTGGTAAATGATCCCCGGGCTGCACTGGACCATCTGGTAATGATCCGGCAAACCGTTCAACGCTTCGGAAGCGCCGAGGAACAGGTAACCGCCTGGCTTCAACGTGCTGTGGATACGCAGCAGGATGTCCTTCTTTACCTCGGCGGAGAAGTAGATCAACACGTTGCGGCAAAACACGATGTCGAACTTGCCGAGGCTCGCGTAGCTGTCCAACAGGTTGAACGAGCGAAACTCCACCCGACTCTTGATCGGCGCCTTGATCGCCCAGCGCCCAGGCCCTTTCGGGTCGAAATAACGCTGCAGGCGCTCAGGCGACAGACCGCGGCCGATGGCCAGGCTGTCGTACTCGCCGGTCTTGCAGTTGTTCAGCATGGTGCCGGACAGATCGGTGGCAACAATCTGCACGCCCATCCGCAACTGGCCCATGTTGACCCGCTCGAACTCGTCGATGGACATCGACAGCGAATACGGTTCCTGACCCGACGAGCACGCTGCCGACCAGATGCGCAGGCGCTGGCCGGGACTGGCCTTGATCGCTTCGGGCAGTACCTTGTTCTTCAAGACTTCAAACGGGTAGGTGTCACGAAACCACAGGGTTTCGTTGGTGGTCATGGCATCCACCACCTGCTCGCGCAGACCGCTGCGCGGCTGGGTCTGCATGCGCTGAACCAGTTCCCCCAAAGACTTGATGCCTTGCTGTTCCATCAGTTTGTTGAGACGGCTGGAGACCAGGTACTGCTTGTTTTCACCGAGCAAAATGCCACAGGCTTTTTCCAGGAATACCCGGAACTGTTCGAAATCCAAATTACCCGTAGACAATGATGCCGCCTCTTAAATCGTGTTGACTGCCAGGAGCACGGGCCCCTAGCTGATATCTGCTGCTTTGATCCGGTCGACTACCCGGGATGCCAGGTCATCAGGACGGAACTTGGCCAGGAAGTCATCGGCACCGACCTTCTTGACCATCGCCTGATTGAATACCCCCGACAACGAAGTATGCAGGATGATATGAAGCTTTTGCATGCGCGGGTCGTTGCGGATTTCCGCCGTCAGGGTGTACCCGTCCATCTCCGGCATCTCGATGTCGGAGATCATCATCAGGAACTCTTCTTCCGGCTTCTTGCCCTCGTCGACCAGTTTGCGCAGGTAGTCCAGCGCTTGCCGACCGTCGTTCAACGCCACCACTTCGACGCCGACCGTTTGCAGGCAACGCGTGACCTGCTTGCGCGCCACCGACGAGTCGTCGACCGTCAGCACGCGCAACGAAAGCGCCTTGTGCTGGGTTTCGACATCCACTACACCGACGGAAATCGCTTCCGGCGTCGGCGCCACTTCCGCCAGCACCTTCTCGACGTCGATTATTTCGACCAACTGATTGTCGACCCGCGTCACCGCCGTGAGGTAGTGATCGCGCCCGGTGCCCTTGGGCGGTGGATGGATCTCCTCCCAGTTCATGTTGACGATGCGCTCCACCGAGCGCACCAGGAAACCCTGGGTCTTGGTGTTGTACTCCGTGATGATCACGAAGGGGTTGTTCTTGTCCTTCAACGCGCCGGAGCCAGTTGCCATCGCCAGATCAAGGATTGGAATGGTCGCCCCCCGGATGTTCGCCACGCCGCACACGACAGGACTGGACTTGGGCATCAGCGTCAGTTTGGGGCATTGCAGCACCTCCCGAACCTTGAACACGTTGATCCCGTACAGTTGCTGGCCGTCGAGACGGAACAACAACAGTTCAAGGCGATTCTGCCCCACCAGTTGCGTGCGCTGGTTTACCGAATCCATTACACCAGCCATGCCCAGACTCCTACGCCAACGCCAAGTGTTGTTGCGACGCGCCTTCATCACTAAACGGCACGGCGCTTGCTTTTTTAATCGTTATGAACACAGAACCGACATTTTTTCGACGCCTGACCACACCCTATCGCAAATTGCTCGGCGTGCTGGCGGCTGTTTGCCTGTTCAACGCTGGCAGCCCTGCCCTTGCTGACGCGGTTACCTTGCCTGACATGCTTATCGGCGTCACTCAGGGCTTTCTTGAATTCACCGTAGAAGACTATCTGGCTACCAGTCAAACGGAAGGTCGCTACGAGATCCAGGTCAACCAGCTCGATCCGCGCATGCACATGCCCATGTGCGACAAGGAATTGACAGCAACGCTCGAGAGTCCCAAGCCGCTGGGACGGGTCACGGTCAAGGTTCGCTGCGAGGGCGCGTCCCCCTGGACGGTGTTCGTACCCGCTCAAGTCCGCCTGTTTCGCGATGTCGTGACCAGCGCCCGACCACTGCGCCGCGCCGCCATTGTCGAGCCTGGGGATGTGGTCCTGCGCGAGCGCGATATCAGCCTCACCAGCCAGGGCTACCTGACCTCCCTGGATCAGGCGATCGGGCAGCGACTGACCCGACCAATGGTCGCCGACCAGGTGATTACCCTGGTGCATATCGAACAGGCCGAAGTCATCCGCAAGGGTGATCAGGTGGTGATAACCGCCCGCAGCGGTACCCTCAGCGTGCGCATGCCGGGCGAAGCGCTGTCAAACGGCAGCCTGAGCGAGCAGATCCGGGTGAAAAACCTCAATTCCCAACGAGTCATCAAGGCGCAGGTCATGGCGCCGGGGCAGGTGGAAGTGTCCATGTAAAGCGCTCTGTTCATCTGAATGTGGCGCTTGCCGCGGCGGTTCCCTAGACTGTGCTCCATGCAGGGCAAGCGCTGACGCGCGCAAGGTTCATTGATAAATGGGCCTAAAGTTTTCCAGGGAATGGCCGAAACCATGGCAAGCGTCCAAATTCCCAGAGGTTTTTTATCATGGTCATCGATTTCAGCCGTTTGAACAGCTCCTCGTCCCTGACGGGCAGTACACGTACCAGCACCAGTAAGGAAAGCGCCGAGGCCGGCAAATCCGCGCCGCTGGAGACCGCGGCCGAACAGGCCAGTACCGTCAAAAGCGGGGAATCGGTACATCTCAGCAATGAGGCTCAACAGTTGCAGAAGGTCACTGACAAGCTGCGCGATCAGCCTGCCGTCGACAACGCCCGCGTGGCCGAGTTGAAAGCAGCGATTGCCGATGGCAGCTATAAAGTCGACAGCAACCGTGTAGCCAGCAAACTGCTCAACTTCGAAGCCCAGCGCTAGGCCACCGCCGGCGCCAGGCTTTTGGACGCTTAAAACCCAAGGCCAGCCATGCACGACACTCATTTACTGCAACTGATCACCGACGACTTTGCTCCAGCGCAACACCTGCTGGAATTACTGCAGACCGAATCCCTCGCATTGCATGGTCGCGACATGCCATTGCTCGAGGACATCCTGGCGCAGAAACAGGCGTTGGTCGTTTTGCTCGAACAGCATGGCCGCAAGCGCAGTGAAATCCTCGCCAGCCTCAACCTGCCGACCAACCGTGGCGGTCTGGAGCAATTGGCCGGCCAGTCAAGCATTGGCGAGCAGTTGCTGGCGCAAAGTGACGTGCTGACCGATCTCCTGGCCCAGTGCCAGGCCATCAACGCCAACAACGGCCAGTCGATCCTCACTCAGCAGGCCGCTACGGCCACCCAGCTGAAAATCCTCAACGGCGGTGAAACCCCGGCGCTTTACGATGCCAGCGGAACATTCTCCAAGCTTGCCAAGCCGCGCCCGCTCAGTCAGGCATGAGCCGGTCAATGCCCCCGCTCTATCAAGACGCACAACATACTGGCAAACTGCTAGCCTGCCGTAGTCAAATTTTGTCTGGAGATTGATTAACCGTGTCCAATGCCTTATCCGTGGATGATGCTCCGCAGCCACCCAAGGTGCTCTCCACGCCCTTGGAAATCTCCAGCAACCTGCGCCAGCTGCTCGAAAGCCATGACCCGCTGATCATCACGTTCCACGAGCGCAGCCAGCGCTTCCAGAGCTATCTGGTGGACCTGGACCGTGACAGCAACATGATTGCCCTGGACGAAATGATTCCCCGTGATGGCGAGCGCTATCTGCTGGCGGGCGAGCCGTTCCGGGTCGAAGGCTTCCACGAAGGCGTACGCATTGCCTGGGAAAGCAACGGCCAGTTGAACATCGACGAGTCCGCTGGCAGCCGCTGCTACCGCGGCCCCCTGCCCGATGAAGTGGTGTACCACCAGCGCCGCAATGCGTTCCGCGCCGCGCTGAAGCTGGCACAACTGGTCAACGTCAACCTTGACGGCGAAAAGCTCAAGGCGCCGATCAGCGGCAAGCTGCTGGATATTTCCGCCACCGGCTGCAAACTGCGTTTCGACGGCGACATCACCGGCAGCCTGCAACTGGGTCAGGTCTACGACCGTTTCACCGCCGACCTGCCCTTCGGCAAGATGACCGCGCCGGTCGAGTTGCGTTATCTGCATTTCGAAGAAAGGATTTCCACCACCTTCGCCGGCATTCGCTTCCACAACATGAGCGGGCTGGTGCAGCGTCAGGTCGAACGCTTCGTCTACCAGTTGCAACGCGAGGCGCGTCGCTTCGACAAAGACGACATGTGATAGAGCGTCAACAAAAAACGGGCAGTCCCTTGCGGTGACTGCCCGTTTTTTTGTGCCCCGATTTTAAGGCCTGGCCTCGGTAAAGCTTTGCTCGCGGCCCGAGTCAGGATCTTCTGGAGGCTGATCGGATTCAGGTCCTGATTCGGCTTCCGGTTCGACTGGAGGCTCCGGACTCACCGGATTGCACATCTGATCCTGCACCACCTGCTCATCAACACGCGGGTCGAGGCAGGCCACCAGTGGCGAACTCGTCATATTGTCCGGCATAGCCACGTGATGCAGCGGTGCGTCGTCGACCTGATGCAGGTTGGTCACTGCTTTCGGGCGAATCCGCCACACCAGTACCAACGCGAAGAAACTGAAGAAGGCGTAGAGCATCTGGCTGCCAAACAGCTTCATCAGCACACCTGCCACCAGCGGCCCGATACTCGCACCCACGCCATAGGTCACCAGCAACATTGCCGTCAAGGACACCCGGCGATCGCCTTCGACATGGTCATTGGAGAACGCCACCGCCAACGGATACAGGCAGAACTGCACCAGCGAACAGACGAAACCGGCGATAAACAGAACCTCCAACGGCACCTGCGGCATGATGGCCAGCGGTAGTGCGGCCAGGGCCAGGCTGAACGCGAAACTGCGGATCAACACGGCCCGATCGTAGCGGTCGGACAACCAGCCCAACGGCCACTGCACCAGCAGCCCGGCAAAAATGCAGCTACCCATGAACAGACCGACCTGTTCGGTGGACAACCCTTGCTGCGAGGCATACAGCGGCGCCAGACCATAGAACGAACCGACGATCAGGCCCGCCCCGAGCACCGTGCTCAATGACTGCGGCACGCGCTTGATAAAGAACCGTGGCTCCATCGGTGCCGGATGCAAGGGCGCCGGGTGAATCCGCCGGGTCAGGGCCACGGGTACCAGACAAAGCGCGAAGCACAGGGCGACCAACATCAGCAATTCAAGCCCCAGCCCTGGGTGCATGACCAGAATCAACTGCCCCAGCACCAGCCCCAGGTACGAAGCGATCATGTAGCCGCTGAAGACCATGCCGCGCTGATTGGCATCGGCCTGTTCATTGAGCCAGCTCTCGATCACCATGTACTGGCACATCATGCCGAGGCCGACGATCACCCGCAAAAACAGCCAGGCCGGCAACCAGTCCACCAGGCCATGGCCGAGCACCGCCGCGCCAACGATCCCGGCACACGCCGAATAGGCCCGGATATGCCCGACCCGGGCAATCAACCGGTGACCGATCTTGCCTCCCAGCACCAGGCCGAAATAGTTGGCGGCCATCAGCGCACCGACCCACAGACTGTCGACATGGTCGGCAGCCAGGCGCAACGCCAGGTAAGTACTCAACAGGCCCGAGCCGATCAACATCATCAGCGAGGCGAAATACAGCGCTCGAAAGGATTTCCAGATTTGGCGCATCGGCGTTCCGAGCGGCTCCTTGCAGTGAGAATCGACTATCGCTAAACGATAGCCGGATGTCGACGGGACGTCAGGCCTGGGCTGCTAAAACACGCCTTTCCCAGGGAGTAATTTCATCATGGAAACTGGTCAGTTCCAGGGTCTTCGAAGCGATGTAGCCTTCGATGAATTCCGCGCCGAACAGTTCCTTGGCCAACTGGCTACGTTTCAGACGCTCAAGTGCCGCATGCAAGGTACACGGCAACGAAAGATTGTCCGGAACTTCGAACTCACCCTGGATCGGCGCGCTCGGCTCCAATGCCTTCTCGATGCCATGCAACCCCGCCGCCAGGCTTGCGGCAATCGCCAGATACGGGTTGGCATCGGCCCCCGGCAAGCGGTTCTCGACCCGACGGGCCACCGGCAAACTGGCCGGAATGCGCAGGCCCGCCGCCCGGTTGTCATAGGACCAGCAGGCATTATTCGGTGAGGCGTAAGGGTGGCACAAGCGCTGATAGGAGTTCACGTTCGGCGCAAACAACGCAGTGAAATCGGCCATACACGTTTGCTGACCGGCAATGAAGTGGCGGAAGGTGGCCGTCTCCTGCCCCGCCTCGTCGCTGAACACGTTACGCCCCGAATCGATTTCGACCACGCTCTGGTGGATATGCATCGAACTGCCCGGCGTATGCGGCAACGGCTTGGCCATGCACACCACGCTCAGGCCGTGCTTGAGGGCAACCTCCTTGAGCAAGTGCTTGAACAGGAATGTCTGGTCGGCCAGCAACAGCGGATCACCGTGTAGCAGATTGATCTCGAACTGGCTGACGCCCATTTCGTGCATGAAGGTATCGCGAGGCAACCCCAGGGCCGCCATGCACTCGTAGACTTCATTGAAGAACGGCCGCAAGCCGTTGTTGGAACTGACGCTGAACGCCGACTGACCATCCTCGCGACGACCGTCCAGCCCCAGTGGCGGCTGGAACGACTGAGTCGGGTCAGTGTTGGGGGCGAAGACAAAAAACTCGAGCTCGGTCGCCACTACCGGCGCAAGGCCTCGGGCCGCGTAACGGGCAATCACCGCCTTGAGCTGTCCACGGGTCGACAGATTGGAGCTGGTGGTGGTGCCCAGTTCATCCGCATCGCAAATGGCGAAGGCCCGTGGTGGATGGCTCCAGGGCAAGCGGTGGATTTGTGCAGGGTCCGGGATCAGCGCCAGGTCGCCATCATCGCTGCCGTAAAACCGTGCCGGCGGATATCCGCCCATGATGCATTGCAACAGTACGCCCCGCGCCATCTGCAAACGTCGACCGTCGAGAAAACCCTCGCTGGTCATCACTTTGCCCCGTGGAACGCCATTCAAATCCGGCGTAACACATTCAACTTGATCAATGCCCGTCAATCGCTGCGCGAGTGAACTCAGGCCAACGGTCGTCATGACGCTATCCTTGTTATTGTGCGGGCCGCGAACGGCGACCGTACAAAATAGGCTCCACGTGTTCAGAATTTCAAGCAGCGTCGATAAATTTGCTGCCGGTCAGGGCAGGTAAAGGCGGAACACCCCACCACCCAACGGCCCGCCATTGCTGATTTCGGTACGCCCACCCACGCCATTGCGTTGATGCAGCGCGGCAATTCGCCCGGCAAAGTACAGGCCCAGCCCGGTGCTGCCGGTGCTTTGATTGATGCCCTGCACATAATCGGCCTGGCGCTCGATCATCTGTGCCGGGTATCCCTCGCCATCGTCATTGATGGTCAACACCAGTTGCCCGGCTTCGTCGCTGACACTGATCAAAACGGCATGCCGCGCAAAGCGAATGGCGTTGTTGATGCAGTTGGCCAATACCGACGCGATCAACTCACGGTCAAAGAAGCCCAGCGGGCTCAGCGGGTCCACTTCATAGGTGGCCATGATGCTGCGGCTGGCGAACACCTCCTGATGACAGGCCAGTTGCGCTTCGATGAAATCGTCCAGCTCATGGTAGGCCGGTTGCAATGGCATCTGGTTGACGCCGAGCTTGTACAGCCCCAGCAACTGCACCAGCATGCCGTTGAGGTGGGCGAACTCGAAGTCGATCACACCCTGCTCCGGCGCCTGCCGCGCCGACTCCGGCAATCGTCCCAGCCACTGGCTGTGGGCCTGCATCAGCATGGCCAGCGAGTTCTTCATGTCGTGCACGGTAGAGGCGATCACCGTGGAGAAATCCAGTGCCTGTTGGTTGTCGTTCATTGGCCAAACGCCTTGCTTTTCAGCTTCTGGTAACGCGGATAGCGCGCGTCGGAGTCGGGCATCAGGCCGACCATTTTCAGGCAGGTTCGGCATTCTTCCAGTTCCGCCGAAGGAGCGCTGGTATCGGTGCCATGCAACAACGACTGCGCCATGTTCAGGGCGATACTGATGTTCTTCGGTTGCATCGCCAGGGCTTTGCGGAATACCTGCCGGGCCTCCACCAGGTTGCCGGTCTTGTAGACGCGCACGCCCTGACGGTTGAGCTCCGCGGCGGCGTTGCCGGAATTGAGGATGCTCGGGTCGTCGGTCTGCTTGGCGATGTCCTTCATGACCACAGGATCGTCGCCGTAGATTTCCACGCAGTTTTTCAGCATCGCGGTACCGGCCTCGGTCTGCCCGAGCAGTTTCAGCTGCTTGGCCACCAGCAAGGCCGCTTCGGCGCTCATGAATTGCTCCATGCCATCCAGGCGCAGCAAGGCTTGCTCGGTGAGCTTGTCGGCCGTCTCGGCGTCGTTGAGCAACAGGCTGGTGGCCTTCATCAGGCGCGCGCGGATTTGCAGGCCCGGATCGGAGGGGTTTTCCTTGGCCACGGCACTCAATGTGGTGTTGATTTCAAGGCGAGTCCGCGTGTCCAGGCCCCGTTCGCTGCCCTTGCTGATCAAGGCGTGGGCCAGGCCGAGGTTGCTCTCGGCATCCTTGAACCGTGACTGCGCGCCCTGGCTCACTGCCTGGCGATAGGCCTTGGCCGCCGTGTCGAAGTCCTCGTTGGTCATCGCCAGCTTGCCGAGCAATGCCTGGCGACGCACCGCCAGCGGCGACAGGCGAATCGCCTCTTCCAGTACGCGCTGTGCTCCCTTGGTGTCCCCTTCGGCGACCAGTACATCCGCCATGCCGTCATACAGCGACGGCATCATCGGGAAGACTTTCAGGGCTTTTTCATAAATGCCCTTGGCCTGCCCGACCTGGCCACGCTTGAACAGCAACTTGCCCAACCCGGCAAACGCCCATGGCAACGGGCGGTCGGCGATGATGCTGTCGTAGAGACGCTCCAGCGCTTCGTTCTGATTCAGGTCGCGCAGGGCATCGGCGCGAAAGCGCAGGCACAGTGGCGAATAGCGGATGTCTTGTTTGCACAGGGCGATACAGGCGTTGAGCACCTCCATCGGCTTACCGCGGTCGAGGGCCTGCAGGATCGGCTTGAGCAGGGTCTTGCGTTGCTCCAGGCGCTCCAGACGCTGGGCCAGGCTGGAACGGTTGAACGGCTTGGTCAGGTAGGCATCGGGCTCATGCTCCAACGCACTGAGCACCATGGCCTGGCTGGTTTCGGCGGTGACCATGACGAACACCGCTTCATGGCTGATCAGCTTTTCTTCCATCAGGTCTTCGAGCACCTGCTGGCCATTCTTCTTGCCGTCGCCCAGATGAAAGTCCTGCAGGATGAAGTCGTAGGCCTTCTGCGAGCACATTTTCAGCGCCTGCTCGCCGGTATCGGCAGTGTCCACTTCCTTGACGCCCAGTTCACGCAGCATCGACCTGACCGAACTGCGGAAGTCCGAGAAATCATCGACGATCAGAAAACGCTTTTGGTGATACGACAGCATCGAAGATTTCCAGGCAATTTAAGAAGAAGAACCCAAAGGCGAATACACGGACGGACTCAGCTTCGCAGCGCCATATTTTGGCGCGCAGATGATAGCTGGTAGCCATTAGCCATCAAACACCTTCTCATTGCCAATCAACACATGCATCGACCGCGAGAGGAGGCTCGTGACTGCCGTGTTATCGGCCAGCCATGGCATTCCCTTGAGAACCTTCCTCAACGCTCACTCTGAATATTCGAAGGCGCTACTGAAAACGAGAACTCGCGCACAAAAAAGTGCTGATGCATGAACACCCACAATTGCCGGTGGCTGACCAGGCAGATTTCGCCGATAAATTGACTAAGTCAACATTAGCACTCCTAAGTGAACGCCACTCGTCGATTAGTTGACGATCGTGATGTGGATCCGATCTTGGCCATTGGCCATCTATGGCAGGCCTAATACCTTGATTTTCGAGGGTTACTCCCCCTTCTCGAGAGCATCGGACAGTCCTGTCCGCACCGAACCTGGATCGAGGACTGACGGACGGGCGGGCAGGTAGCGCTCCGGGTTGGCCTAGAATCAGTTGAGAGGCGGGAGGGAGCACATCATCATGCGTAAACCACTGATAATTATTCGTATTTATCTGCTCTCCCGGGCTTTGGCTGCCTTCTGGAAACGTTCACGTCGCCTGCCGGTGCTGTTGATGGAAATGGCTCCGGGGTCGGTGATTACCAATGATCGCGCCTGCCTGGCGAGCAAATGGTTGACCCAGGAAGATCTGCGGGTAGAGGCCATCATTGGTTTTTCAAGGGGGTCAGGAAGATCATGACCGACCAAAAAGAGCCAATTCGTGTGATGTTGATCGATTGTCGCCCCCTCGTGCTCATGGGCCTTCACGACTTGATCAATGCCAGAAAGCCCCGGATGGAAGTGACAGCACAGGCCACCACCTATACCCAGGCGCTGGATCTTGCCGATCAACTGCGGCCCGATGTGATTTTTTTCAGTTTCTTTCCGGATGCGCTGAATCCTCTGGATGTCATCGCGGGACTCACCCGTAGCGCCGAAATGAAAGTGCTGCTGCTCAAGGGTCTGTACGAAGTCGTCCCCGCTGCCCAGGCGATAGAGGCTGGCGCTCGCGGCATCGTGCTGGCGGAAGACCCGACGGAATCGATTATCCAGGCCATCCTCAAGGTCCACCATAGCGACTTTGCAATGGACAGAGCCTGGGCTGGCGGCCTTTGCGGCTATGCCGTGACCGGGCAAATGCCCATTAAATGCAATCTGGAGCAGGCGAAACAGGCGCGGTTGACGCTGCGAGAGAGAGAACTGATTCGCGCCATCGTCGGCGAACCGTCCGCCAAATATGTAAGCATCGCCGGGCGCCTGGGGATCAGCGAGCACACCGTGCACAACCACCTCAGCAACATCTATCAAAAGCTTAATCTGATCAACCGTATCGACTTGCTGATGTATGCGCTGAAACACGGGCTCACCAACGAAGCCCCGACCGAGTCCGTCTGGGTGGAGCTGGATTGAATTTCAAGTCGATACAAGACGGTCTGCTCCTCACTTTCAGAGGGTAGACCGCCACCGTTCCGCCATCCTTGTCGGTAGACCGGGTCAGACAGAGTGCCCCGCAATACTGATGTCGTTCTCGGTAAATTCCGCCACGCCAACCTGTACCTACCCGCCGCGCTTTTCAAGCCTTGTGCTGCTCGCCAGTTCACAGCGCATGCGATCATGGGGATCTCGTATCTGAACCGCAAAAAGAATGCGAGGGTGGTTTCCTAGGCCACCCTCGCATCCGTTCACGCGCAAAGCCTCAGGCGCTGCCAAAAAAGATGTCGGTATTCTGAACATGGGCCCCGACCACTGTGATGGTCGTTGCTTGTCCGCCAGACTCGGCAACCGTCACGACGCCGTTTGCGCCCGAGTTGTCGATCTGGACAACGGCGTTCGGGTCGCCGTTGAGCACCAGCTTGTCTTGCACGCCAGACCCCGTATCGAAGCCGGTGACCTGGTACCTGTTCTCATTGACTGACAGGTCGACGTTGAACGCATCCTGCTTTCCGATCGTGCCAGCCAGCGAGAAGTCGAAGGATGCGTTGGCCGGGTCGTTGGCGAACAGGTTGGCGTTAAACGTACTCGTCGCCGAATCCCCATCCTTGTCCGTCAACGTCGCGCTGAACGCCAGCTGGACATCGCTGGCCAGACTCTCGCTCTGCTGAATGAACTGGATCACCGGGATCTTGACATCGCCCCGGCCCATCGTCAGCTGAACAGCGTCGATCAGTACCGTACCCTCCTTCTGGACGAGGAAGGACACCTGGCCGCCAGCCTCCGACGTCAGGGTGTTCACCTCGACTTGGTTCGAATGCGTGCCATCCGCGTAGTAGATCCTGTAGTACAGATCCTCGGTCGCCGTGTTGTAACCCGCCACGGAGTTGTCGATGAAGACCTTCATGCCCGTCAGCAGGCTCTCTGGATTGATGACGAAACTTTCATCGGCGGCGCTGATTGCCGCCAGGTTATCGCCCTGGAAAACGTTATTGCCGACGCCGATGCCGGACGCGCTGACGTTCATGGATGCGGGGTCGATGTACGCCGGCAAGGGGTTGGTCTGTAGCGTGGCTTCGGTGGGGTCGGATGCTCCGAGCCCGATGCCGGTCAGGATGTCCGCAGGCAACGCAAGCGCCTTTGCGGAAAAGAACACGATCTCCTCGGAGGTCGAAGGAATAGCCGGGTTATCCGTGTGAGGGATTAACAATGTGCGCACCGAATCCGGGCCGCCGGCAGCGAGCGAGCCGTTTGCACTGCTAAGCACGATCGTCGAACTGAAGCCTTGCACCAGATCCAGTGCATAGTGACCATCGGCATAGGCGGTCAGCGTGTAGTCGACGTTGGTATCCGAGGTTGCGGTGTTGTTGTCGAAATCACCGGTCAACGTTCCCGCGAAGTGGTACGCGCCATTGGCATCCGGTGATTGCGCCAGCTCGTGGAGCGTGCCGGTCCCGGTCATGGTCGTGTTGTCGGGCCTGACGAGGGTGAAGTGGTCATTGACCAACGAGATATCCAGACCGGCCGCACCCAGCCCGTCGGCTCCCGTCGCCATATTCCAGAACCCGGATTGCGCAAGGACGCTACCGGTCCCGATCAAGTTGCCGAAACTGAGTGCCGGCCCGTCGTCCCTGAACACCAGGTTCTGCCCTATGTTGAGGGTCGCCTGGGCGCTGTCGCCGTCCCCGTCGGTCTTGATCGCGGTCAGCGTCACCAGGTTGTCCGAGGTCAAACTCGTTGAATCATCCGGATTGGTCGGGTCGAGATGCACCACGGCCCGGAGCTGGTCGAGCGTGACGCCGCCATTGGCGGCCACGCTGACCGTGAACACCAGCAGGTTGCTGAGGGCTGTATGCCCTTCCACCACCGTGCCATTGAGCGACAGGTTCACCGCCTGGCCCGAGGCCGTGTCCGTCAGCCCGGAAGCTCCTGCCACTACGCCCAGTGCATAGGTCAGCGTGCCGGCACCATCGGCGCCAAACGCCGAGTTGAAGTTGGCGGCGAAGCTCTGGGTATCGTTGGTCGTCAGTATCGTTTCGTCCACCGTCAATGTTGGCTCCGTGCCGGTGGTGGTAATGCTTGGCCCGTCGTCCTTGAACACCAGGTTCTGCCCGATATTCAGCGTCGCCTGGGCGCTGTCGCCGTCCCCGTCGGTCTTGGTCGCGGTCAGCGTCACCAGGCTGTCCGAGGTCAGGCTCGTCGAATCATCGGGATTGGCGGTGTTGGCATGCACCACGGCGCGGACCTGGTCGAGCGTGACGCTGCCATTGGCGGCCACGCTGACCGTGAACACCAGCAGGTTGCTGAGGGCCGTATGCCCTTCCACCACCGTGCCATTGAGCGACAGGTTCACCGCCTGGCCCGAGGCCGTGTCCGTCAATCCGGAAGCCCCGGCCACCACGCCCAGCGCATAGGTCAGCGTGCCGGCACCATCGGCGCCAAACGCCGAGTTGAAGTTGGCGGCGAAGCTCTGGGTGTCATTGGTCGTCAGTATCGTTTCGTCCACCGTCAATGTCGGCTCCGTGCCGGTGGTGGTAATGCTCGGTCCATCGTCGTCGAAGATGATCCTGGAGCCGATTTCGGTTTTTGTAATTGAGGCCTGGACCAGCGTGAAACCACCAATATCAAAATCGGCGTGCTCATTGCCCTTGGCAGTGACGGCCGCGCCGTTCTCGACGAGCACGCGGTTGTGGTCCGACGTAGTGGTGTATTCAATCTGGTAGCCGGCTTTAACGCCGGTGATGGTTGCGACCCCTGCAGCAATGCTGATGGTGATGGCCGGATCATTCACCGAGCCGTTTGAATTCTCGATCACCTGCCCGGTGCTATTGTTGAAGACTCGAACATTGGTGATGGCCACCGACGCATCACCCGCATACCCATTGATGAAATCCGCGCCAGGCTCAGCAGCGGTGCTGAATGCGCTGACTCTTACCACGGCACTCTTGCCACTTTGCAACTGCACAACGTCGAAACTGGCCATCTTCGCATTGAAGACGTCGGTAAAGTCGATGTTGGATTCAACATCGGCTTCGTTTTGACTGAGGTTGGGAATGGTTAGATCCTGCCTGGCACCCGTGACGAACGAAAAACGGATGCCTTCCTGTTCCGTAATCATCTGGTTGTTGGTGCCTAAGGTGGTCGGGTTAGCCGCCTGGCTGGTAATGATCGTGTCGCCAGTGTTTATATTGGCGCCGCTTGACTGGTCAGCGGGGTCCTTGCCGGTGGCGATGATGGTGGGATCCGTGATCCGCAACACACCAGCGTCATCGACAATGTTCGGATTCGCCTTCGTGAACATCAGGAACAGGTTCGAACCGGAGGGCACACCGGTCAGACTGAATTCCAGGTCCTGGCTAGCCCCGATGAAAACCTTATCCAGCAGATTGAGCGAATCATCGGCATTCGTCATAACGGGATGTTTGAGCGGTTGGTACTCCACGGTCCAGATCTTGCCACCCGTGGCCGGCGATCCGGTTTCATCAATATAGGCAGCGAACACGATCGCGCCGGTTGCACTCCCGGCTCGGCCCACAACGATGTTGTTGTTCGTATCCGTATAGAGAAGGATGCTGGTGCCATCGAGGGTATCCAGTCCGCTGTCCTCGCCATTGAGCGGTGCGCCAGAGAAGCCGACGAAGCTGATATCGATACTGCTTGCTCCGGGGTCAGCGGTGATGGTGAATGCATTGCTGCCGGTGTTGTCCGCGGCACCGGTATAGCCACTCAAGGCCGCCCCCGTGGCGGTACCTGCCCCCAGTGCGGCTAAACGGGTAGTGAAGATCGAAGGCAGGGACGCCACCAGAATGTCATTGTCGTCAGCGTCCCCCGCAGGGGTTGGAGTGGCAGTGGCGTTCTGCAATCCGGCCGTTTCGTCCAGCGTAACGTCCTCGCCGGTTGCCACGACGCCCAAAACGCTGTCCGTAAACGACATTGTCGCCACGGCGTCATCAGCGGTGCCGACCACTCCATCGGCGCCCGCAGAGGCCGCTGTGAGCAGAAACGTTGCGCCTGCCGAGTCGTCGGGATTCACGTACCACGAGGTGGTGACGCTGCCGTTGACTTGGCCATCGAGATCGCCGACGCCGCCGTCGGTCACGGACCAGGGCTCGTGACCCGCTCCGGTGTTGGTATCGAGCACATCGTCGGACGTACCCCACACGCCATCCGCGCCGGCACCGATAGCGTGGTCGACTTCGAGCGTCACTGTGCTGCCGGCGGCGAAACCGCTGGCCGTGATGATGGCAGTGCTGCCGGGGGCGTAGTCTTTAAGGTTGGTGGTGACGGTCGGAATGTAGGTAAAAGTCCAGTCGTGGTTGACGGGTGAAGGATGGTCACCGGCGTTACTGGTCAGGTCATTCGTTAGCGATGAGATTTTCTTGCGCATAGCCATGACTTTCTCCTGGGCGGGGTCCAGTCATCGGAGGTCGACCTTGGACCATTTTCTGATCTATTGGTCACAACTATGAACAAGCACCGCAGACGGCACATCGGCGGATACTCCCAGACGGGATGGGAGATTCAGACTACGTGGGGGAGGAGACGGAAAGTCGCGAAGGCAGGGTTGATGGCGTCAATAGATCCCGGGGACCTGGGCTTTCGAACGTAATGTGCAAGTCGTGAAAAGGAAGCGTTGGAACAGGCGGGGGAGCTGCAAAATATGGTGTCCCAGGGCAGGTTCGAACTGCCAACCTTCCCCTTAGGAGGGGGATGCTCTATCCAATTGAGCTACTGAGACACACGTTGACCGCGCCGATGCGCGGTGCGATGGACGGCGTGCATGTTAACGGCCGGGCTGGCTTTTGTCATGTCGTCCGTAGGCTTTTTAAGTGTAGGCAGACGCCTCGGCCGGGCGCGGACTTGTTTACCGTGCAAATTGCATCACTGCAAAAAGCCATCATTGCAAAATGCAATATGGCGCTTTACCAAAAATAACTTAATTCATTGTTTTTAAAGAATTTAATTGCCGATAAACTCTGGCATGCGAGCTGCTTCTGCTGTTCTCACAGAACAACCGAGGCCCGCCCCATGAAGAGCGCCCTTTCACTCTCCTATGCCATCGCACTGGCGGTTTTAGCGGGAGTTCATTTTGTTCCCGAGAGCAGCGCTACGCAGGCTGCCCAACACATGCCGCATTACCTTCAGTTGCAGAAGGCACCACAGCTGGCAGTGACGAGCGACCAGCACGGCTTTGTCAGTCAGGAGAACAGCCAGAAAAACACCCTGGTACCAGCTCCGTCTGCCGAACGTTTGGTATTTTGAATGACCCTCACCAGGAGTACAGCATGTCCAGATCAGCCGCGAGTTTCTTCATCCTCGCCTTGTCGAGCGGCATTTTTCATCTGTCATTGACCCAGGGCATGGTCGTCACCCTCCCCCTGATCGCCTGTGGCGTATTCAGCGCGCTGTTCGTGCTCGCATTGATCGCCGGGCGCAAGATCAAGTTTGATCCGGTACTGCGCTGATCCCGACATGGCAGACCCGTTGCAAGGGCCTGCCATCCATCCTGAATTCCCCCCATCCATACGACTCCCCCTAGTAAATCGGCCATTTGCCACTATTCTGTAAAAGACAAGGAACAGGGATCGAGTTCACTTTTTCCTGCTCGTCGGAAACCTTTCGTCGGGTGGAGAAAGCAGGAAGTGATGGGGCTTGGCCGAACTTTTCAAACCAGTCCGCATTTCTGATAATTGGTGCTGGCAGAACGCCTTTATCCAGTTCAATATTTGTCACAGAATTGACGCCAAGGATCTGGCTGCTTTGAGGCATGATGCGCGCCTCTATCAATTCAGGTTGAACATTTGGTCAGAGCGCTTGTCCTACCAGACATCCTGCGGCCAATCCCGAAAACCGCTCCCCTGAACTAACCGGTTAAATATATGCGCCCATTGAAACAGGCAATTTATTCCAGCCGTACGGCTGACAAGTTCGTCGTACGTCTGCCAGACGGAATGCGTGAACGCATTGCCGAGGTGGCTCGCAATCATCATCGCAGCATGAACTCCGAAATCATTGCGCGCCTTGAGCAGAGTCTTATTCAGGAAGGCGCACTGGGAGAAGAGTTGAGCATGCGCCTGGACAGCCCCGAGCTTTCCTTGCACGAACGGGAGCTGCTGCAGCGCTTCCGCCAGCTCTCCCATCGACAGCAGAACGCCCTGGTATCTCTGATCGCCCATGACGCTGAAATGGCCGCCGACGCGTCCTGATTCAGCCAGAAAGCCCAAGCCAGCCTGATCGCTGGCTTTTTTTTGCCTGAAATCCGGGCACAAAAAACCCGCCAAACGGCGGGTTTTAGTGAAGCGGACTTCAGAGCAGGAAGATTGTCGCCAGCCCCAGGAAGATGAAGAAGCCGCCGCTGTCGGTCATGGCCGTGATCATCACGCTGGCACCCATTGCCGGATCGCGCCCCATCTTCGCCAGGGTCATCGGGATCAAAACCCCCATCAACGCCGCCAGTAACAAGTTGAGTATCATCGCGGCGGTCATCACCACGCCCAATGACCAACTGCCATAGAGCAGGTAGGCAACCACACCGATCACCCCGCCCCAGATCACGCCATTGATCAGCGCTACCGCCAATTCCTTGCGCATCAGGCGCGAGGTATTGCCGGTACTCACCTGGTCCAGCGCCATGGCCCGAACAATCATGGTGATGGTCTGGTTACCCGAGTTACCGCCGATCCCCGCCACGATCGGCATCAATGCCGCAAGCGCCACGAGTTTCTCGATCGAACCTTCAAACAAACCGATCACCCGAGAAGCCACGAACGCGGTAATCAGGTTGATCGCCAGCCAGGCCCAACGGTTACGCAGGGATTTCCAGACCGACGCAAAAATGTCTTCCTCTTCACGCAGACCCGCCATGTTGAGAACTTCGCTTTCGCTCTCTTCACGGATCAGGTCGACCATTTCATCGATGGTCAGACGGCCGATCAGCTTGCCGTTCTTGTCGACCACGGGCGCCGAGATCAAGTCGTAACGTTCGAACGCCTGGGCGGCGTCGTAGGCGTCTTCGTCCGGGTGGAAACTCACCGGATCGCTGGCCATCACCTCGGCAACCTGTTTGTCCGGATCGTTGACCAGCAAACGCTTGATCGGCAATACGCCCTTGAGGACGCCGTCGTAATCGACCACGAACAGCTTGTCGGTATGGCCCGGCAACTCTTTGAGACGGCGCAGGTAACGCAAGACCACTTCAAGGCTGACATCCTCGCGGATGGTCACCATCTCGAAGTCCATCAACGCACCGACCTGTTCCTCGTCGTAGGACAGTGCCGAACGCACGCGCTCGCGTTGTTGCTGGTCGAGGGTCTCCATGAGCTCATGGACGACGTCTCGCGGCAGCTCGGAGGCCAGGTCAGCGAGTTCGTCGGCATCCATGTCCTTGGCGGCTGCCAGGAGCTCGTGATCGTCCATGTCGGCGATCAGCGTTTCACGGACCGAATCGGATACTTCAAGGAGGATGTCGCCGTCGCGATCGGCCTTGACCAGTTGCCAGAGCGTCAGACGATCGTCCAGCGGCAAGGCTTCAAGGATGTAGGCGACGTCGGCGGAGTGCAGGTCATCGAGCTTGCGTTGCAACTCGACGAGGTTCTGCCGGTGAACCAGGTTCTCGACCCGGTCATGATGCGGGCCTTCCTGGCGGTGAGTCAGGTCTTCTACAACTCGCTGGCGCTGCAGCAACTCAACCACCTGAGCCAGGCGATCCTGCAAGCTTTCCTGCGTTTTCTTTACTTCAACATCGGACATAGGCGAACTCCACTCCCAGCAGCGGGGCACGCCGGAAGGATCAATCAGTCAATTCATGATTGGTGAAACGGGGTACTGAGTAACTACTGGGTAAGTCCATGGAGGTATTCCACAAGCCCCGGCGGGGCTGACGGGCGCAATGATACACCGCCTGACGGTTTTAAACGTTAAAAAATCTCGGCTGAAACAAGCGCTTGCATAACAAACCTGAGCATCGTCCTGATCCAGGAAAATGCGACGAAGCATCCAGAAAAGAAAACACACCTCCTATTCGAAAATTGTAGCCGTTACCCTTGAAAAGGAACGTCACGGAGGACGCCTGATGCCATCAGTTGCACAATTCTTTTTGCTTTTCACCCTGCTCAACCCCCTGCCCTTCGCGCTCGCCACCACCGTTCAGCGCTGCGAGGCGGCCAATGGGCGCATTACCTTCACCACACTGGGCTGTGCCGCGGAAGAGAGCGTTTCACTCCAGGACGTCCGTGCCTTCACCCCTGGCAGCACGAGGGCGCTTTTGCCGCCGGCCGAACCCCGTGAAACATCAGGAATTAAAATCCAGAGGAAAGAGCCGACCGTGGTCGGTCAGGCGCAGGACAAGTGTGGAAACCTGATCAGTGCCAGAGAGCGCCGGGAGGCAATCATCAATCAGCGAGTGGTCGCCGGCATGAGCCAGCAAGACGTCGAAAGCGCCCTCGGCAAGCCGGACAGGATCAGTATTCGCAATTCAGCCACGAGCTACCGCTACGATACCCAGAGAGGTCGCAGCGCACAGGTAGAGTTCGACGAGAGGGGATGTACGAAAGGAAAAGCCAAATCCAAGACGGCAAAAAGCCCGCATTAAATGCGGGCTTTCTGTTGTATGGTGCACTCGACAGGATTCGAACCTGTGACCGCTCGGTTCGTAGCCGAGTACTCTATCCAGCTGAGCTACGAGTGCAATTTGTGTTTTTAGACCAGATCACAACTGGTTGAAGCCAAGTTACCTGCATTGCTGCAACTAACTCTTAAATGGTGCACTCGACAGGATTCGAACCTGTGACCGCTCGGTTCGTAGCCGAGTACTCTATCCAGCTGAGCTACGAGTGCATTTGTTGCCGCGCATTATAGGCCGTCTAATCTCTATGTCAAACACTTTTTCTAGTAATTTCAACAACTTACCGAAGAAGCCAGATTACAACGTACTACGCAAATAATGGCGGAGAACGGGGGATTCGAACCCCCGACACCCTTTTGAGGTGTACTCCCTTAGCAGGGGAGCGCCTTCGGCCACTCGGCCAGCTCTCCGCAACACGGGGCGTATATTAACCAGCTTCTTCCCCGTTTGCAAACATAAAAAACGATAAAAATTAATGGCTTGGTTCTTCGTCCTTCTCTTTCTTGATACGCAGGTAAATTTCTTCCCGGTGAACAGCCACCTCTTTGGGGGCATTAACACCGATGCGCACTTGATTTCCTTTGACGCCGAGCACGGTCACGGTGATTTCGCCATCACCGATAATCAGGCTTTCTGCGCACCGACGAGTCAGAATCAGCATACCTTTCTCCTCACGCATTACATTTCAGGGACAACAGTCTGCAAAAAAAAGGCACTCGACCCACAACCGGAGCGGTCGCAGCCCTACATGCCTGAGTATTGACTAGCGCGAGCAAAAGAACAGGCTCGAGGGTCACGCCATTCAAAAAAACAAAAGGCGCGGTCAGACCGCGCCTTTTGGCAAACGCATCACTCGCCCTGGCGGGCCGGTGCGTCCAGTTCGAAAGCCGTGTGCAGAGCGCGCACAGCCAGTTCCAGGTACTTCTCTTCGATCACTACGGAGACTTTGATTTCCGAAGTCGAGATCATCTGGATGTTGATGCTTTCCTTGGCCAGGGATTCGAACATGCGGCTGGCCACGCCTGCGTGAGAGCGCATGCCAACGCCGACGATCGACACCTTGGCGATCTTGGTGTCGCCCACGACTTCACGGGCACCCAGCTCGCCAGCGGTTTTTTCCAGCACGGCCTGCGCCGCCTGGTAGTCGTTGCGGTGCACGGTGAAGGTGAAGTCGGTAGTGTTATCGTGCGCAACGTTCTGCACGATCATGTCGACTTCGATGTTCGCGGCACTGATCGGGCCGAGAATCTTGAAGGCAACGCCCGGGATGTCTGGCACGCCACGGATGGTCAGCTTGGCTTCATCGCGGTTGAAAGCGATACCGGAAATGATCGGCTGTTCCATGGTTTCCTCTTCATCAATAGTAATGAGGGTGCCCGGACCCTCCTTGAAGCTGTGCAGTACGCGCAGCGGAACGTTGTACTTGCCGGCGAACTCGACCGCGCGGATCTGCAGCACCTTGGAACCGAGGCTGGCCATTTCCAGCATCTCTTCGAAGGTGATCTTGTCCAGGCGCTGAGCCACGGACACCACACGCGGGTCGGTGGTGTAAACGCCGTCGACGTCGGTGTAGATCTGGCATTCGTCAGCCTTCAGGGCTGCCGCCAGTGCCACGCCGGTGGTGTCGGAACCGCCACGACCGAGGGTGGTGATGTTGCCGTGCTCGTCGACGCCCTGGAAACCGGCGACAACCACCACACGACCTGCCTTCAGGTCACCGCGAATCTTCTGGTCATCAATCTGCAAGATACGCGCTTTATTGTGCGCGCTATCCGTCAGAATCCGCACCTGGTTGCCGGTGTACGACACCGCCGGCACGCCGCGCTTGATCAGCGCCATGGCCAACAGGGCAATCGTCACCTGCTCACCGGTGGAAACGATCACGTCCAGCTCGCGCGGAACCGGTTGGCCGTCGCCACTGATTTGCTTGGCCAGATCGATCAGACGGTTGGTTTCGCCGCTCATTGCAGACAGCACAACCACCAGGTCATCGCCGGCATCGCGGAATTTCTTAACCTTGTCGGCGACCTGCTCGATTCTCTCGACAGTGCCGACCGAGGTGCCTCCAAATTTCTGTACGATCAAAGCCATTTCAAAGCCGCCTCTGCCCATGAAGGGCGCCCAAATAATCACTCAAACAGCGTTGCGGCCCACCACTAGACTGCGGGCCGCAAGCACTGCCTTAAAGACCCTGCTCTACAAACGGAACGGTCAGGGCCAGTGCCGCATCCAGTGCGCCAGCGTCGGTACCGCCGCCTTGCGCCATGTCTGGACGACCACCACCCTTCCCGCCCACTGCCGCAGCGGCTTGCTTCATCAAATCACCGGCTTTGAGTTGGCCAGTCAGGTCTTTGGTTACGCCTGCAACCAGAACGACCTTTTCCTCATGGACACTGCCGAGCAGGATCACTGCGCGGCCGAGTTTGTTTTTCAGTTGATCGACCAGCGCCAGCAGCGCCTTGCCATCCTGACCGTCCAGACGCACGGCCAGCACTTTCACGTCCTTGACGTCCAGCGCCTGGGCCGACAGATCGTCGCCTGCAGCACTGGCAGCCTTGGCTTGCAACTGCTCGAGTTGCTTCTCCAGCAGACGGTTGCGCTCCAGCACAGCCGACAGCTTGTCGATCAGGTTGTCGCGGCTGCCCTTGACCAGGCTGGCCGCTTCCTTGAGTTGTTCTTCCGCCGCGTTCAAGTAGGCCAGCGCTTGCGCACCGGTAACTGCCTCGATACGACGTACGCCCGATGCCACACCGCCTTCGCTGATGATTTTCAGCAGGCCAATGTCGCCGGTACGGTTGGCGTGGATACCGCCGCACAGCTCGACAGAGAAATCGCCCATGCTCAGCACGCGCACGTTGTCGCCGTATTTCTCGCCGAACAGCGCCATGGCGCCTTTCTGCTTGGCGGTTTCGATATCGGTTTCTTCGGTTTCAACTTCGGAGTTCTTGCGGATCTCGGCGTTGACGATGTCTTCCAGCGCTTTCAGTTGTTCAGGCTTGATGGCTTCGAAGTGGCTGAAGTCGAAGCGCAAGCGCTGACTGTCTACCAGCGAGCCTTTCTGCTGAACGTGATCGCCCAGCACCTGACGCAATGCGGCGTGCAGCAAGTGAGTCGCGGAGTGGTTCAACGACGTGGCGTGACGCACCTCGGCATCAACGTGGGTTTCGACCGGCGTACCGACGATCAGGCTACCCGAATCCAGGATACCGTGGTGCAGGAATGCACCGCCGGTCTTGGTGGTGTCACGCACGTCGAAACGCGCGCTGCCCGCCTGCAGGTAACCGCAATCACCGATCTGGCCACCGGACTCGGCGTAGAACGGCGTCTTGTCGAGAACGATTACGCCCTCATCGCCTTCGCTCAATACGTCGACTGACTGGCCATCTTTATACAGCGCAACGATTTTGGCGGAACCGCTGTGAGCGATGTAACCGGTGAACTCGGTGGCCACGTCAACCTTGACCAGGCTGTTGTAGTCCATGCCGAAGGAACTGGCGGAACGGGCACGGACGCGCTGGGCTTCCATTTCACGCTCGAAACCTTCTTCGTCGATGGTCAGGCTGCGCTCGCGAGCGATGTCGCCGGTCAGGTCCATCGGGAAGCCATAGGTGTCGTAGAGTTTGAACACCACGTCGCCCGGCACCACGTCGCCCTTGAGGTCAGCCAGATCCTGCTCGAGGATCTTCAGGCCCTGCTCCAGGGTCTTGGCGAATTGCTCTTCTTCAGCCTTCAGCACGCGCTCGATGTGCGCCTGCTGGGATGTCAGCTCAGGGAAAGCTTCGCCCATCTCGGCGACCAGAGCCGCAACGATCTGGTAGAAGAAGCTGCCCTTGGCGCCCAGCTTGTTACCGTGGCGGCAAGCGCGACGGATGATCCGGCGCAGCACGTAGCCACGGCCTTCGTTGGACGGCAGCACGCCATCGGCGATCAGGAAGCCGCAGGAACGGATGTGGTCAGCCACGACTTTCAGCGACGCCTGGGCGTCGTTGGTGCAGCCGATGGCCTTGGCCGAAGCGCTCAGCAGGCTCTGGAACAGGTCGATTTCATAGTTCGAGTGAACGTGTTGCAGCACGGCACTGATCCGCTCCAGGCCCATGCCGGTGTCGACCGACGGCGCTGGCAGCGGGTGCAACACGCCATCGGCGGTGCGGTTGAACTGCATGAATACGTTGTTCCAGATTTCGATGTAACGGTCGCCGTCTTCTTCCGGCGAGCCCGGTGGGCCGCCCCAGATGTCGGCGCCGTGATCGTAGAAAATCTCGGTGCAAGGACCGCACGGGCCGGTATCGCCCATGGTCCAGAAGTTGTCGGAGGCGTACGGCGCGCCCTTGTTGTCGCCGATACGCACCATGCGTTCGGCCGGAACCCCGATCTCCTTGGTCCAGATGTCATACGCCTCGTCATCGCTGGCGTAGACGGTGACCCAGAGCTTTTCCTTCGGCAGGTTCAACCACTTGTCGGAAGTCAGGAAGTTCCAGGCGTAGCTGATGGCATCACGCTTGAAATAATCACCGAAGCTGAAGTTACCCAGCATTTCGAAGAAGGTGTGGTGACGAGCGGTATAACCGACGTTTTCCAGGTCGTTGTGCTTGCCGCCGGCGCGCACGCATTTCTGGCTGCTGACGGCGCGGGTGTACGCGCGCTTTTCCTGGCCCAGGAAGCAGTCCTTGAACTGGTTCATCCCCGCGTTGGTGAACAGCAGGGTTGGGTCGTTGCCCGGAATCAAAGAGCTGGAGGCTACACGGGTGTGGCCTTGCTCTTCGAAGAAGCGAAGGAAGGCTTCACGGATTTCTGCGCTTTTCATTAGGTTCTTCCACGGAGGCTGCGGCCAAAGGCCTGTTCGAAACGTCAACAGACGAAGCGACGGCAAAGGGCCGCATTATATCGGCCCTGCGCGCGGGGTACAGCGTGTTTATACGATAGAAACGGTCAATTGGAGTGCTAACGCTATCACTTGCGCGAAAAGTCGACGAATGTCGCGACGACCTGCTCGATTTGCGTGCGGCTGACGTCCATGTGCGTGACCATGCGCAGACGAGCGGCGGCACTGAGCTTGATCCCGCGCTCGGCGGCAAAGGCCTTGATGGCCCCGGCCTGGTCGCCCATCTGCACGTAAACCATGTTGGTCTGCACCGGCTCGACCTCGTAGCCTGCCGCGCGCAGGCCTTCGGCCAGCAACTGCGCGTTGCCATGGTCATCGGCCAGGCGCTGTACGTTGTTATCCAGCGCATACAGGCCTGCCGCCGCGAGAATACCGGCCTGACGCATGCCGCCACCGACCATCTTGCGCAGGCGCCGGGCCTTGCCGATCAGCTCGGCCGAGCCGCACAGCACCGAACCGACCGGCGCACCCAGGCCTTTGGACAGGCACACCGAGACGGAATCGAAATACTGGGTGATTTCCCGGGCATCCACACCCAGTTTCACTGCCGCGTTGTACAAACGTGCGCCGTCCAGGTGCAGTTGCAAGCCATGCTCGCGGGTAAAACTGCGCGCCCGGGCCAGGTACTCCAGCGGCAGAACCTTGCCTTGCATGGTGTTTTCCAGCGCCAGCAAACGGGTGCGGGCGAAATGGAAGTCGTCCGGCTTGATCGCCGCCGCAACCTGCGCCAGGTCCAGCGAACCGTCAGCCTGCACTTCCAGCGGCTGTGGCTGGATCGAGCCAAGCACCGCCGCGCCACCACCTTCGTACTTATAAGTGTGGGCCTGCTGGCCGACGATGTACTCGTCACCGCGCTCGCAATGGGCCATCAACCCCAACAGGTTACTCATGGTGCCGGTCGGCACGAAGAGCGCCGCGGCAAAACCCAGGCGCCTGGCCAGTTCGGCTTCCAGGTGATTGACCGTCGGATCTTCGCCATACACGTCATCGCCGGTGGCGGCCTTGGTCATTGCATCGAGCATGCCGGCGCAAGGTTGGGTGACGGTGTCGCTGCGAAGATCGATAACGCTCATGAATCTGGCCTCGGTAAGCAGGGGAAATCCCTTTCAGGTAGGAATTACTGCGGGCATGGCGACGATTAATCAACCCTTGGGCTCGGATAATGCTCACTAATAAAGCGAAATACTCGATAGCAATCATCCAGAAGGGGCCATGCGCACACCGGAAATATGTGATAAAAACGCTGCGCCGCCAAACATTTGGGCGGCAAAAACGTTCTCAGGGCGGGGTGCAACTCCCCACCGGCGGTAATTGCGCGCAATGCGCATAGCCCGCGAGCGCTTGGTGACAGCATGGCTTCGGCGGTGCCGGCAGCAAGGTCAGCAGACCCGGTGTGATCCTGGGGCCGACGGTCATAGTCCGGATGAAGAGAGAACGGGATTGACAACAAAGGGCCGTCCGCCGGCATTCGTGCAAGCGTGCGTACCCTCAGATCCCCTTCGATTCATAACGCCCTGTTTTTCACACAAACAGGAGTCAGAACATGCAACCCACCGCAATCGACAGCAAAAGCAAACACCATCACGGCGAGCGCGTTGCGTTCATCCAGGCCTGCTGGCACAAGGACATTGTCGACCAGAGCCGTAAAGGCTTCGTCGCCGAAATGATTGCCCAGGGTTATCAGGAATCCGACATCGATTTCTTCGAAGTCGGCGGTGCCTTTGAAATGCCCCTGCACGCCAAGTTGCTGGCCAAGACCGGTCGTTATTCCGGCATCGTCGCGGCAGCTCTGGTGGTGGACGGCGGCATCTACCGTCACGAGTTCGTCGCCCAGTCGGTAGTCAGCGGCCTGATGCAGGTGCAACTGGAAACCGAAGTGCCGGTGTTCTCGGTGTCCCTGACCCCGCACCACTTCCATGCCGGCGAAGAGCACCAGAAGTTCTTCTTCGAGCATTTCCTGCATAAAGGCCAGGAAGCGGCGAAGACTTGTGCGGATACGCTGCTGAAGATCCGCTCGCTGCGTCGCAGTGAGCCGCGTGCGGTAGCCGTGTAATCACCGCAAAAACCTGTAGGAGCGAGCCTGCTCGCGAAGGCGGACTGTCAGTCGACGAATATGTTGACTGATACATCGCTTTCGCGAGCAGGCTCGCTCCTACATTGGTTTTGTGTTGGGCTTATGCCAGGTTTTCGTCCGTGGTCGGCACGACCAGGATGCCGGCACGCAAACCATTCTTCACCTTGGGGTTCGGGAAGATGATCCGTGCGCCCTTTTCCTCAATGATCCAGCGGGTGTTGGCGATGTCTTCCGCCAGCAGGTAACCCACTTCCAGCTCCGAAAAGTTCTCGATGTCCGCCGGCAGGTTCAGGCGGAAGCTGTCGCTGTGCTTGATGATTTCTCGCGCCACGCTGTACAGCTGCAAACCGTCCAGCGCGCCCTCAGTCAGTTCTGGTTCGGTGCCCTCGATGATCTGCTTGAGACGCTTCTCCAGCAGAGAGACGTTGACCCCGTCGTTCTGACCGAACGGCCGCGCCTTGCCCAACTCCAGGGTGAAGGCCTCGGCACCCAGCTTGTCGTAGGTATAGGAACTGAAGACGATCGATGGTTTGTTCTGCAGCAACACCGCTTCCATTCCAGCAGCCCGCAGGCGCGCCAGTTCCTGACGCGAATGCTGGCGGTCTTCCTTCCACGGATACAAGGCGAACTGCTCGATTTTCGAGCCACGAATCGCCGTGTGCAGGTCGTAGTGCAGGCGCTGGCGATCCGGCAGGCTGAAGAAGCTGGCAGCCAAACGCTCCAGCTCACAGGCGCGCAGGGCTTCGCAACCGCTGCTTTGTTCGTGACGGCCATTGAACAGCCGATTGACGTCCTGCTCGACAAAACGCTCGCCCTTGCGAATCGCTTCGGGATTACCGAACAGGAACAGAATACGTG
This sequence comes from Pseudomonas sp. GL-R-26, assembly GCF_019947365.1. Classification (NCBI taxonomy): domain Bacteria; kingdom Pseudomonadati; phylum Pseudomonadota; class Gammaproteobacteria; order Pseudomonadales; family Pseudomonadaceae; genus Pseudomonas; species Pseudomonas sp. GL-R-26. The sequence goes on along the minus strand of NZ_JAGYGI010000005.1, from coordinate 64,079 downwards.
CGCGCGGCTTCAAGTCGCCGCGGGCAATGTCGTGCAACAGACGATCGAGCAGCTCGATCGGCGCTGTTTCGTTACCGTGGATCCCCGCCGACAGCAGCAGGTCCAGGCCGTTGTCACGCGCTTCAGGTGGTCGGACTTCCAGCGCACCTTCGCTCAACCAGCGCATGCGCACGCCTTCGACAGTCAGTTGAGTCTTCTCCGCCGGTTCGCGGCCGGCGAGGGTCAGTTCAAGCAGTTTGCCGAGGGCGAGCATAGAGCGGTTTCCTTAGTGGTCGTGGTTGCAATCCGGGCCGTGAACGTGATCCTCGTCGTCGCCGAGTTCAGCCGGTTCCATCTCCAGTTGCAGACTTACCAGATTAGTCGCCAATGGGCGCAACAGCAGGTTGGCGTACTCGGCGTCACCTTCCTCGACGTCCACACCGATCAGTAACTGGCCACGGCCGTCCTGCTGGATCCACAGCTCTTTACCTTGCCACAGGACCGCGACGCGGGTGCAGGAAGTCTCCAGTTGCGTGCCGTCGGTGTCTTCAAGGATCAGCTGCAGGGTATCGCTCATGTCTTTACGCTCTCGTTTGAGATGAAGCAGCGCGCTGCCGTAGAAGGCGGCGCGCCGTCGATCAATTGATCTGGAATGGATAAACCGCGCCCAGTTTAAGGATTTGCGTCAGTTCATCCAGTGCCGTCCGGCACTCAAGCAGCAATTGCGGGTCCGCCAGATCGTTTTCGGTCATGCGGTCGCGGTAGTGCTTCTCGACCCATTCGGTCAGTGTGCCGTACAACGGTGCCGTCATGATAACCCCTGGGTTGACGGCCGCCAGTTCGGTTTCGTTGAGTGCGACGCGCAACCGCAGGCAAGCCGGGCCACCGCCGTTCTGCATGCTCTGCTTGAGATCGAAGACTTTCACTTCGCGGATCAGGCCGCCGGAGCTGGTCAAACCCTGCAAGTATTGCCAGACACGCTCGTTGCCACGGCATTCTTCCGGCACGATCAACAGCATGGAGCCATCAGGACGCGACAGCAGTTGGCTATTGAACAGGTAGGAACGAACGGCATCTTCCACGCTTACTGCGGAACGCGGTACGCAGACTGACTGAAATTTCCCACCGACTTTGGCGAGTTTGCTCTGCAGTTCAGCGAGCATCTGTTCGGTGTCGAGGAACGCGTCCTCGTGATAGAACAGCACTTCGCCATTACCCACGGCGATCACGTCGTTGTGGAACACGCCCTGGTCGATCACCGACGGGTTCTGCTGCGCGTAGACCACGCCGTCATCGCTCAAGCCGTGCAAACGGGCAACGGCCTGGGACGCTTCGAGGGTCTGGCGCGCCGGGTACTTCTGCGGTGCTGGGAAACGGGTGTCGAACGCGCTGCGGCCGAACACGAAGAACTCGACACCGGCTTCGCCGTATTCACGGCAGAAACGCGTGTGGTTGGCAGCGCCTTCGTCACCGAACTGCGCCACGGCCGGCAAGGCGGCGTGGTGGGCGAAGTGTTGCTGGTCAGCGAACATCGCCCCCAGCACGCGGCTGGTGGTCGGGTGCTCGATGCTGCGGTGATATTTGCAGTTGAGGTTGGCGGCGGTGAAATGCACGCGGCCATCAGCGGTGTCGGCGCTCGGGCTGACGGTGGCGGCGTTGGCCACCCACATGCTTGAGGCCGAGCAACTGGCCACCAGCAGCGGCATCGCGTCTTTGGCAGCGCGCTCGATCACTTGAGCGTCGGTGCCGCCAAAGCCCAGGCGACGCAGTGCGGCCACATCCGGGCGCTCTTGCGGTGCCAGTACGCCTTGCTGGAAACCCATTTCCATCAGCGCTTTCATCTTTGCCAGGCCTTGCAGCGCCGCTTCCTTGGGGTTGGAAGACTGCTGGCTGTTGCTCTGGGACGCGACGTTGCCGTAGGACAGGCCGCCGTAGTTATGGGTCGGCCCCACTAGACCGTCAAAATTGACTTCATAGGATTTCATCAGCGAGGCTCCACGAGAATCTGTTGTTATAGGCTTCAGTAACTGTTCTTTGAGACCGCGTAGCGGCCATCGCGAGCAGGCTCACTCCTACAGGATTTGTGTCGCACACAAAATGTGTGTCCACCATCGAACCTGTAGGAGCGAGCCTGCTCGCGATTGGGCATCACGCCATCTTCACGCCAGGCGTCAGGGCGGCAGGCATCACCAGGCTCGGCGTTTCCAGCGAGGCCACCGGGTACGCGCAGTAATCCGCCGCGTAGTAGGCGCTGGCGCGGTGGTTGCCCGAGGCGCCGACGCCGCCGAATGGCGCGCTGCTCGCGGCACCGGTCAGCTGCTTGTTCCAGTTGACGATACCGGCACGGCTTTCCAGCCAGAACTGCTGGTAGCGCGCTTCGGAGTCGGACAGCAGACCGGCGGCCAGACCGTAGGCGGTGTCGTTGGCTTCAGCGATCGCCGCTTCAAAATCAGCGTAGCGGATCACCTGCAGCAACGGGCCGAACAGCTCTTCGTCAGGACGATCGGCAACGGCGCTCACGTCCAGGATGCCCGGGGTCAGCAAGGCCGATTGAGCCTGAGGCTGAGTCATTTCCAGCAGCGCCACGGCGCCATTGGCCAGCAGATGTTCTTGCGCATCCATCAACGCTTTCGCAGCGCCAAGGGAAACCACCGACCCCATGAACGGCGCCGGTTGCTGATCGAAGGCACCGACTTCGATAGTCGCGCTGACCGCCACCAGGCGCGCCAACAACGTGTCGCCCCAAGCACCTTGCGGCACCAGCAAGCGACGGGCACAGGTGCAACGCTGGCCGGCAGAAATGAACGCCGACTGAATGATGGTGTACACCGCGGCATCGAGGTCAGCGACCTGATCGACCACCAGCGGGTTATTACCGCCCATTTCCAGCGCCAGAATCTTGTCCGGACGACCGGCGAATTGCTGGTGCAGGTGATTACCGGTGCGGCTGGAACCGGTGAAGAACAGCCCGTCGATGCCCGGGTTCGCCGCCAGGGCGATACCGGTTTCGCGAGCGCCTTGCAGCAGGTTCAATACGCCGGCCGGCAGGCCAGCTTCGATCCAGCACTTGACCGTCAGCTCGGCGACTTTCGGTGTCAGTTCGCTTGGCTTGAACAGCACGCTGTTACCGGCCAACAGTGCCGGCACGATGTGTCCGTTCGGTAGGTGACCCGGGAAGTTGTAAGGACCAAATACCGCCACCACACCGTGAGGCTTGTGGCGCAGCACAGCGGTGGCGTCGCCCAGGGGGCCGCTCTTCTCGCCGGTACGCTCGCGGTAGCTTTGCACCGAGATCGCGATCTTGTTGACCATGCTGGTGACTTCGGTCGCCGCTTCCCACAGGGGTTTACCGGTCTCTTCACCGATGGTGCGGGCCAGTTCGTCAGCGTGATTCTTCAGCGCGGCGGCAAAGGCTTCCAGAACCGAAATACGCTCTTCCAGGGTACGCCGCGCCCAGCCCGGGAACGCCTGACGCGCAGCTTGCACAGCCGACTCGACCTGAGCGGCGGTGGCACCGGCACCGGACCACAGCACCTGCTGGGTCACCGGGTTCAGCGACTCGAAGGTTTCGCCCCCACCTGCCAGCCATTCACCTGCGATGTAAAGCGACTTCATTATTTCGACTCCCGAGCTGCGGACAACGCCACGGCGCGCACTTGATCGCCAGCGTTGAGTTGAAGACGTTTGGCGGTCTGCGGATCGACCACCAGGGTGCCGGCGGCCAGACGTGCCGGTGCAGCAGTGATGCGGCAGTCCTCGCGCTTGCGGTTGTGAATGATGAATGGCGTGGCGTCGTCACCCGGTGTGCCGACGGCCAGCACCAGCGCCTGGCTGTCGCGCACGGCGCGGATCTTGCTGGTTTCGCACTCGATCGCAGGGCCCGCGTCGAAGATATCGACGTAGCCCTGGTAGCTGAAACCTTCGCTCTTGAGCATGGCCAACGCTGGCTCGGTGTCCGGGTGAACATGACCGATCACGTTGCGCGCATCCGGCGACAGGAAGCAGGTGTACAGCGGGAATTTCGGCATCAGTTCGGCGATGAACGCCTTGTTGCCAACGCCGGTCAGGTAGTCCGCCTGGCTGAATTCCATCTTGAAGAAGTGCCGACCCAGGCTTTCCCAGAACGGCGAACGCCCGGCTTCGTCGGACACACCGCGCATTTCGGCAATGATCTTGTTGCCGAACATTTGCGGGAACTCGGCGATGAACAGCATCCGCGCCTTGGACAGCATGCGGCCGTTGAGGCCAGTACGGTAATCGGCGTGCAGGAACAGCGAGCACAGCTCGGAGTTGCCGGTCAGGTCGTTGGCCAGGAACAGCGTCGGGATTTCGCGATAGATGTTCAGCTCTTGCGAAGCGCTGACCGTCAGACCGACCCGGAAGTTGTACCAGGGCTCACGCAGACCGACGGCGCCGGCAATGGCGGAAATACCCACCACGCGACCGTCGTCATCTTCGAGCACGAACAGGTAGTCCGCGTCGCCCCGCCCGGCTTCGCCGCGAAAGGTCTTCTCGGCCCAGCCGACCCGATGGGCCAGCCGCTCTTCGTTGGCCGGCAAGGTGGTCAGGCCAGTGCCGGTGCTGCGGGCCAGGTCGATCAGAGCGGGTAAATCGCTGCTGCGTACGGGACGAACGATCATGCTATCTCCTCAAACGGGCCGCCTGCGCCACCCGTGAAACTTCGCTGCTTTCTAGGCATCAATTGCGACGTTAAACCGCGACCAGGCGCACGCTGGCACCCTCGCCGACGCCCAGGGCTTCGGCCGCTTCCAGGTCCAGGGTTACCGGTTTGCCTGGCGCGTAATCGAGCTCGAGCATCACAGCGCGGTAGTCCTGCAACTGGGCATTGGCCACCAGATACTGGCGACCGACGCCTTTGACCGGCTCGCCGATCTTCACCGGTACCACACGGCTCTGGGCGATCGAACGGATCCCCGAGACACGGGCGTGCAAGGTCGGGCCGCCGTCGAAGATGTCGATGTAGTGATCGGTCTCGAAACCTTCGCGCATCAGGATGTCGAAGGTGATCTGCGCCCGTGGATGCACCTGGCCCATGGCTTCTTGAGCTGAGTCCGGCAGCAATGGCACGTAGATCGGGTAATGCGGCATCAGTTCGGCGAGGAACGTACGGCTTTTCAGCCCGCACAGACGCTCGGCCTCGGCGTAGTTGAGGTCGAAGAAGTTGCGACCGATGGCATCCCAGAATGGCGAGTCGCCGTTTTCATCGCTGTAACCGACGATCTCGGTCACCACGGAATCGGCAAAACGCTCCGGATGGCTGGCCACGAACAGCAAACGGCCACGGGAGTTGAGCTCCGACCACGGCGAACCCACCAGCTCGCGCTGCACATAGAAGCTGGTCAGCAAGCTGTTGCCGGTCAGGTCATGGCACTGCGAGAGCACGTGGATCTTGTTGTGAATCTTCAGCTCGCGGGAAGCGTGCACGAAGGTTTCGTTGCGGAAGCTGTAGAACGGCTCGGAATAACCGGCCGACGCCACGATGGCCGAGCAACCGACCAGCTTGCCGGTGACAGAGTCTTCGAGGACGAAGAAATAGCTTTCCTCACCATTGAAACTCACTTCGGCGGCGAACGAGGCTTCGCTTGCGGCGATCTTGTCGCTCAGGCGTTCAACATCATCCGGCAAGGAAGTGACACCAATCGGACTGTCCGCAGCCAGACGCTGTACCTCGCCCAGATCAGCCATTTGCGCAGGGCGCATCACCAGCATGGTGTCACTCCTTTTTCGAAAAACTCTTTGAGGAAAATAAGCCAGCCCTGCCTTTTGAAGACCTTGGTAGGAGCGAGCCTGCTCGCGATGGTGGGTCAGCAACAAAGATGTCGACTGACACACCATCGCGAGCAGGCTCGCTCCTACAGAAAAGCGGGACCGGCATCAAAATTGGGTTCGACGCCTGAAAGGTCAGGCATCGAAGGATCTATCAGGCTTGCGTCAGTTTTGCTGCGGCACGTTCGAAGCGGTCGAGACCGGCATCGATATCGGCGTCTTCCACCACCAGGCTCGGGGCGAAACGCACCACGTCCGGGCCGGCTTGCAGGACCATCAGGCCTTCTTGCTCAGCGGCGTTGAAGATGTCCTTGGCCTTGCCTTTCCAGGCATCGCTCAAGACGCAACCGATCAACAGGCCCATGCCACGAACCTTGGTGAACAGGCCGTACTTCTCGCCGATCTGCTCAAGGCGGGCCTTGAACTTGTCGTGCTTGGCGTTGACACCGGCCAGCACCTCAGGGGTGTTGACCACGTCGATCACGGCTTCCGCGACAGCGCACGCCAGCGGGTTGCCGCCGTAAGTGGTGCCGTGGGTGCCGACGACCAGGTGCTTGGCCAGGTCTTCGGTGGTCAGCATCGCCGCGATCGGGAAACCACCGCCCAGGCTCTTGGCGCTGGTCAGGATGTCCGGGGTCACGCCGTAATGCTGGTAGGCGAACAGATGGCCGGTACGGCCCATGCCGGTCTGCACTTCGTCGAAGATCAGCAGCGCGTTGTGCGCGGTGCAGAGCTCGCGGGCACCTTGCAGGTATTCCAGTTCAGCCGGGATCACACCGCTTTCGCCCTGGATCGGTTCCAGTACCACGGCGCAAGTCTTGTCGGAAATGGCGGCTTTCAGCGCAGCCAGATCGTTGTACGGCACGTGGGTGATGCCGGTGATTTTCGGGCCGAAACCGTCGGAGTACTTCGACTGGCCACCGACGTTCACGGTGAACAGGGTACGGCCGTGGAAGCTGTTGAGCGCGGCGATGATCTCGTACTTCTCGCTGCCGAAACGGTCGAAACCGACACGACGGGCCAGCTTGAAGGCGGCCTCGTTGGCTTCGGCGCCGGAGTTGCAGAAGAAGGCGCGGTCGGCAAAGGTGGCGTCGACCAACTTGTGGGCCAGGCGCAGGGCCGGCTCATTGGTGAACACGTTGGACACGTGCCACAGCTTGTTCGCCTGCTCGGTCAAGGCACCGACCAGCGCCGGATGTGCGTGACCCAAGACGTTGACGGCAATCCCGCCCGCGAAGTCGATCAGCTCGCGGCCGGACTGGTCCCAAACGCGGGAACCGGCGCCACGCACAGGAATGAATGCGGCAGGCGCATAGTTGGGAACCATTACCTGATCGAAATCGGCGCGTTGTACCGCAGCGTGCTCAACGGACATCGGAGTCTCCTGAAGAGAAAACACTCGCCTGAAACTGGCGAGCTTGGTGAGGATTGTAAGGACAGTTTTCAGCCCGGCCTTGCCGCCAAGCGACAACTTCTTATAGCGCAAACCCCGGATTTTCCCGGGTTTACGGCAATGCGACATATAGGGTCGCAAAGGCGCAGTTTAACTGGAGGCGGGCGTTTGCGGCAGGCTTGCTGCGTTGTAACTCTTGCCAATGGTCCGAGTGCGGTAAATATGTACCGCACAGCGTCCAGCTTCGCGGGTTTTCCTAGTGGCCTTTCAAATCCAACGGCCACTGACCCCATGATTACCGAATCTACTGCCACTGTTGCTTCCGACGCTTTCAGGCCGGACGCTCATTTCCAGCATCTGCAGAATGTCATCCCCTCTTGGCTCCGTCAGACGGCGCCCCACAGACGCGAGGCGCTACGCAACATCACCCCCGCCCTGCCCGCCGGACTACGGGCGGCGTCGAAACCTCAGCACACGGAACTCGCCCGATTGATCGCCCGCCAGGTCGCCAGCCAGAACCAGGTCGACAAGGCGCTGGCCAACCTGCAGAACCCCGCGGATTTCGCCGAACCGCTGCTCAAGGCCGAACTCAAGCGCCGCTTCGGCCTGGATCTGAATGTGCGCGAAACGTTTTTGCGCCTCTACCTACCTGATCACCTGCCGTGGTTACGGCTGAAGTCCGGCGCTGCGCGCACCTGGACGGTATCGCTGCTGGACGCGGCATTGCACAACTTCGAAAGTGCCGAGACCCTTGCAGATGCGTTCGAGCCTGCCTCGACGTACATCACCGCGCCGTCTTCCAACGGGCAATTCCTGACCTTGCCGCAGATCCTGGAAGAAATGCCTGTCACGGTATTTACCGGCATGTGCCGGGAGCTGGACATTGGCCAGCGCTATAAAACCTGTCTGGAAGACAATCTGAGTATCGGCAACCCGGTGGACTCGGCGCTGCTGCAAGGGAAAATCCGCGACAGCCAGAAATCCGCAATCACCGCTGCATTACACCTGGCGCAGATGCAAAACCTCCTGGGCAGCGGCACTCACAGCCTGATTCTCGGCCTGCTCGACAACCTGCCACATCTGCGCCTGCACAAGCAGCCATGGCGCTGTCATGACCTGACGATCCTCAACGCGTGCCTGACCGGCATCCTGCTGTTTGCCCCGGACCTGGAGCGCGCCCGGGAAGTGGTTCGCGTGGTGGCTTATATACCGGGCGACCCCGAACAGCCGATCAAGGAATACCCCTCGTCTGCGGCCTTCGCCGAGGAACTGGGCCGGCGCCTATGCGACCCCGCCTATCAACAGTTTTTCAGCCGCTTCATTAACCATGAGGATCGCGGTTACTTTTTCGCACAGTTGAACCACCTGCTTGCCCCGATCACCTGGCAACCGGTCCAGCCAGGCGATTCTCGTCCGACCTGGCGGGAACTACCCAACCCCCGTGCGAATCTGCAGATCGTGGCAACGCCTGTCACAGGAGAACTGTGGACTCACCTCTACCAGAGCCAGCTCAACAAGATCCTCAACGATGCGCGAGTGATCGCGGTGTCCACTGCAACGGTCGACCAGAAAGCCCGCTGGGCGCTGTGGGACTCCTTCACGGAAATTGCCTCAGCACTGCTGAACATCGCCGCGTTCGTGGCACTGCCATTCGTGCCGTTTCTCGGTGAACTGATGCTGGGCTACATGGCCTACCAGTTGCTCGACGAAACCTTCGAAAGCGTGGTCGACTGGGCCGAGGGGCAGAGTCGCGAAGCCTTCGGGCACTTGATGGGCGTGGTGGAGTCCGCGGTGCAACTAGGGACCTTTGCCGCTGGGGGTGCGATCGCCGCCGGCGAATTTCGCTCGGTATTGCCCCGGGAGATCGTTGAATTCATCGACCGCTTCAATACGATAAAGCGGCCGAACGGCGATACCCGCTACTGGCAGCCGAACCTGATCGGCTATGAACACCCTGGTGTTTTACCCAAGGATGCAAAACCGGATGAGCTGGGGCTGCACCCACATCAGGGCAAAAGCCTGCTGTCCCTGGAAAACAAGCACTACGCCGTGAGCAAGGATCCGCTAACCGGCCAGTACCGCATCAACCACCCCACCCGCCCTGACGCCTACAAACCACAACTGCGACACAACGGCAGCGGTGCCTGGCAAACCGAACTCGACCAGCCGTTGAGTTGGGACCAGGCCGCCGTATTGCACCGTGTCGGCCCGGACATGCAGCGTTTTTCGGCCAGCACCCGCGGGCGCATCCTCAGCATCAGCGGCAGCCACGAAGATGTCCTGCGCAAGATGCATGTAAATGCCGGACAGGTGCCGCCGCTATTGGCCGACACACTCAAACGCTTCGGGATCGATCAGGACATACAAGCCTTTATCGATCAGATCGGCAGTGACCAGCCGGAACACTTCCTCAAGGCGGATCCGGTGACACAGCTGGAACTGCTCAATGAAAACGGCTACTGGCCGGCAAACAAAGGCCTGCGACTGATCGACGAAAATGCGCAAACCCTTTGGCAAAGCCCGGCGCCCGATGTGCCCGTCGTGCAAATCGATACCGCCCGCCTCACCGACGGCGACCTGCTGAAAACCTTTCTCCTGGCCCTGTCGGACAGCGAAGCCAGAACGCTGATGGGTGAAGAATTCGGTCACCCCTCCCCTGGCCTGGAAAACCGGGCGCAGCGGTTGCGCCAGATACTCGCGCGGCTTGCCGAACAGAACCGGCAAAGCCTGTTCGATCAGCGTTATCGCCGACTCGAACGTGGCGCTCGCGCAGCCGTACAAGTGGTGATGGATGCCGAGCCCGGACTGCCGCGCAGCGTTGCACAAGCGATTGTGGACACAGCAAGCGATCTGGAAATGCAACAGCTGAAAAGCTCAACCCTTGCCCCTCGCCTGGCCGAGCTGAGCCGGGAAGCCAGATTACAAGTGCGCGTGACACGCGCCTACGAGGGGCTTGATTTGCCATCGACCGAAAACAACCTCGACACTGACCGGCTGGCCTTGCATACCCTGGAAAAACTGCCGGGCTGGACGACAGAGCTACGACTGGAAATCCGCCAGTACGCCCATGAAGGCGCGCTGATCGACAACCTTGGCCGTATCGATGCGCCCCTGCGTAAAGTGCTGGTGCTCAGAGAAGAAGGCTCGTATCAGGCCTTCGATCATGACGGTGAAGAACTCAGCGGCATGGGCTCGCTTTACACCTGCCTGCTACAGGCCATGCCGGACAGCGAACGCACCGCCTTGAATCTGAATATCGGTGAAGGTGAACGGCTCAAGCAGCTGATTCGCCAGCACGCCTTGAGCCGTGATGCATTGCGCGCGCTGCTGGCTCAACACCCCGACCTCAAACCCACTTACGACCCAAAGGTCATGCGCTTGCTCGGTGGCGGTGACGGGTATCGTCAAATGCCACGCAACACACCTACTTTGCAAAGTCGGGCGCAGACACTGTTTCCCCATCTATCCGCCGAAGAGCTCGACGCCTTCGTCGAACGCTTGCAGCAGCATCCCAGTGGACCACGAGCGGAGCTGAGTCGGCTGATGACTCAAAACGCGCAACTGCTGGAGACGCTTTCGTCCTGGCGCGATGAAATTCCGCTGTTCATTCCGGACACGCAAATCAGGATCACGCCCGAGCAGTTCGGGGAGCAACAGCAGGTCCGCCGTCAATTCACTATCCATCTGGCCGACTGTTGGCAACAGCAATGGACCCACCCCGAGACCGCGCTTGAAACAGTCGACCTCAACTTCTTCCAACCCATCATCGGCCAATTGCCGACCCTGGGCACCGACTTCAGCGGCGTCAGAATGCTAAGGATGGATGGCGGTAGCGCCACGCGGGGCATGCACGAGTTTCTGCGCAGTTTTACCGGGCTACGCTTCCTGAAACTGCGCGACTTCAACCTTGGCCGCTTGCCGGACACCCTTCCATCGCTGCAACTCGAAGAGCTCATCCTGAGCAATTGCGCGATCACCCTCAGCCCCGAAAGCCAGGTCGGGCTCGCGGGACTGCATCGGTTGACCACAATGGACTTGTACAAGAACCCCTTGGGCCTGACACCCGATGTCGGCAGCATGCCCGATTTGAACTACATCGATTTATCGCAGACGGGCATCTCTGATCTACCGAGTGACTTGTTGACTCGTCCGCGCCTGCGCACCGCCCTGTTCAATGACAACCAGATCAAAGAACTACCCAGCGCACTGTTCACACTGCAACAACGCACCCAGGAGGGCATCGACCTGGGCAACAATCCGTTTTCAAGCGCAACCCGTGAACGCCTCAAACAGCACTTCCAGCAAACCCGTCAGGACTTCGGTATCTTTGCCGAAGAAGCAGATATCCACCGCGTGCAAACGCTGTACCCCATGCTGGACCAGGAGGATGCCAGCAAATTCGTGTTCCTTTTACCCGGCACACTGGACGAGGGGCGAATCGCATTGACCCGTCTGGAAGCCGAACTCACCACCTTTGAAAACGACCTGTCGGCCTGGACCGGCAATATTCCAGCCGTCCACCCTCACAGCAATCAACCGTTCACTGCCCAGCAACTGCTGATCGAACATTCGACGCGGGACGCATTCAGAGAGTCCGTACTGCGCTGCTGGCGCCGAGAAACCGATCTGGATGATTTCAACGAATCGCTGCAAGCAACTACTTATGACCTGAGTCTGGAGACGCGGATTACCGGTAACCTGCCGACACTGAGCGCAGATTTCAGCCATGTTTCCCTGGTTTACCTGAGTAGCGAGAGCGGCCTGACCACAGGCGTCACAGGGTTCCTGGAGCGCTTCCCCAAACTCAAGACCCTCGTTATCAACGACTTCAGGCTGGGCGATATCCCGGAGGCAATCTTCCGGATGAGCGACTTGAAGTCGCTCAACCTCCTCGACTGCAACATCACCCTGACTCCGCAGTCGGTCCTGAACCTGGCCGAGATGGCCCGCCTGGAATTCATCGACTTGAGAAACAATCCGCTGGGGCTGGCTCCGGATATCAGCCAGATGACGGACCTGGCGACCCTGCAACTGGACAACTGCGGGCTCAGCGAATTACCCGCCGGACTGATGCAGCTCAAGAGCCTGGAAACCGTAGACCTGAGCGGCAACGCGATCAGTCAGATACCCGCCGACCTCCTCGAACTGCCGCTGGAGGTCGCCGAAAGCATCAGCCTGCGGGGTAATCCGTTCTCTGAGGAAAGCCTGCAAATTCTGCTTGAGTACTTCAGGCTGACTAGCGTCGATTTCGGAGTTCAGGAAGTAATCGAACGGGCAGAATTGGAGGTGTCGACGTCCGAGGCGTCCGAACCGGAAGATTGATCGGGATCAGGCGCGGATCAACCGCGCTCCGGCGGCACCGATGACAATTCGAACGGGCTGCTGCTGCGCCGCTGGTTGCGATCTTCCCGCGGCGTGGCACCGAAGAAATTGCGATAGGCGCTGGAGAAGTGCGGCCCCGAGGAGAAGCCACAGGACAGGCCGATCTGGATGATCGACTTGCTGGTTTGCATCAACATCTGCCGGGCCTTGTTCAGGCGCAGTTCCAGGTAATACTGGCTCGGCACACGGTTGAGGTATTGCTTGAAGATGCGCTCCAGTTGCCGACGGGACACGCACACGTGCTGGGCGATTTCGTCGGTGGTCAGCGGTTCTTCAATGTTGGCTTCCATGAGCAACACGGCTTGTGTGAGCTTCGGATGGCTGGAGCCGAGGCGATTCTGCAACGGAATGCGCTGGCGTTCGCCGCCCTCGCGAATGCGCTCGACCACCAGTTCTTCGGACACCGCACCGGCCAGTTCCGCACCATGGTCGCGGGCCAGCACCGCCAGCAAAAGGTCGAGCACTGACATGCCACCGCACGCCGTCAGGCGATCGCGATCCCAGTCGAACAGGTGGCTGGTGGCAATGACCTTCGGAAAGCGCTCGGCGAAATCGTCCTGCCAGCGCCAGTGCACGGCCGCGCGATAACCGTCGAGCAAGCCCAGCTGTGCCAGCGGGTAAACCCCGGCCGACAGACCGCCAATCACGCAACCGGAACGCACCAGTTGTTTGAGCGCACTGCTGAGCGCCGGCGCCAGTGCGGTCGGTGGTTCGTCTGCGAGCAGGAACAGTTTCTGGAAGTTCTCGAGCTTGCCAGTCCACGCCTCACCCGGCAATTGCCAGGCGCTTTCGGCTGGCGGTTCGGCCTGCAGGAACGACAGTTCGTAAACCACGTCCGGATGCACACGCTGGGCAACACGCAAGGCCTCCTCAGCCAGCGCAAGCGTCAGTGCTTTAGTGCTGGGCCAAATCAGGAAACCAATTCGATGGGCAGTCATGGTGGGCAATCCGAAGCGAAAACAGTGTTAAAAGCCAGAAGCGGCTGCAACCAAATTAGACCATCTGGCGCGCGCTGCGCAGCATGGCCTAATTTGGTGCGTAACGGGAGCGATTACTTCAGGCTACCCGAGAGGAATTGCTGCAAACGCTCGGATTGCGGGTTCACCAGCACTTCGCGCGGGTTGCCGCTTTCTTCGACCACTCCTTTGTGCAGGAACACCAGTTGGTTCGACACTTCACGGGCGAAGCCCATTTCGTGGGTCACCACGACCATGGTCCGGCCTTCCTGGGCCAGGGCCTGCATGACTTTCAACACGTCGCCGACCAGCTCCGGGTCAAGGGCCGAGGTTGGTTCGTCGAACAGCATCACCTCAGGTTCCATCGCCAGCGCACGAGCAATCGCCACGCGCTGCTGCTCGCCGCCGGACATGTGGCCAGGGTAAGCATCCTTGCGATGAGCCACGCCCACCTTGTTCAGGTAGTGTTCGGCTTTCTCGCGTGCTTCAGCCTTGGACATGCCCAGCACATGCACCGGCGCTTCCATGATGTTTTCCAGCGCGGTCATGTGCGACCACAGGTTGAAATGCTGGAACACCATCGACAGGCGCGAACGCATGCGTTGCAGCTGCTTCGGGTCGGCCGCCTTCAGCGCGCCGTCCTTGTTGGCCACCAGCTTCAGTTCTTCGTTGTTGAGCAGGATCTTGCCCGCGTGCGGCTGCTCCAGCAGGTTGATGCAGCGCAGGAAAGTACTTTTGCCGGAGCCACTGGAACCGATGATGCTGATCACATCGCCGGCTGCCGCTTTCAGGGACACGCCCTTGAGCACTTCGTGACTGCCATAGCGTTTATGCAGGTCTTGGACTTCAAGTTTGTACATGCTGTCGGTTCTCACAAAAACAGTCAGTCAGTGGTATTCAGTGCTTGCGCGGGGCCAGGTAGCCCAACCAGCGGCGCTCGGCCATCTTGAACAGCTTCACCAGGATAAAGGTCAGGCACAGGTAGAACACGCCGGCGGTGATGTACGCCTCGAACGGCAGGTAGAACTGGGCGTTGACCGTGCGCGCGGCACCGGTGATGTCGATCAGGGTCACGATGGACGCCAGACTGGTGGTCTGCAGCATCATGATCACTTCGTTGCTGTACTGCGGCAGCGCGCGGCGCAGGGCCGACGGCAGCAGGATGCGCTTGTACATCTTGACCCGCGACATGCCCATGGCCCTGGCCGCTTCGATCTCGCCGTTCGGCGTGGCGCGCAGGCTGCCGGCGATGATTTCGGCGGTGTAGGCGCTGGTGTTGATCGCGAACGCCAGGCACGCACAGAACGTTGCGCTGGACAGCCACGGCCAGAGGAAGCTTTCACGCACCGCTTCGAACTGCGCCAGACCGTAGTAGATCAAGAACAGCTGCACCAGCATCGGCGTGCCGCGGATCACGTAGGTGAAGAGCCAGGCCGACATGTTGACGACCGCGTTCTTCGAGACGCGCATCAAGCCCAGCGGCAATGCGCACAGCAAGCCGAAGAACAGCGACAGCGCGAGCAGTTTGAGGGTGGTCACCAGGCCGCCGAAGTACAGCGGCAAGGCCTCCCAAATGACGTTGTAGTCGAAGATCATAGATCAGCCGCCCTTACGCCTACCGAGTAGCGCTTCTCAAGGTGACGCAATGCCAGCAACGACACACTGGTGATCACCAGGTACATCGCCGCCACTGCGAGGAAGAAGGTGAAAGGCTCGCGGGTGGCATCGGCCGCCTGCTTGGCCTTGAACATCATGTCTTGCAGACCCACTACCGAAATCAGCGCGGTAGCCTTGGTCAATACCAGCCAGTTGTTGGTGAAACCCGGAATCGCCAGACGAATCATCTGCGGCACCAACACCCGGAAGAACACCTGGACACTGCTCATGCCGTAAGCCATGCCGGCTTCGGCCTGCCCCTTGGGGATCGCCATGAAGGCGCCACGGAAGGTTTCCGACAGGTACGCACCGAAGATGAAGCCCAAGGTGCCGATACCGGCCGCCAACGGGTTCAGGTCGATGTACTCGTCAAAGCCGAGCAGCGGCGCGACGCGGTTGAGCAGGTCTTGGCCGCCGTAGAAAATCAGCAGGATCAGCACCAGGTCGGGAATACCGCGGATTACCGTGGAATACAGGTCGCCCAGCCAGGCCAGCCAGCGCACCGGCGACAGACGCAGTGCCACGCCGATCAGGCCCAGAACGATGGCCATGGCCATGGACGACAAGGCGAGCTGAAGCGTCAGCCAAGCGCCATCGAGGATGACAGCCCCGTAGCCTTTCAACATGATTCAGGTCCTCGAAAGTTGGGATGAAAAAATGGCGCAAACCTCAGAGATCCTGTTGCTTGCGCCATTTCGGACTTGTCGCAGAGACGTGTTACTTGCCGTAGATATCGAAGGCGAAGTACTTGTCCTGGATTTGCTTGTACTTGCCGTTCGCACGAATGGCCGCGATAGCGTTGTTGAGCTTGTCCAGATCTTCCTTGTCGCCCTTGCGAACCGCGATACCTACGCCGTCACCGAAGTATTTGACGTCGGTGAACGCAGGGCCGACGAAGGCGAAACCTTTACCGGCGTCGGTTTTCAGGAAACCGTCATCCAAAAGCGTAGCGTCTGCCACGGTGCCGTCGAGGCGGCCGGCAGCCACGTCGAGGTAAATTTCGTTCTGCGAACCGTAAGGCTTGATCTCGGCACCCAGCGGGGCCAGGACTTCGCGGGCGAAACGCTCGTGGATCGAACCACGCTGCACGCCGATGTTCTTGCCCTTGAGCTCGGTCAGGCCTTCGCTGACCTGAGTGCCTTCCTTCATGACCAGGCGAGCCGGGGTGTTGTAGTACTTGTTGGTGAAGTCCACGGACTTCTTGCGATCTTCAGTGATCGACATGGACGACAGGATCGCGTCGATCTTGCGCACTTTCAGTGCCGGGATCAGGCCGTCGAACTCTTGCTCGACCCAAACGCACTTGACCTTCATTTCTTCACACAGTGCATTGCCGATGTCGTAGTCGAAACCAACGATGCTGCCGTCCGGCGCTTTGGAAGCGAACGGAGGGTAAGCCGCCTCGATACCGATTTTCAGAGGTTTTTCATCGGCGAAGGTTGGCATGGACAGCACGGACAGTGCCAGGGCGCCAAGCAGCACGAGTTTCTTCATCTTGGGACTCCATCGGTAAAGGGCAAAAACGGCAGAGTGAGCAACAGCCCAATATGCGAGTGAGTGGAACCGGAAAGCAGTGCTGCGTCCTACATTGCGTGTGCGAAATTTCGACACAGACAACGACGAGCGAGTGATCGGCATTCTAACGACAGGCCCGAGGCCGATATTTCTTCAATGCGACAACTAATTACAGAAGCACCGAGAAAGCCGTTTTAGCGCGTTGACAGCCCTGCAAAATCATGCAGGAGCAAAAGACATTGAACCGATCTATGTTGCAAATTGCGGGCCTATTATTGGCAAACCCTTCTAATCCGGCAAGCGCAGTGTAGTGGCTTACTTTTTTGAGGCGCATTTCGGGCACGGATTTGAGCCCAGGCGTTTCCCAATGCCCCGTATTGGCGTGATGCGGTTACACATTCAGTAACCTGAAAGAATACGGGTAACAGTAGGAATCGTCCTACGGCTGAAGCCGATATTTATTGGCTGTTGTTTATTGGGTGTCAGACAGATCGCCTTCGCGGGCAAGCCCGCTCCTACAGGGATTTGCGGTGTATAGGCGATCTGAAGCACACCACAAAACCTGTGGGAGCGGGCTTGCCCGCGAAGAGGCCCGCCCAGCCAACACAAAAACCCAGGCACAAAAAAGCCCCGCCAGGCTCAACACCTGACGGGGCTTTTCAGTGATTCAGAACCGCCGCTTACGCGACATTCATCGTCTTGTGGGTATCAATCAAATGCTGCACCACACTCGGATCAGCCAGGGTGGAGATATCACCCAACCCATCATATTCAGCCGTGGCAATCTTGCGCAGAATCCGGCGCATGATCTTGCCCGAGCGAGTCTTCGGCAACCCCGGCGCCCACTGGATCACATCCGGCGAAGCAATCGGGCCGATTTCCTTGCGCACCCAGTTTTTCAGTTCCAGGCGCAACTGCTCGTTCGGCTCTTCGCCGTTTTTAAGGGTGACATAGACATAGATGCCCTGCCCCTTGATGTCGTGCGGCACACCGACCACAGCCGCTTCGGCGACTTTCGGGTGAGCGACCATCGCGCTTTCGATCTCGGCGGTGCCCATGCGGTGGCCGGACACGTTGAGCACGTCGTCCACGCGACCGGTGATCCAGTAGTAACCATCGGCATCGCGACGGGCGCCGTCACCGGTGAAGTACATGCCACGGAAGGTCTTGAAGTAGGTGTCGACGAAGCGGTCATGGTCGCCAAACAGCGTGCGCGCCTGGCCTGGCCACGAATCGAGAATCACCAGGTTGCCCTCGGCCTCGCCTTCGACGATGTTGCCCAGGTTATCCACCAGTGCCGGCACCACGCCGAAGAACGGACGCGCCGCAGAACCTGGCTTGAGCGCATGAGCACCCGGTAGCGGGCTCATCATGTTGCCGCCGGTTTCGGTCTGCCACCAGGTGTCGACGATCGGGCAACGGGACTTGCCGACATTCTTGTAGTACCAGTCCCAGGCTTCCGGGTTGATCGGCTCGCCCACCGAACCCAACAGGCGCAGGCTGCTGCCATCAGCACCTTCAACGGCGGCGGTGCCCGAGGCCATCATGGCGCGGATCGCGGTCGGTGCAGTGTAGAGGATGTTGACCTTGTGCTTGTCGACGATCTTCGCCACCCGGGTGATGTCCGGGTAGTTCGGCACGCCTTCGAACAGCAGCGTGGTCGCGCCGTTAGCCAGCGGACCGTAGACGATATAGCTGTGGCCGGTGACCCAGCCGACGTCGGCGGTGCACCAATAGATTTCACCCGGGCGGTAGTCGAACACGCGCTCATGGGTCATGGCTGCGTACAGCAGGTAACCGCCGGTGGTGTGCTGCACGCCCTTCGGCTTGCCGGTGGAGCCGGAGGTATAAAGGATGAACAGCGCTTCTTCGGCGCCCATCTCTTTCGGCGCGCAAACGGTGCCCGCCACTTTCATCAGGTCCTCGAACCAGATGTCGCGATGCTGGTTCCACTTGATATCGCCACCGGTGCGCTTGCACACGATGACTTTCTGAATGCTGCTGGTTTCCGGATTGGTCAGGGCGTCGTCGACGTTGGCCTTGAGCGGGATCCTCTTGCCGGCACGAATACCTTCGTCAGCGGTGATCACCACTTTGGATTTGCAGTCGATGATGCGACCGGCCAGGGCTTCCGGCGAGAAACCGCCGAACACCACCGAGTGAATCGCGCCGATCCGGGTACAGGCCAGCATGGCGACCACGGCTTCGGGGATCATCGGCATATAGATAGTCACCACGTCGCCGCGGTGCACGTCCTGACCACGCAGGGCGTTGGCGAACTTGCAGACTTGCTCGTGCAGCTCGCGGTAGGTGATGTTGCGGCTTTCGGCAGGGTCATCGCCCTCCCAGATGATCGCAACCTGATCACCGCGCTCGGCCAGATGGCGGTCGAGGCAGTTGTAGGAAACGTTCAGGGTGCCGTCGGCGAACCATTTGATGTCGACATGGTGATCGTCGAAGGAAGTCTGCTTCACCGTGGTGAAAGGCTTGATCCAGTCGAGGCGCTTGGCTTGCTCGCGCCAGAAGCCGTCCGGGTTGACGACCGACTGCTGGTACATGGCCTTGTAGGTCGCCTCGTCGGTCAGCGTGTTAGCCAGAACCTCGGGACGAACGGGATACAGGGAAGCCGCACTCATCTTTCTTACCTCGGTGGAATAGTTGTTTTTGTATGACCACGTTTTAGCGGGGCCGGGCCTATAGAACCATTCGACGATGGTAGTAACAAGCCCCTACAAAATGTCGTGAAAAACCTTCAAACCCACTACCGCCGCGGTACCTGTGGGAGCGAGCTTGCTCGCGATGGGGCACTAAAGGACACCCACTTCAAGGCTGACACCCGCACAGATCGGGGATTGTTACAGGATCTGTCAAAAGTGTTTATCAAATCCACGGCTATATGGACGAGGCGCGCACACCTAAAATCAGCCACGCCAACAAGGCAACCTGATTAACCAAGTTGCAGCCCCCACGAAGGCAGTTAATCAAAACACCCTGGTACTGAAGTTCCACACGCAATCTCAAAAGGATTGCGTGCCCCCTTTCGACCTCTAAAAGGTAAATATTAAATGAAAGCTTTATTGGTTCTGGCCCTCAGCAGCGTGTGCCTGACCGCCATGGCCGGCGAGGTCCCGACTGATGTCGCCGAGCAACAACCGCCCATCGAGGAATACACTTACTCGATGAATCTGGACATCGCCAAAGTGATCTCCATGAGCGAAGCCCCGAACGTGTGTGAAGTCGTGCCAATGAAAATGGAATACGAAGATTCCCACGGCCAACGGCATATCCTGCGTTACAGCGCGATGGGCAACGGTTGCTCTAACGGCTGACCTCCTGCTTCACCCCTCCCCCAATAAGGTTCGACCCACCCGCCGCGATCAGGCAGATGAAGCGCCGAACCTTAATGATCGACCAGATCGATTGCTTTAAGCATTTATTTGCACTTTTTAATCGAAATAGTCGGAGCAGTATCAACTGCAACCCAAGACAAACAACACTTACGCAACTGGAGCAACGACCATGAAAACCCAACTGATCCTCGCCCTGACCCTCTCCGTCCTGGCAGCCAACACCTTCGCCGCCGATGGTTACGACCGCACCGGCTCGGCTGCTTACACCAGCGAAGCAGCTGTCGCTTCCGATGGTGCTGACCACACTGGCGCCGCCCGCCTCGCTGCCGATGGCGCTGATCACGTCGGTGCCGCTCACCTAAGCTGATCCGCCAGCGTGACTTCACAGCCCGACTTCGGTCGGGCTTAGTTGTGTCTGGAGCCTGAGAAAACCCCACCGAAACACAAGATGTAGTGAAAAAAGCCTTTTTTGGTTATTTCTTGAACAAAAATAAACCGGGGCAAAAAATCAGGAAAAAAAATCTTCCCCCACCAATGCCCTCCAAAGCCCTGTAAACCCTCACTCCGACCGAAAAACGGCCCCCGTCGACCGATCCGTGAGCCATTTCGCCGCACCACAGCACGCAAAACTTCCCTATAATGCGGCCTTAAACGGGCCTGCAATATTCCCTTACAGGGACGAAAAGCCAGTCTGAAGCCCCGCACAAGCGATCAACGCTTGCTGCGCCCATCAGTGGCTCTCGGAACCCCGTACAAAATTCTGTTTGATGCCTGCGTATAGCTGCCGCAAAAAACGATTCCTTTAGATCCAACGCGGCCAGTAAGGCCGTGTGAAAAACCGACCTATCCAATTTCACACGGGCACACTGGCCCTCACGCAGGAGACGACACGTCATGCTGAGCTGGGACGAATTCGACAAAGAAGACACGGAAGTAGCAGTCAAGGGCACTAACGCTGGCCACGCCACCGAAGCCAACATGGACCGTCTCGACAGCGCCGGCGGTGCCGCCGCCCTGGAAGCCCGTGCCGTAACCGCCGCTGACTCCGCCGCCGTTGCCCGCGCCAAAGCCGCCCTGGACTCCCTCGACGTCGCCGAAGGCCTCGCCGAACTCGAAGGCGCCTCCGCCCGTGTCGCCGTTGACGAAAAGCGCATGATCAACTGCCGCGCCGACCTCAACCAACTCGTACCTTTCAAGTACGACTGGGCCTGGCAGAAGTACCTGGACGGCTGCGCAAACCACTGGATGCCGCAAGAAGTCAACATGACCGCCGACATCGCCCTCTGGAAAAACCCGGAAGGCCTGACCGACGACGAGCGCCGCATCGTGATGCGCAACCTCGGCTTCTTCTCCACCGCCGACTCCCTGGTTGCCAACAACCTGGTCCTGGCCGTGTACCGCCTGATCACCAACCCGGAATGCCGCCAGTACATCCTGCGCCAGGCCTTCGAAGAGGCGATCCACACCCACGCCTACCAGTACTGCATCGAATCGCTGGCCATGGATGAAGGCGAAATCTTCAACATGTACCACGAGATCCCATCGGTCGCGAAAAAAGCCACCTGGGGCCTGAAATACACCCGCTCGATCTCCGATCCGAAGTTCGAAACCGGCACCGTCGAAACCGACAAAGAACTGCTGCGCAACCTGATCGCCTACTACTGCGTTCTGGAAGGCATCTTCTTCTACTGCGGCTTCACCCAGATCCTCTCCATGGGCCGCCGCAACAAAATGACCGGCGTCGCCGAGCAGTTCCAATACATCCTGCGCGACGAATCCATGCACCTGAACTTCGGCATCGACGTGATCAACCAGATCAAAATCGAAAACCCACACCTGTGGGACGCCGAAATGAAGGAAGAAGCTTCGCAGATGATCCTGCAGGGTACTCAGCTGGAGATCGAATACGCTCGTGACACCATGCCTCGCGGCGTGCTGGGCATGAACGCGGCGATGATGGAGGACTACCTCAAGTTCATCGCTAACCGTCGCCTGTCGCAGATCGGTTTGAAGGAAGAATATCCAGGGACGACTAACCCGTTCCCGTGGATGAGCGAGATCATGGACTTGAAGAAAGAGAAGAATTTCTTTGAGACTCGGGTTATTGAGTATCAGACTGGTGGGGCTTTGAGCTGGGATTGATTCCCAAGCTAGCCGCGATTTGACGACTTGAATCGACAAATCGAAAACCAAAAAGCCCCGATCTGATCGGGGCTTTTTTTGTTCGGCCATGGATATCCCCCCCCCCCTCACGCTTAGAAAATACCTACAACACTTACAGCGATTTCCACCTCAATGGCCACCCAAAACACCTAACCGTTTTGACAGCCCGACCGTTGAGGCCTTTGCTACAAAATGAACTGGGCCGGAAGCCTTGCCGCGTACCTACATTCGGTGGAATTCACCACCTCTACTTAAAGTTCATTTCTTGCCCGGTACCTAGTGAACCGTTACCATTTATCGCATATGGAGCGTGTCACTTCTGGGCCGCAACTCACCTGAGCGCTACAGTGCGCTTTTTTTATTTTCGTATTAGGCGCATCGACTAAATCAATGAAATATAAGGATTCTATCCCGGTCATCGACCTCTTTGCCGGCCCGGGCGGACTAGGGGAGGGATTCTCTTCAATCGGTGGCCCTGAGAAGGGAGTGCGTAAGTTTCAGCTACGTGTCTCGATCGAGAAAGATCCTGTCGCTCACGCGACTTTATCCCTCCGCGCATTGTTTCGCGCTTTTCCAAAAGGCGAAGCACCGGAGGCTTACTACCAATACGTCCGGGGCGAAATCACTCGTGAAGAGCTTTTCAAGCATCCGGACGTACCGGCAGAAGCAGTGGAGGCTGCACAAGAAGCTAAGCTCGCAGAGCTTGGTAAAATTTCGCCCGATGAAGTCGACAATTGGATCAGGGAAGCCCTGACAGGCGCAGATGAATGGGTACTCATTGGCGGCCCGCCGTGCCAAGCATACTCAGTAGCAGGACGTGCCCGTCGAACACGCGAGAGCCAAGAGGAGTTTGAAAGCGACGAGAAGCACTTTCTCTACAAAGAGTATCTGCGGATTATTCGCGAGTTCAAACCGACGATCTTCGTCATGGAGAACGTGAAAGGCATACTGTCCTCGAAGCACAGCGGCTCGAACATTTTCCAGCAAATTCTCGAGGACCTCTCGACTCCTGGTGACGATCTTTCGTACAACATCCGTTCCTTAGTCGTCCCTAAAGATGTGGAGAAACCAGATCCACATGACTTTGTCATTCAAGCGGAACGTCACGGTCTTCCTCAGGCTCGACACAGGGTTATCCTGCTTGGGGTTCGCTCTGACGTTGCCTCGAGCTGCCCTGCTCTATTGGAGCGTCCGCAAAAGCTTGTAATGGAACCCAGCAAAACGGTTTTCACAGTTGGGCAGGCTTTATCAGGACTCCCTCCAATACGGAGCAAAATTTCAAGGGGAGGAGATTCCCTCGAAGCCTGGCTCTCTGCCTTGGATGAGGCCAGCTCTATGCTTTTACGGCCTTATGTGGCTGGCTGGGGGGATTTAATAGATACCATGAAGGATGCGGCGGTTAAAGCGCAGCGGCTGAAATCTAATGGTAGTGGATTCATACCCTGGAAAGTAGTTCCAGAAATGAGTGCCAAGCAACGTGAGTGGTTTCTCGACCCCAGACTGAATGGGGTGCTACAGCATGAGGCTCGGAGCCATATGCGCTCTGACTTGCATAGGTATATTTTTGCAGCAAGCTACGCACGGTTGAACGGCACCTCACCAAAAATACACCAATTCCCTGCCCAACTCTTGCCAGCTCATGAAAACGTGTCTTCCGATTCCGTTCCCTTTAGTGACCGTTTCAGAGTCCAAATGGAAGATGGTCCGTCTACCACAGTTGTCGCCCACATAGCTAAAGATGGTCATTACTACATTCATCCGGACCCAAGCCAGTGCCGCAGTTTGACTGTTCGCGAAGCCGCGCGACTGCAGACTTTTCCTGACAATTACTTCTTCGAGGGAAATAGAACACAGCAGTACACACAAATCGGAAACGCAGTCCCGCCGCTTCTTGCTAGAAAGATCGCAGCTGTTGTCGCTGAAATCATCGATTCCTATCGTTCAGGGAAAAACCGCCAAGCGTCACTTGGCATTTGATCGAACAAGACAGACTATCGAGCAACGCAATCTGCGCCGGATAGTTTAAGGGGGGGCAGACAGCCCTCCCGCCCCGAAACTATCCGGCGAATTTTCAGCCAACCTCAGCCAATGAAAACTCGCGACTTACTAAGCCTGCGCCATAGTTTTGAGCTTTCTGTCTGGGTCATGGGATGTCAGAGCGCCTCAGGAATATCTGCCAAGGGAGGAGAGAACGGTCGAGAGAACATTGCCTCTAGACACTCTGGACGCTTTGCCCATTCAGAGATCATCCTCCCATTTGCTGTCTCATGAAGACGATCATTGACCTCCCGAGCCCAAATTTCGATCTGCTTAACAAGCTGAGGAGAAATACCCTGTCTACTCCAGACACGCTCGTGGTTAAAGGACTTGCCATAAATTTGAGAAATTAATGCAACAGTGTAAGCCGCAACGTTCGCGAGAAAGGCAGGCACTAATGGTCGCGCAGTCTTGTGGACTGCCTTGAATAACAGAGCTTTCGAGACAATAGCCTTAAAATAAGAAACATCCGGAGCAAAAACTGTACCTTTAGCTTCAACGTCAGTCATACCAGACATGAACCGGTCAAAGCACTTCTGTGCGCCAAGACTGACAACATCAGCTTGGCCATCCCACGCAGCGGAGTACTTTGCCAACTCAGTTTTTGTTATTTTCCTCGAGGTTGGCACAGACTCCCTCAGGGCGCGAAGCTTAGCTGGAGTTACACCTTCACGTGAAAGTAGAGTGTTGTAACTGCCCGCAGCCCTCTCGTAGAACCATCGACCCATGCCATCAGGGCAATAAACCGAAAGCGATAACCGCTCAATATCAACATGGAATGGTTTGTTGGCTGATAGATCTGATTGCCGAACAGCATTTTGACTGTTGGCATAGCGCGAAATATCGGAGACAAGAGCCTCCTCTTTTACAGGATCTTGCTCTTTCATAACAATAATTTTGGCCGGAACGCGAACTTTTCTCAAATCCGTTTCTGCATATTTTTTCTTGGCGAAGAAAATTGAAGCTGTAGTTTGGCCACCATTAACGATTTGCATGCCACGCAACCAAGCGATGCCTGGCGATCCATCTGCGGTACGATCCAGTCGCATCTCATCAGCGACTAATACTATTCCGTTGTTATAGGCCATGAATCTTTCCGGGGCACTCCGCAAAGTATTCTGGAGTCCCGCATTCACGCCCTTGGCCTTCACGCTTAAGAATGAGCGCACATTGGCCTCAAGCAGGCGAGGTCCAAATTTTTCATAAACGAACCGAAGCGCCTCACCCGGGATTGCGGTAAGTGCATAGTCATAGTCCCCTGTTTCGCCTGGAACGAAAACGCACGGCAGTGGAGAACCTGACACCTCATTGAAGTCAACGACAAGCTCATCACGTGGCTTACCTTCAGAACGATGGCGAAAAAGTCGCTCAATATCCATGACTTCAAGCTTCACGTGCTTTCCACCAACGTCTCGGGCTTTGAAGCTCTTCGACTTGGCTATACCGTCCGTAAGTACATAAACACGTACCTGTTCAAGCCCGTCGTAAATTTCTCGAATCGTCAGCGCCAGGGAATGGACGTCACTTGACGGATCAAGCTTTTCGGCAATGCGGCCAGCTGCACAGAGCTCCAAGAAGCGAACACATTGGGCCGCCGCTGTCTTGACGTCTTGATCGGGGATCGGGCTCAGGCTTTCGAAGCCTTCGTACAGACTTACGAATAGGTCAAGTTGATCAGCGTCTTCAGACATGGCATAACCGCTCAAGCGCAAATTCGCATTTCCGACCTTCCCCTGAAAGTGGCAAACAACTGGGTCGAAAGTCATACCCGCATCAACGAGGTGCTGCATCACCACTTCGGAGAATACGAGCTCACCAAATGTGGCGCCGTCAGACATCTGGTTCGCTATTTCACCCCTGGTTTCTGCGAAAAAGTCATCAAGCGTCATCCAGTTACTCCTAGTAGTTTAAGAGCCGCGTCGAGGTCCGAGAGGAAGTCTCCGGCGTGGTCCAAATTGATTTCGTAGAGGGCCCGTATGACTCCGGCGGGAACCGTTCCCGGCGTTAACCTCGGGAAGCCTTCAGATACAGAGAAAATCCGCCTCTCCTTCGATTCGAATTTTCGGGTGTAATGACTCCAGTGGCCGTCGAAGTAACCTGAGACCATGAGCCTCTCTCTAAGGAAGTTGACCATTCCTGGTTCTCCACTTAGTCGTACCTCAGTTTCCGCGACCATCTCGGGAAGAGTGAGCCCACTATCCCCGCGCGAAAAACGCACGGCCGCGAGAAAGAGAGGCGATGCTACGGAGTCGTCCAACTGCTCAAGGGAGGCTATTTTCACAGGGAAACCAGACGAGGACATCGTAGCCTTGACTTCAACCGCACCGTCGCCCAACAGAAAATCTTGCGGAGCGTCATCGGGCCCAATCCAGCCCCGGAGCACCTCCTCAGCCGGTATTCCTGATTCCAAAAGTGCAATCATGAAGTTGAGTTCGCCCGCCAGGCCGAGCTCTGCCTCGGGACTGAGAGGGTTCGCACCACGCGACATGAACTGTTTCCAAGCAACTACTCGCCCAATTAAAACCCGCAACAACTTGGTTTCGTCAACGCCAGTAGCGGCGCTGTCGTCTAAAGCGCCGACTACATCGCAAACCATCGCAGCGAAAAGCTCAGTACTTCCTGCTTCTTTACGAGTAAGCGCTAACCTAAGCCCTCCATAATTTTCCGGATCGGCCCTCTCGATCAAGAAGCCCTGCCCCTCGGGCAATTTTTCTGCGCGAGCCAACTTAGCAGTCGGGAAGAAGAACAATATCGCCTCGACGTTGGCTGGCGAGCGCCGCCCTGCCTGCACCTCGACGGGGCCAGCGGGAGAAAGGGAGATAGCCTGCCAACCTGGTATGGTGTCATTTCCGGACAGTGACGACCAAGCTAGCAAGAACTCTTCATTCGGACGGGCCATATTCTTGCATCCAGTAGAGGAGGTTAACTTCGTATTCCACGCTGATTGGGTTGTCGCTGCTGGGGAATGCGATGGCGAAGGCCATAATGGGTTTGCTCCAATCAGGAACGATGAGCCGCTCAGGCGTCTTTTCCTTGTAGAAGTAAGGCGTGAGTGGGTAGAGCAGAAGCAATCCGCAGTCCGCGTCCCCGCCAAGCTTTCCACGGGTTTCGCGGATGCCCTTGCCACTTGGGAAGTTCGGCAGCGAGGTCCGACCGCGCGAAGGTTCAGGCTTCCAAGCCGCACGAGTAAGGGCCAATGCCTCGCGCCAAGCGTCGTCGCTGAGGTCGATGCCTTCGTCTTTTGGATCGGTGAGCACGCCAATGGCGAAATTTTTTGGATCAACCTTCTCAGGATCGACAGAATCCTCGGTCTTGCGAATCGAATAGCTCTCCGAAGGATCGCCACCGGGGAAGACGTGCGGATCTCCAGCGCCATTACCACCACCGAGCAGCGCGACACTCCACTTCGTCAATTGCCCGGTGTCGACCATCTTGACGATGAACTCTGACAGCACCGCGGCCTTGGCGCTGGTGGCATTCGGATGGGTCGTGTATGCGCCGAGAAACGCTAGCACCTTGGACACACCCACGTCTTTCCAGAGACGCGCATTTGGCCAAGAGTCCGGATCGCCATTGCGAGCATACTTCGGCGAGTCTTCCCACGGAGTGCCGAGCGACCCGATCAGAGCGTCGGTAGCATCGAGATTCTGTTGCTGAATTTTGGCGTCGCGATGGAAGAGGATGGTCTGCGGCCGAGTCCCACTGTAAGTCAACGAGAGCGTCTGCGCGTTGCGCATCTTCAAGGGAGAGGTGACAGTGAGCACCTCATGCGACATCACTTTGAGCCCATATTGCTCCGGCGTCAGCTTGGCTTCGGCCATGAAGTCGAACTCTTCCCGCAACTCCTCCGAAGCATCGGCAATGTGACCGAACCACTTCACCAGATCGGGAGACGTGTAGAGGCGACACAGGTCGAGGTAGCCTGGACGATATCCGAACCAGCGCCCCATTTGCATGAGCGTGTCATACATCTTTGTCGTGCGCACAAAGTAACTCACACACAGCCCCTCCAGCGTTAGGCCTCGGGCAAGCTTGTCACCACCGACTGCGATCACCTTGAGTACCGCGCCAGGTGTCGCATAGTCGAGCGCGTCCTTGGCCGTGCCGTTGATCGAGCGGACCTCAATGTCATCCAGCACGTCTGGCAAAACTGCAAGGATTTCGTCCCAGCTCGGCATGGTTGGCGGACGATCCTCGGCCGGCGAGAGTTCCGCGACTTGGTCGCGGATAGGAATGAAATCGTCATCCCAGAGCTTGCGCAACTGATCTAGCTGCTGCTCGGCACCGATACCACGGGTGATTTTCTGACGAATGCGGCGCACGGCCGTCTCGATCTGTTCGCGCACATGGCTCTGCACGTCTACGTAGCGGGTGACGTGAACCAACATGGAGTTGTGTTCCCCCTCTTGTCCGCGTAGCTCTCGAACCGCGCATGCTAGGACGAAAGCGCATATTGCCTCGTGCAGTGAAGGCGGAATGATCTCTTGTCCGTTGTGGGTCGGGATGTGCGTCTTCTTGTGCTTAGGTGGCATCCATCCTGAGTCGTTCTCAGGATCGTAGTGATCTGCGATGTTCCGCGAGAGGGGAAGCGCGCCCTTGCGTCCCTCCTTAGTCATCTTGCCAAACATGCGGGCGGGACCCACATAGTTGGAAGGGGCGGCTAGGTTGATGATGAAAGACCTTGGGAAGAGGTCCGGACCTTCTTTGGCCGTCGCGCCCTTGTGATGGATGAAGATGTTTGCGAAGGGTGTAGCCGTGTAACCGACATAGGCCTTGCGCGCGAAAGCGTGCAGCAATTGGCGGATGAGACTGTTGATAGTCTTGGGCTGATGCTCCTCGTCTGGCGTACCATCGTCGTTGAACATCTGCTCACCCGTATCGACGGAGGCGTTATCCGCCTCGTCGTCGATCATCAGTAAAGGCAGCTTTGTAACGAGCTTGCGTCCGCCGCTCGCGTCAGTGCTGTCGGCCACGCGCTTCTGTATCCAGTCCAACAGGGCGGTTAATACAGTCTTCTGCTTCTTGACCACGAAGAGCCAGGGTCGCTCTTCAGGCGAGATGCCGTGGAAGTGCTTGGCGATGGCTTTGTTGAAATCGCCATTTTCCGCGCGCGTGGTCGCAGAGTTGGTCTTCAAGTCCTCGCCGAACTCGGCCACGCCGATGGGCATGCCCGGATCGCGGTCGATCGTTGTCTCGTAGCCTAGGAAGCTTTCCTCTAGACGCATCTGGGTCTGCGAGCGCAGGTTGTTGTGCATACCCGCGAGCACGATGATGATCTTGTAGCCCGCGTCGGCCGCCTTGCAAATGAGCCCAGAGTAGTTACTAGTCTTACCGGACTGCACATGTCCGACAACAAGTCCTCGGCGATCCCAGTCATCTCCCCGCTGCGGATCTTCTAGCAGGCCGAGGATGTCGTCGGTGGCCTCATCAAGCCCCTCAACTACCGTGTCGGAAAGCTTGGACTCCAAAAAGTCCCCGTAACGTCGCCAGTAGTGCCAATCGCGTTTGCGCGCCGCAGTGAGCCAGTCAAAGTGGCCCGCATTGTCTTTTAGCGTGGTCGATTTGCCGATCCAGTGGCTGAAACGCTGGATCAGCGTGACGACGACCTTCCCCTGATCCACAATATGCGATGAGTCGCCAGCGAACATCGACGTCGCAAGCCGGACCTTCTCGGCAATGAAGGTCGGGGTAATTTTGGACTTATCCTTCTCGGACTTCACCAGCCGCTGGGCAGTAGCGATAACATTTTCCAGCAGTTCCACTTGCGCTGCCGTCTCTTCCGCTGAGGTCATCTGCTCTCCCCTAATTTGGCAACCAGTGTTGGGTACTTTTGAAATGGCTCGGTCCTAAGCATCGCCTTGCGAGCCTCTTCGACACTTAGCCCTTTGCGCTCGATCAAGTCATTAAATAGTACGCTTGCAACTTCTATCACGGCCGCGTTGGGCTCCCCCTCAAACCCTGTGCGCGGTGTCTCTTTGTTCTCGGCTGTGTCGAGCCATATCCGCTGGACTGGCACTGTTTCTTCAACGACACGTAGCATGGCCCGAACAAGGTCAGCATTACCGCCAACCGCCTCAATTACCGCAGCAACCGCCGGATGCCTCTCGTCGATGCGGTACCGAACACCATCCTTGAGCCTATCGACACGCCATGCCTGGTGCTCAATCTTGAGCCCTCCCGGCCCGGGTATTGGCGTACCACGATAAGCAAAGACTCTTCTGGCTCTTTCTCTCGTATCCTCGGCCAACTTCGTAAGCCATGGACGCACGGTTACGGGAGGTCGAGCGGTGGACTTCTTGACGTCGATCTTCCAAGCGGAGTCGGCAGTATTAGGGATGTCCAACCTGATCCTGGCAAGCCGGTGAGGCTCCTCTCGGTTCCATGCGCGTCCCTGCCCAATCCCAAGCCACCCACCTGCCAGAAGCAAACGATGGTTCCGATATACGTAAAATCCTTGTTGAGAGGTCCACCCTTCTGCTCCCCCCGCCCTACGGAATTCCTCTTCGGAAAGCCGATCTTTGTGTGGTAGAACATGACATTGGGCCTCCACGAGGCCTGATGGCGTGATGATTCGGGCGACTGGAGAATGCCAAGGCTTCGCAGGGTGCCCCGTCATAAATGGATCCCACGGACTTACCAACTTGTCGTTGAGGAACAGCCGGAAAGTCGGGCTCGCCCCTTCTAACAGGCGATGGAAAACCATTGCCAGACGTAGCTCCACATCGTCTACCAAGTCGGCAAAGTGGTCGAGGGTATAGCCAGGCGTGACAATTCGATCCAACTGCTCCCAGAGGACTATTGTCCCGGAGTGAAGTGTATCGGCTGGCTTAACGAAAGCTTCAGAGCCTCGGGCCGCCCCTTCAAACATCCTCCAGCCAACATCCGTCGATGCCGCAATGGCATCGAGATCCCAACGCAGGCAGGAAACTGGACCATTCTTCCGTCTAGACGCAACGGTGAGACAGCGACATTGAGAGAAGGAAGCGGTTTTTAAGCCCATCCCAAATCGACCGAGATCACTAGGCGCACGGTCATCGAGGGGATTCTTAGCCCCTAGAGTCATTGCGGCCTCTAACTCAGAGTCATCCATGCCTCGCCCGTTGTCCAAGATGGAAATCCGACTTCTCTCACCATCCCAAGCGAACGTCACATGAATTTCTGATGCTCCGGCAGAAACACCATTGTCAATCACATCAGCTAAAGCTGCGGCAGTCGAATATCCGAGGCCTCGTAGGGCTTCCAGCATCGCGCCGGCTCGCGGCGGGGCATACCTAGTGCGTTCGCTCATTTGACGTAAGTAGTTCCAGAAAGAAGTGTGAAGCCGATATCAACCATCTTGCGAGCAACTTTACGAACCTGAACATCCGGCTGTGCTGGCAGCATTACGTGAATCCGGCAATCATCCGAATGCATCTCCTCAACGCTAAGGCCAAGAGCCCTTGCCTCATCCAGAAGATCGGATAACTGCCCCTCGTGACGAGCAGCACTTGCCTCCACCGGAGACTCGGAAAAAGCAGGCTTACTTAAGACCTGATGAACGATCTTTAACTCCTCAGATACCGATTGATGAGGCTCGCCCCCATCAAGATGCTTAGTACCTCGCCCCCTGGTCTCCTCTGACTGAACCTCCGGAGATAGAGGCTGTTTGACCTCGAAGTAGTCGCCCACGTACAAGGCCAACTTTTCCTTTCTGATTGGATGGCATAGTTTTTTGAGTGCCTTCGACTCGATTTGTCGAATCCGTTCACGGGTGACATCGAATCGGAGCCCAATTTCCTCCAACGTCATGGCATCCTCTTGGCCCAAACCAAAACGAAGGGTGATGACCTCAGCAGAACGTTCGTCAAGTTCTCCAATCATGTCGAGCAAAATCTCCCGCAGGGAAGCGACTTCTGCGGCAATCGCCGGGTCTGATGACTCCACCTCTAAGAGAAAATCGAGCAAGGATGTCGAGGACCCGGCAAAGTGTTCGTCCAAGCTGCCGATTTTCTCGAACACGGTCAAAAGAAGCTTGAGCTTATCTAGGGCTATTCCCGTTCGATGTGATGTCTCGCGCTCGCTTTCAGGACGCCCCAACTCAGTCTCGAACTCATCCCGCTCACGCAGAATGTTCCTTGCCAAGCTCTGCATGTGAACTGGAACACGGACTACTCGTTCCTTATCAGCGATTGCGCGCGAGATTTGCTGACGAATCCACCACGTCGCATAAGTAGAAAATCTGAAACCTCTGCGCCAGTCGAAGCGTTCGACAGCCTTAATAAGTCCGATGTTGCCTTCCTGCACAAGATCATCAAAAGGAAGCTCAGACCAGCGATATTTCTTCGCTATAGAAAGCACCAGGCGAAGGTTTGAGAGAGTCATCCTTTCCCGCGCAGCTTCTTGGCGTCGAATTGCAGAGGAGAAGTCTGCACCTGCGGAATCGCAATCAGCCTTCCTCGAAAGCTCGAGCAGAAAACCTCGGAAAAGATTGGCGGCCGCAAGCGCATCACGGACCTTCACGGAGTCATTGCCGGCAGAGCGCGCAGCTGAAACTGCAGATACAAAGGCTGCTGCGTCCGTATCGAGTCCGAATTTGTCTTCCTCGTACTCGGCCTCATCACCGGACGACACCTCACTGGCGCTCTCGTCACCTCCGCCCTCGCCAACAAGATCATGTCGAGAGGTGAATGCCTCATGACCTGCCTCTCCGCTGGCTACCCTGTCGGCGGCCTCAAAAACGGCACTAAGGCCAGAGGGCCAGCAAGAGAGAGCATCCAGTGCCTGGCCCCTTGCATCCTCCATCTCTCGACCTAAAGCGATTTCCTCTGCTGCCAGGAGTAGGTCTTTTTGCAACCCCTTTGCGTAAAATCTCAGCGGCTCGTTGCGACCTGATGCCAGGTCTTCTACGAACTCCAAGGCCTCTGACAACCTCAACTCTTCATCAGTTGTCGGCTCGAGAAGATCCGACTGCTCGGCCAACCCCGTCCACTCATCGATCACAACGCCGAGATCGCCTAAAACGAAAGTCAGAAGACGTTCAGCTTCTTCATTGCGGGTGATGTCAGCGTCTCGACATACATCGATAAGAGCTGTCTCAGATACTGTACCCTCGCGTAGTCCCTGGAAGAGCAAGCCACGGATGCCCTCGCCATCATCACTCGCTAAGGGAAGCGCCCTTTCTGGAAGAAACAGATCGACATCGTCCCATTCCACATCAGTGTCGATCGCCTTGTGTCGACCTATCGCTCCTTGAAGTGCGCTGATTTCTTCAGCTACGGTTATGTCCCCCTCTGGGGCAACCGCTTCGGACTCCGCCACCCAGTGACCTTCGAATCCAAAATCGAGTGGCTCGTCGTCAAGGTCGATCAGATTTGAGTGCGCCTCCGCCTCGGCGGCCACGACGATATGCTCGACAGCTCGGATGCAAGGCTGCTCCTCGCAGATAGCGGGCACAAGAACTGGGTGGGCGTCGGACACAACTACTTTTTCATCGAACTGAGATGCCACCTCAGCTGTTTCATCCTCCACATCGTGACATGACGATTCACTCAATAAGGTGGGATGAAAGGACTCCACCGCTTTCACGTCAGACTGAGGCGAGTCTTCATCGTTGACGTCGTTTTCATTTACTTGGTCGGAAAAACCAAGAGCATCTCTCAACAGAGCGATACATTGGGGACACTCACCCATCTCCGCGTATGCGAGAGCGTTCCTACCTTCGGGGTCGAGCAACTCAGGCTTTGCTCCGGCGTCCAAAAGCAGCCGCACAATGCCCTTTTTCTTTCGGGCGGAGGCAAGCATCAGCGGAGTAGCACCTCCCCCGTCGCGAGCGTCGAGGTCGTCACCCCGCGCAATGTGGAGTTTGACCGCGACCTCGACACCGGCAATGGTCGCCATGCGGAGCAATGGATTCAGTTTAACCACGGCACTGTCCACATGCCCATGCGCCCGCCTCATAAGTGGCTTCCGCAACTATGATTCGAGAAATGAGTTTTCTACATCTATCTATTTTCAGGGCCGACTCCTTGTCCATGTTCCACTTACAAACTCAAGCCCCCACTTAAAGGTGGCAATAAGATGACCTCAACGAGAAAGTGATTGAAGGTGGCGGGGGACCTTTCAAAAAACACTTATGTCGATCTGTCACTGAAGCAGCTTGCAGTGGCGCAACGCCATTCACAATATCCACTTGTCATAAACACGTAAAGGAAGAGCGGCGCCGACGCAGGTCCAGAGTAAAAACTGACCATGGTTCGAGAGAATCTTGAGCCAGAGACACCGTGTGTCGGTACGCTGATGCGAGTGGTCGCAGTGTCCGGTGCGGTACTGTTGCACTGTGCTTATCTGTTTGCGTGCCTTGGTGGCACAGTTGATGCCGTGTCGAGAGTCTCGATCAAAAAGTTGAGTTAATGGACAAGCCCGGACGCATACATTGAATGAGTGCAGACATAGTCTCCCCAGAACACCGTTCCAAGATCATGTCCATGATCAAGGGCAAAAACACTCAGCCTGAAATGGTCGTGCGGTCGGTGTGTCATGAAATGGGGCTTCGCTATCGCCTACATAGGAAGGATCTGCCGGGAAAACCTGACTTGGTGTTCCCCAAACACCGACTATGTATATTCGTCCATGGCTGCTTTTGGCACAGACACCCTGACTGCAAATATGCGTACACGCCCAAGAGCAGGCTGGACTTTTGGCTGCCAAAACTGGCGAAGAACGTGGAGCGAGATGCTGATGCACTGCAGGCGCTACACACGCGGGGATGGAGAGTGGCGATCATCTGGGAATGCCACACCAAAAACAGAGAGTTCCTACGCACTGAAATCCGGAAGATATTCGGTTTGAGTGCTTAGGCTCCAGATATATTCGATTGAATAATCATGTCCAATTTTGAAAGGTTGACCCTGCGGCACTGAGCCTCTAGGCTTTCGATTCGGCGCCTAAGAAACGCCTTAAACCAGAGCGGTTCTCCGCACCCGACAGTCATGCGGCTTTTTTTCGTCTGCGGTTTCTCTACGCCTGCGAGAAAATCCCCGTTATGTCGGGAGTGGGCGAATACAAGACCCGAAAGGGGAATATGTCCGGCCCGTCTCTGGTGGGTTTCTTAGCTCCCGACACCCTTAACGAATGCCCTAAGAAAGCAGCCAGAGGTAAAGGAAATGCCTGACCATCCGACCTTCACGATGAAGGTGAAACGCCGTACCCACAGATCCGACCACGCGCTTCCGCTTCAGGAGGCCCACCATGCCTGAATCACTCAAACCCACCCTTTTCACTCGTCACAACGTCCACCTGCATGCCCTTCTTTTGGAGAACCAGGCCTGGTTCTGTGCATATGATCTCGGACGGCTGATGGGCAAATACCTTGATGAACGCGCGACACGCAAGCTCGATGCGGACCAGAGGCAAATGATGCTGGTTGAGCTCTATGGCGCTGCTAAAGAGCGCTTGATGGTGAGTGAGTCAGGTGTGTATGCGTTGTTGATTTATCACTACTGCCCTGAGAATCGATTGCTGCGAGAGTGGCTGACTCATCAGGTGGTGCCTGCGCTGCGTGATGCGCGACCATTGCGCATGGTGGAGCGGCCAACGCTGAGTGTGCTGGACTGGCCTCAAATGTCACTCGGTATGCTGCACTGGCAGAATGAACCCTGGATTCGGTTGCGGGATATGCCGTGTGTTCTGGCGGATGATCCATTCAATCGGCGTGAATCGTGGTGGCGGAAGGCTTCACGAGTGATGCGTGGGTATTGATTGTTCACCCTCTCAAAAAACTGGTTGTCCGAGTTTCAGACAGCCAGTTTTTGAGGCGAGCAGTCGTCAATCCTTACAATTCGGTTTGTCTGATGCTCCCAAGTTGCAGTATTTAGGGCCGCTTCGCAGCCCAACGGGGGCAAGCCCCCTCGCCACAAGGTTGGTGGCTGGCTTGGTTGCTGCGTTGGTCTTGCGAATCGCGAGCAGGCTCGCTCCCACAGGGGATCTGGGGCAGGCTTTAGAGTTTCGATGCTAAAAGGGCCGCTGGATTTTTCCAGCGGCCCTTTTCTTTGCCTGCAATAAAGCTAGAACATCATTTCCCCAACCCACTAATCCGCCAAGGACACACTGCCGCCCTCACCCCGCTCGGCCCAACAATCTCCGGTGTTTGCCCCAACGACCTCGCGCTCAACACACTCCCCACCCGCTCGATCAATTGATCAAACCCCAACGTCGCATCCTCCTGGTGCAATTTGCGTAGCTGCTCAACAAGGGCATAAGTGAACGCGCCATAGCTATTCGACCCCACCTCATACTCATTGGCTTTTTCGTTCTCCCGCGCGGCGTAGAGCATCAGGGGCATGTACGGGCCGTGGTGGCCGTAGAGTTTGCCTTGGCGCAGCAGTTGGGCTTTTTTCTCGGGGCGCAGGCCCGTGGCGGCGCCTTGGGTGGTGCGGGTTCGGGTGAGGCCGCGGGTTTTGTTGTCTTGTTCGCTGAAGTCGCGGCGGTCGGTGTCGACGGCGTAGACGCGGCGGTCCCAGTCGCCGGCGTAGGGGTCCCAGCGCAGCATGCGGTGGCGGATGTCGCTGGGTGGGGTGATGCCGCGCACGCGGCCGTTGCCGCGGGTCATGCCGCCGGCGTAGCAGCAGTCGAACATGACGGTGAGTTTGGCGCCGTGGCCGTCCGGGTCGAATGGCAGGTGGCTGTAGAACTGGCGGAACAGTTTGTCGGTGAAGTGGGTGCTGTCGTCGTCCCAGTCGAAGTCGTGGAGTACCAGGGTTTCGTCCATGCAATCGGCTTCGCCGCTGCTGCTGTAGACCGGTAACTGGGTGCCGTGGCCGGAGTAGAACAACACGCGCTCGTCCCCGGCACGGGCGCCTTCCACCAGCCATTCGAGGCGCTCGACGAAGTTGGCCCGGGTCGCTCGGGCGTCGTGCAGCAAACGGATGTCGCCGGCGTCGTAGCCGCTTTCCTGGAGCATGCGGCTGATCAGGTAGGTGTCGTTGATGCAGCCGTCGAGGCGTGCGCTCGGGTCGAGGTAATCGTTGATGCCGACCACCAGGGCGCGGCGTTTGCGTTGGCCGCTGCGGGACAGGAACGCAGGCACTTCCAGTGCCCGTGCCGCCACCACGTCGCGGGCCAGTTGCGGCCAC
This sequence comes from Pseudomonas sp. GL-R-26, assembly GCF_019947365.1. NCBI lineage: Bacteria > Pseudomonadati > Pseudomonadota > Gammaproteobacteria > Pseudomonadales > Pseudomonadaceae > Pseudomonas > Pseudomonas sp. GL-R-26. The sequence continues at coordinate 26,752 of NZ_JAGYGI010000005.1, read as the reverse complement.
AGGCCGGTCTGGCTGGTGGGTGACGACAAGTAGGCCTGGGCGGCGTGATTGAGGTCGAGCAGGTCATCGCGCAATGGCAAGGTGAATTCGGTTTGCAGGTCGACTCGCGCGGAATCCGGCGAGGTGATCGGCCGGGTCAGCAAGCCGTCGTTGGGGTTATGGAGGTGGAACCAGCGGCGGATGCCTCGGCCGTTTTCACTCAGGCGCAGGACCCGCCCGCCCCACACCTCGCGCATCACCAGCGGCAGTGCGATCGGTGAGCCGAAGCTGACGAACACTCGGCCATCGATGCGCTTGAGTGCCGATCCTTTTTTCGCCACCGAACGGCGCAGGGCGTCGTAGCCGATCAGGCTGCCCAAGCCTTGGGCGAAGATGATCTGTGGATTGAATGCCTCGATCTTTGCCAGCAGATGTTGAGTCAACTCCGTGCGCAAGTCGGCGTCTTCGATCCATTGCACGAGGGCGCCCACCGTGGTGCGCAACATCTGGTTGACCGGCAGGCCCCAACTGCCGAAGTTCTCGTCGGCCTTGCCCCTGGCGTCGGCCCTCAGCATCGCCAGGCCTCGGGTGATCTGGGCGAAGTCCGGTCCTTCCTTGAGTTGCTCATCGAAGGAAAGAAAGTCGATGTCCTGGTCATCGATGAGGCGCCCGCTCTGTGCCAGTTGAGTACGGATCAAGGTGCGCCATTGTTCCTGCCAGTTCGCATCGATACCGCCTTGCCCGCCCGTTGCCCGGCTGAACCCAACGCCGGGCAGGCACAGGACGCGCAGCCGTGTTGGCGCGACATCCGCTCCCGGCTCGACCAAGGCTTTGCTGGCCGGCGCCGCAATCGGAGGAACCGTTTGCCCTTGGGCGGTGACCATCAGATCCTGCAGGCGCCGCAGTTTCGCCTCCAGGCTGTCCGCACTGGGCGCGGCAGGCGTGAGTGCCGCCTGCCCCGGATCAGCCAAGGCGCGGCTGCGATTGCCGAGAAAACCGCTGACCCATTGGGCGCTGCTCTTCCAGATCTGCTCTGGATCGAGTCCGTCGAGGTAACCGGTGGCGCTGTCCACCACCTGTCGACTTTGGGTCGCCAGTTCGGACTCGATCAATGGCAACCCGGCGCGACTCGGCACCACGGTGGCTGCCAATGTCGGCGCAGCCGTAACGCTCGGCGCGGCACGCCAGATGGCTGCATTGCCGAAGTGCTGCGCGGCGACCACCCGTGGGCCGAGGGCACTGCGGGGCAATTTGAAATGATCGCAAAGAAAGGCCAGCAAACTGGTGTGATCGTAGTGCTGCGCCTGGACATCGCCCGTCCAGGGGATCAAACCCGGCTTGAGCCACGGCGAAGCCAGGATCGCCGGTACACGCACACCGAGGCGGGTGAAGGGGTTCTTCCAGGGCACATCGACCGTTGAACCGGTCGCCACGCAAGTTGGCGGCACCACGTGGTCATGGAAGCCGCCATGTTCGTCGTACAACAGCACGAACAAGGTTTTGCTCCAGACAGCGGTATTGGCCGACAAGGCATTGAACACCTCACCGACAAATTGATCGCCAAAGCGCAAATCTTCAGGTGGATGATGGGACACGTTTGGCCCGAGTTTTCCGTTGAGCAGGCCATAGCTCGGCTCGATCCAGGACAGTTCGGGGAGTTTGTTGCCGGCGACGTCCGACTTGAAATCCTCGATGCTCAGGTGCTGCAAACCACCCTTGACCAGCGCCGCCAGCGGCACGGCGCCATCGGAATAAATGCGCGCGTCGTGGCCATTGTTGCGCAGCAGCGAAAAAATACTCTCGCCACCGAACTGTGCGATCAGGCTTTTGATGCCTGCCAGTACCGTGCCGGTGGAGGGCATCAGCAGATGACCATTGCAACTGCCGAGCATGGCAAAAAAACGGTTCGGCCAGGTCGGGCCTGGCACCGAAGAAAACCAGCGGTCACACACGGTGAAATTGCGCGCCAATCCGTGGATGGCCGGCAGCGTATCCTTCGCTGGCGTAGCGCCGAACGGGATGTAGTTCATCGCCCGTTGAGCCATGGATTGCGACCAGGTTTTGTACACCTTCAGGTCGGTGCGGGCCTTGTCGTAGGCGTCCTGGGCAAAACCATTGAGCGTGGGGTTGGCCGGGCTGGTCTTGAAAGAGACGCCCAGTTGTTTCTCCACGTTGACGAACTCGTGGCCAAGGTCAAAACCCTCGCTGTTGCTCGGCGGCAGTGCCGGAGGCAGAGGGGGCGGCGGCGCCCACAGGCTGTAGTTCTCCGGGAACTCCGAGGCCTGGGTGATCACCGTCGAATTGCCATTGGCCAGCTTCAGCGGGTTGGTGCTGGGCGCCTTGCGGTTGATACCGTCACACGCGGGATTGATGCTTGTGTAATCCCCCAGCAAATGGTCGAACGAACGGTTTTCCATCATCAGCACGACAACGTGCTCAATCCCTGCGGGCCAGTTGTTCGGCATGGTTCGCTCCTTGATGTGAAGTCTCTATTTCGATCTCGTGGGTTTCACGGCAATCGGTTCCCTTCATCTTCCCGCTGATAGTTCGCCACATAACTATCCACAGCCGTCCCAATCGTAGGAAAAAACGCCGTCTCCCCCAACCGCGCAAACAACCCGAACCGCTTGAGTTTGTCCTTGACCGGGTCTTTCATCTCGGCAATGCACAACTCGATACCCGCCGCGTGCAGGGTATCGTCCAGTTCGGCCAGCATGTCGGCGGAGGTCACGTCGACGCTGGTGACCGGTTCTGCGGCGACCACCAGCCAGCGCACGGGCGTGGGCGATGCCGCCACGGCGTCCAGCACGCGGTCGCTGAACAGCTCGGCGTTGGCGAAGAACAAGGGTGCATCCCAGCGAAACAGGACCAGGCCGGGGATCAGGCTCGCGTCGGGGTAGCGTTTGATGTCGTGGTAGCCCTTGACCCCGTCGGCGCGGCCCAATACCGCGGAGTACGGGCGCCACGCATCCCAGAGGAATTCAACGATCGCAATCACGATGGCCAGGCCGATGCCCTCGATCGCGCCGAACACGGCCACGCCGACCGTGCAGACGATCGATAGCCAGCATTCCCAGCGCTGGATGCGATAGATCCGCCGCAGGTCGGCGATCTCGATCAGGCCAATGGCCGAGGCGATCACGACCGCCGCCAAGGCGCTGGACGGTAGATGTTGCAGCAGGTTCGGTGCCACCAGCAGCAGCAAGGCAACCGCCAGTGCGCCGACGACGCCGGTCAGTTGGGTTTTGGCGCCGGCGGCCTCGGCCACGGGCGTGCGTGACGAGCTGCTGCTGATCGGGAAGCCTTGGAAAAAACCGGCCGCCATGTTGGCAATGCCGAGGCCCACCATTTCCTGGTTCGGGTTGACGTAGGTTCGGGTCCTCGCCGCATAGACACGGGAGAGCACGCTGGTGTCGGCGAACGAGACCAGTGCGACGGCGCACCCGCCGATCAACACCGGGACGATATCGGCGCTGGTGATCCAGGGGATGGCGAATCCGGGCAAGCCTTGGGGGAGCGAGCCGAGGACCGACACACCGGCGCGTGTCGCAAGGTCGAGTACACCCACGGCGACTGTCGCGCCGACCACGGCGATCAGGATGCCCGGCAGTCGCGGCCATCGCTTGAGTAGCAGGATCACCGCCAGGGTGAGTCCGCCCACCGTGAAGGTGGTCCAGTTGACTTTTCCCTCCATCACCGCCGAGGCGATGGCCCATATGTTTCTCAATGGGCCGTCGGATTCGATCGAAAAGCCGAACAGCTTGGGCAACTGGCTGATCAATACGGTCAGTGCGATGCCGTTCATGTAGCCGTAGCGGATCGGTTTGGACAGAAGCTCGGTGATAAAACCCAGGCGCGCCATACCGGCCAGGATACACACCGCTCCCGAGACGATCGCCATCATCCCCGCCAGGGCGACGGCACGCTGCGGGTCGCCGCCGGAGAGTGGAATGATCACGGCAAGGATGACCGCCACCAGGGAAGAATCCGGCCCCATCACCAGAATGCGGCTGGGGCCGAACAAGGCATAGAACAGCAGCGGAACGATGGTCGCGTAGAGGCCATAAATGCCGGGCACACCCGATGCCACCGCATAGGCGATACCGACGGGCACCAGCATCGTGGTCAGCACCAGGCCGGCCACGAGGTCGTAACGCAACCATGCCCATTGGTATTCGCGCAGCATGCCCAGCCCCGGTAGCCAACGGCGCCAACCGGTCTGTTCATCCCGGCGGGCTATCCGGCCCGGCTCCGGGAGCGGGGGCGAAGCATCTGTTTGGCTCATGAACCGCGCTCTTTGATGGACTGTGCAAACTCCGGGATATCGAAGTGATCTCAGTGTAGCTATTGCTTCGAATGCGCCATCACTGGAAGCTGTTCATCTAAAGGATTTGGAAGCCGACATGAAATTCGACCTCGCCTATTGCCTCAGCCTCAACGACAAGTTGTCGATCTACGACGTGCGGGATCTGAATTTCGACGAGACGATGGATTTCGACTCCGCCAGGGAACACTTCCAGTGCCCCAACGATGCCTGTCGCCTGGCGTTCGATGCCACCAATGAGCTGGGCACGTTCAACGCCAAGAATGTGAACTATGTGCGCACGCCGCACTTCAAGAACCTGCCGAGTACGCGGCATGTCGAGGGGTGTCCTTATGTCAGCTTGAAGACGCCGGCGTCGGGTGTGGACGAGGCGGAAACGGATGACAGCCGCGAGGAAAATTTCCCGTCGGAATTGTTACTGACTCGGCGTGAGTATGTGCGTAAGCCGTCCAGCCCGGTGGTGATTGCCGATGAGGTTCGGGATGAGCCATTGGCGCGTAAGGCGGCTAGCAATATCGAACAACCGAGTAGGGAATCGGCCCCGGACAAGACCAGCGTCTTCGCCCATCCGGTGGAGTGTTTCGTGTCGAATTTCGACGACAAGGACTTGCTCAAGCGCGTGTCACTGAAGATTGGCGAGCACACCGCGCCTTACGGGTCGTTTTTCAAGAAGATCGAGTACCTGCAAGACAACAAGGGGCTGATTTACTGGGGCAAGGTCAAAGAGATCAAGGACTACACCCAGAGCTTTCGCATCGACTTCGAGAAGAAGGTCTGGTTCGAGAAAAAGCCTTACTCGGTCAATGTCTACCTGAGCAAGAAACTCATCGACAGCTACCGCAAGCGCAAGGCGTTCCTGGAGGAGATCAAGCACGCCATCGAGAGCGGGCGGGAGTTGTACTGCTTCTTTTATGGCGTGACGCCCGAACTGAAGCAGGTGCCGAGCAAGAAAAAACCCGAGCAGACGTTCGGGGTGTTCAGCGCCAACATTGAAAATCTGGATCACTTTATTGTGCGGGAAGCGCCGGGGTTGGCGGGCAAGTAATACGAAACGCAGCGTTGGTTCATTGCGCGTCGAGTTGCCTTTGCAATGCCCAGGTTTCCCGTTTCACCTCCATACGTCGATCCAGTGCAGTCTGGACGCCTGATTCGTCGAGGCCGCAGTATCGACGTAACCAGTGGGCCATCATTTCCGAGTCCGGGAAGTAATAATCTTTATGGCCTTTGCTGTTTCTTGGGCAGTCATTCATATCGCCATCAAAGCGGCATGCCGAGAACTCGTCCGGGGGTAAAGAGCCCCGTTCAGCGGCACATCCTGAAAAATCCAGGCGATTTCATCAATGTGTTTTTGCGCGCTGCGATGGCTGCGTCGGTACAGGCGGAACTGGCTGCTGCTTTCCTGAAAGCGCTCCATCATCGGCTCGTCATCGACCCACTGAAGGATATCGAACTGCCCTGCATGGCGTATCAGGCCGTTAATCCAGCGATCAGCAAAACGTTGAACAACCCCCTCGGCGTCGGCCTTTTTTGCATCGGCGAAGATCATGCAGTAACGAGTCGGGATGTGAATGGCGAACAGCACATGTTTGCGTTGAACAGTGACGGCGTGGACCAGCCACTGTTCGGCGGACTCATCAGGCTCATTGTCTTCAATGACGGGCGATGGTGGACTTTCCACACTGGTGATTTTCTTGCCCTTGTGCACACGACTGAAGAATTTGCTGGCCGCTTCGGTACAGTTGAAAATCAGCATCCCTGGTTCTCTGGTAAAGGTTGGTCAGTCCTGCGGGACGATCTCGTCGACCCATTCGAGTTCATAGGGACGACGGACAACCCCTTTTATGTAGCTCAGGGCATCTTCACTGAGCACTGATAGTTCTGCCTCAGTCAGCAAGTCATGCATAACCATTAGACTCAAGCCGTGGAGCGCACTGGAGCGGGATTGGCTGTTATCGTCGAACACCTGCGCCATATCCCTGTTTCGATCATGGATCAGGCCGTAAAGCATGCCATAGCGAGCATGAGCTGATAATGCACCATGTTGCGCAATAGCCTTGGCATCGGCGAGCACACCTTGGCAGAAACGGTCGAGCGCAATCTTGCGCAGTTCCTTGAACTTCTTCCAGTCGCTTTCGAGGATCGGCATGAGATTCTCCTGCATGAAAACCTGAACAGTGCGCCCCTATTCTTACGAAAAAAACTGCCTTTACCAACCCTCAAATCAAGTTGTGATTCCCTGGCGACTTCGACAGTTTCCCCACGCACCGGGACAGTCACCGTTCGTCTGGCTGAAAAGAAAAATCAAAAAATGCGTTTGATCCGGGCTCAAAACAACTGTACAAAAACACAGTATATTTTGACCAACACTCTCGAGCCCGGAGAACACCATGGCCTCTCAAGCGATGAAAATCACCCTGGAACGTATCGCCCTCTTCCAATTCACCCCGGCCCACTGCGCCCAGGCCCGAGCGATGCTGGGCTGGAGTGTGCAAGAGCTGTCGCGCGAATCCCGGGTCTCGGTGGATGCCATTCAACGCTTCGAGGCACGCCAGGAGGTGCTGGATGTCACGCGCCTGGCGCTGGCCTATCGCTTCGAATCGGAAGGGTTGGTGTTCTTCCCGGGGTTTGCGCCGGGTCGAGGGATGAATGTGAAGGGGTCGACGCCGAATCCGGTTGGTCGGGCGGATTTTGCGATGGTGGAGTGAGGATCAACAGATGAACGAAATCGACGATGGCGAAAACTGCGTTTATCAGGCACTGGGCATTCCCGATGCTGGTGATATGCGAGCCAAATCTGAATGCGTTATGAAGATCGGCCTTCTGCTGGAAAGCGGTCGATTGAGTAAGACTGATGCTGCGCAGAAGCTCGGATTGTCTGCCGAAGAACTAAACGAAATACTGCGAGGGAAGTTTCGCGACCTGAGCGTGGAAAAGATCTCGGGGTTCCTTGAGCAGTTAAAGAACTAGCGTGGCTAACTGATTTAGTTGAGCTCCCAAGCCGGTCCGCAGACCGGCCGAGACCACAACTTTACGCGTTCTGCACCACCACCCGATCACTCTCCCCTTCCACCGCCAGCCACCACGCCCCACCACGCCGAGGATGCATCAAGTTGAACGCTTCTCCCATCTGCGGTGTGGTGATCGACACGTTGCGTTCCCAGGCCAGGGCCAGGATGCGATCGAAGGGTTCGTACCAGGCGTGCATCGACAGGTCGAAGGTGCCGTTGTGGATCGGCAGTAGCCAGCGGCCCTTGAGGTCGAGGTGGGCTTGCAGGGTTTGTTCGGGTTGCATGTGCACGTGCGGCCAGTCGACGTTGTAGGCACCGGTTTCCATCAGGGTCAGGTCGAATGGGCCGTACTGTTCGCCGATGCGTTTGAAGCCGTCGAAGTAGCCGCTGTCACCGCTGAAGAAAATGCGTGTGTCGCCGTCGATCATCACCCACGAGGCCCAGAGGGTGCTGTTGCTGTCGAACAGGCCACGGCCGGAAAAGTGCTGCGACGGGGTGGCGATGAACTGGATGCCATCGACTTCCGTGCCTTGCCACCAATCCAGTTGGCGGACTTTGCTGGCGTCGATGCCCCACTTGATCAGGGTGTCGCCTACGCCCAATGGGGTAAGGAAGTGTTTGGTCTTGTCCGCGAGCTTCAGCACAGCCTGGTAATCCAGGTGGTCGTAGTGGTCGTGGGACAGGATCACCGCTTCGATCGGTGGCAATTGTTCCAGGCTGATCGGTGGCTGGTGGAATCGCTTGGGGCCGGCCCATTGCACGGGCGAGGCACGCTCGGCGAAGACCGGGTCGGTGATCCAGAATTTGTCGCGCAGCTTGAGCAACACTGTGGAGTGGCCCAGGCGATAGACACTGTGGTTCGGCGCAGCGATCAGCGCGGCTTGAGTCAGGGCTTGCACCGGGACGGGTGCACTTGGGCGGGTGTTTTGCGGTTTGTGGAACAGCGCGTTCCACAGGATGCCCATGGTTTTGCCAAAGCTTAAACGTTGAACCGGTGTGAAGTTTTGATACTGCCCTTGAGCCTGTCGGGACGCTTCAGGTGTGGAGGCGTTGTCCGCCGGGGAGTTTGAATTGGCCATAACTGAATGACTCCAGAAAAACCGCGCATGACGCGATTTTCCGCTTTGGGACGATAAATGGCCAAGGCACGCACGCATCAGCCGGACTTTCTATTTTTGCTGGGCAGGATTAACAAAACATTACACTGCACAGTGTAGTTTCTAGGTTGCATCAAAGTCGATGACAAGTAAACTGCTGAGTGTAATTCCCCCTTCTCCCTGCCGAAGCGTACTTATGACAGCTCCACAGCGCCTCACCGACCGAAAACGCCAAGCGATCATTCAAGCCGCGATCAACGAATTCCGTGACAACGGTTTCGAGATCACCAGCATGGACAAGATTGCTGCCACTGCCGGGGTGTCGAAGCGCACGGTGTACAACCACTTTCCCAGCAAAGAAGAGTTGTTCGCCGAGATCCTCAATCAGTTATGGATCCGGGTGACGGCAGAACAGGAAACGGCCTACCGTCCCGACCTGCCATTGCGCGAGCAATTGCGCGGATTGCTCATGGCCAAGCTGCAAATGTTGGGCGATGACAATTTTCTCGACCTGGCGCGGGTGGCGATAGCGGCGACGATTCATTCCCCGGAGCGGGCGCAGGATATGGTGGCGCGAATGGGCGAACGCGAAGAAGGGCTGACGGTTTGGATTCGTGCCGCTCAGGCCGATGGTCGGTTGAAAGCCATTGCCCCTGATTTTGCCGCACAACAGGTGCAGGGGCTGCTCAAGTCGTTTGCCTTCTGGCCGCAGATTTCCATGGGCAAGCCTGGCTTGTCACCGGAAGAACAACACCAGGTGGCCGAGTCCGCGCTGGACATGTTTCTGGCCTGCTATCAGTTGCAATAAATGACCAGTTCGACGGTGGTGGCGACGGATTGATGGCTCTGATTTGAATGTGCGATGTGTTTCAGAATGAAACCGGCGCTGAGGCTATAGTGAGCTTCAGTCCCAGCGCCAGACAGAGAGCATCATGACCACCAGCCACGAAACCGCCCCCCACGTCGATCACCTGCGTTTCCATCGCCCTCATGCCCACCTGGCACCGACCTTTGGCAATGACAAGTTTGCCCTGCGCGCCGAAGCCTTTGCGCGGTTCTTCGGCACACCGACTTTTCTCGGTGCACAAACGCTGATCGTGGTCGCCTGGGTATGCCTCAACGTGTCCGGTTTCACCCACTTCGATGTGTACCCGTTCATCCTGCTCAACCTGGCCTTCAGCCTGCAATCGGCCTATGCCGCGCCATTGATTCTGTTGGCCCAGACGCGTCAGGCCGCACGGGACAAAGCCCAATCCGATGCCGATGCGCAGCACCGCGAAGCGCTGGCGACCGCCAACAGTGAGCGACAGGCACAAGCCGCGAAAAACACCGCGCAACTGCTGGAGTTGCTTGAGCAGAACACCCGGCTCACGGAGATGACCAAGGCCCTCACCGAGCGCATCGAAAACCTGACCACGGAAATGCACCAGCACTTCGTGCGCAAGGATGAGCCCAAGACCTGAACAGTTTCACGGCAGTTTCAGCGCCCGCCCCAACTCATCGAACAAGGTGACCACCGAGCGCAAGGCGCGGCAGTCGGGACGGGTCAGCAGCCACAGCGCGGTGTCGTATCCATGCAACGGTTCGCTCAGCGGCTGTAATCCGTCGCCGATCAAAAAGTCCGGCAACGCCGCTACACCCAGCCCCGCCCTGACCAACTCGGTCACCGACAGCATGCTGTTGCAGCGATAGCCCGGCGTTACGCCCGGCAAGGCTTGGCGACGCCAGGTAACGGTCGGGTGATCAGGCAGGAAGTCATCCGGGGCGATCCAGGTCAATAAGGCCAGGTCAGTGCTATTGACCGATTGCAGGTATCGCTCGCTGGCGCACACGCGGTAGGAAATATCCGCCAGCCGCCGTCCCACCAGATGCTCCGGTGGCGTGCGGGTCAGGCGCAGGGCGATATCGGCATCTCGACGGCTGAGGTTGGCAAAATCATTGGATGTGCTGAGTTCGAGGGTCAGCGCAGGATAGTTCGGCATGAACTGCGCCAGCGCCGGCAACAGCAAACCTTGCAGGACCGAATCGGTACAGGTCAGGCGCACGACGCCGCTGATCACTTCACCGCCCTGCTCCACACCGATGCGCGCCGCCTCCAGCGCCTGCTCAGCGCGCTCGGCCTGTTCCGCCAGGGACTGCGCCAGGGTGGTGGGCAGGTAACCGGCGCGGCTTTTTTCGAACAGTTGCTGACCCAGCGCAGCCTCCAGCCGGCGCACCGCTCGAAACACCGTCGAGACATCCACCTTCAGCAGTTGCGCAGCCCGGGCCAGAGAGCCGCCGCGCACCAGCGCGAGGATCAGGGCCAGGTCGGGGTAGTCCAGTCGATAGTGCGTTGCTGCATTGATCACTTGGGAAAACGCCAATATTGAGTGCGTGAACGCCAATCTATAGTGGGCACCAGCAATCAACAAGTGCAGAGGCCCCACATGGAAACCCGCCCGATTCGCATCGCCCTGATCGGCGACTACGACCCGCAAGTCACCGCCCACCAGGCCATTCCCGTCGCCCTCGAACAGGCCGCTGAACACAGTGGCCTGAACGTGCAATGGCAATGGCTGGCCACCGATGAAATCCACGCCGAGACACCGTTGCACACATTCGACGGTTTCTGGTGTGTGCCGGCCAGCCCTTACCGGAGCATGGACGGTGCATTGCTGGCGATTCGCTTTGCTCGCGAACAGCGGCGACCTTTCCTCGGCACCTGCGGTGGTTTTCAACACGCGGTGCTGGAATATGCGCGCAACGTGCTGGGCTGGTCGGATGCCGAACACGGCGAGACAAATCCCGATGCAGCACGGGCACTGCTGACGCCGCTGTCGTGCGCGCTGGTGGAAGCGGTCGATACGATTCATTTGCTTGAGGGTTCGATGCTCGCCCAGGCGTACGAAAACACCGAGATTCGGGAAGGCTATCGCTGTCGTTATGGTGTGAACCCGCAATTCGAGGGGGAGCTGCTCAAGCGCGAACTTCACGCCGTCGGCCACGATTCGGAACACGGACTGCGCGCGGTCGAACTCAGCGGTCATCCGTTTTTTGTCGCGACCTTGTTCCAGCCCGAGCGGGCTGCGCTCAAAGGCGTCTTGCCGCCGTTGGTTGGCGCCTTTGTCGAAGCCTGTGCGGGGCACTCGTCATGATCGCCGATACACCAGCTGCGCCTTATTACGCAGTGATCTTCACCTCACTGCGCACCGAGGGTGACCAGGGTTACGCCGAAGCGGCCGCACGGATGCTGGAACTGGCCCGTGAACAGCCGGGGTTTCTCGGCGTGGAATCGGCTCGGGGCGAGGATGGGCTTGGGATTACGGTGTCGTACTGGGCCAGTGAAGCGGCGATTCTGGCGTGGAAGCTTCATCCTGAGCACAGTGCGATTCGCGAGCGTGGGCGCTCGACCTGGTATGCGCGGTGTCATACGCGGGTGTGCCGGGTTGAGCGGGCTTACGGGTTCAGTCTGTAAATGATGGGGTGTTATTTAGGCCGTCTTCGCGGGCAAGCCCGCGAAGAGGCCAGAACAGTCAGTGCAAAAACTCAGCCCCGAACCAAACTGCGAACCGCCGAAATCTCCGGCACTTCACGCCGGTTCATGTACACCCGCAAAGGCTCGGTGATGTTGATCCGGTCATCGATGTTCTGGTCCAGCAGCAACTGAATCAATTCGCGCTTGAGCATCATGGTCTGCTCGGGCCCCGCGGCCCAGACGAATTCGCTGGTCGGGATGATGCCGTCGTCCGCCACGTCCATGCCAAACGAGTCTTCGCTGAAGCGCACGATGTAGTGCCCGGTCTTGCGGTTGAGGCCGACGAAGCCTTTGAGTTGGTCGGCAGCCTGGCAGATGAGCTGGGAAGTGATGCGCATGGTAAACCCCGCAATGGTGATCATTGGTTTGCACGCAGGGCCTGCGTTTCCCTCTGCCGGGGAAATTGCAGGGCCCCAGCGTACTGCAAACGGGCGCACAAAAACGCTGACGAAAATCAGCTTTAGACAGGTTTATGTCGGTCTGACGATAGCGCCTGCAAAGATGAGTTGTTAAAAGGGACCGCTCACTTATTGCGAAAGGATCTCGACCATGCCCGCAACCTTTACCAAAAGCGCCCTGTTACTGAGCCTGTTGCTCGGCCTCGGTCACGCACAGGCCGCCAGCGAACCCGCCCCCTCGGCACTCGCGACCCGTTTGGGCATTCCGCATCCAGCGGTGATCGCCCACCGTGGCGCGTCGTTTGATGCGCCGGAATCCACCGCCGCCGCCTACAAGACTGCCCGCGACCTGGGCGCCGACTACCTGGAACTGGACCTGCAGCGCAGCAAGGATGGCGTGCTGTTTGCCCTGCACGACAACAATCTGCAACGCACCACCGACGTCGCGACAAAATTCCCCGAGCGCAAGGACAGCCCCGCCAATGCGTTCACCATGGCCGAACTGAAAACCCTGGACGCGGGCAGCTGGTTCAATGCCGCGTACCCGGATCGCGCACGTCAGGCCTTCGCGGGCCTGAAGATTCTGACCCTTGATGAAATCATCGACATCGCCGAGGGCAACAGCCTGCACAAGCCCGGCCTGTACATCGAGACCAAGGAGCCCAAGCAGTTCCCCGGCATCGAACACGACCTCAGGGAAAAACTTCAGGACCGGGGCTGGCTGAGCCCGACCGCTTCGAAACTGGCAAAAAGCGAGCTGGCGGTCGGCCAGGGCAAAGGCAAGGTGGTCCTGCAGACCTTCGAGAAGAGCAGCCTCGAACTGCTGCAAAAGGAGATGCCGAAGGTGCCGAAAATCCTGCTGTTGTGGGTCGGCGAAGGCAGTATCGAGCCCAAGTCCAAGGTGACATTTGCCGAGTCCGGCGAAAAGGATAAAGCCGCTTACTACGCCAGACAGCAACCGAAGGACAAAGCCGAATTCCAGAACTGGGTCGACTACGCCAAGGCCCAGGGCGCCATTGGCACTGGCCCGTCCGCCGCTCTGACCCAGGGTGGCGACCAGAGTTACTCGGATCTGGTGCAACCCTGGATGAACCGGTACACCCACGACCAGGGCCTGCTGGTGCACGTCTACACCATCGACGATGCGGTGGACTACCGGAAAGTCATGGACGCCGGTGTCGACGGCATCTTCACCAATCGTGCCAGTGAGTTGTTGAAGTTCTATAAACGCCCGGCGGCGAGTGTCGATCAAGTGTTGAAGAACAACGGCTATTGAGCCTTGCCTGGCATGACACCGAGGTGCCTGCATCGCGAGCAGGCTCACTCCCTCAGAGGGTTGATGCAGGACATGTCGGGGGTTTTAAGGGTGGATTAAGTTACACAAGGTAACCTGATCTCACTTGAACGAATCACCCAAGGAAAGAAGCCCATGAAGACTCTGACTGCTTTGTTTACCGCTGCAACCCTGACGCTCACCGCCGGCCTGGCCCAAGCCGATGTGCGGGTCGATCAGATCCCGCAACTGGTCAAGGACGGCAAGATCAAGCCACTGGAAGACCTGAACAAGATCGCGCTGGATCTGCACCCGGGTGCAACGATTACCAAGACCGAGCTGGACAACCACTTCAACGGTTACGAGTACGAAATCGAACTGCGTGACGCCAAGAACGTCGAGTGGGATGTGGAAATCGATGCCTCCAACGGCAAGGTCCTGGAAAACAAACAGGACAAGTAATCCCGAAACAGACAAAAGCCGCACGATGGGAACATCGTGCGGCTTTTGCGTTTTCGGGATTCAGGTCCAGATCCTGACCATGGTCTGACTCCAATAGGGCTGATGTTCACCACGTCATCATCACCCCCATGCCCGCACTTGAGATCGACTGTGTACCGACTCGGTAAGCAACCCGGTACGCAGCCATGTGTAGCGTCACAAAAGCGTCACCCCCGCTTGCGATGATGCCGCTCAAGTGAACCTGTAAAACACGTGACAGGCGCCTCCCCTTGCGAGTCCTCATGAACCACAGCATCGATCAAAGCCATCGCGACACGGATCTGTTCGGCCTGCTTTACGGTTTCAGTTTTCGCCCAGGTGAGGCCGGTCGGGAAATCAATTCCGCCGAGGCCTTGCAGTACCTGCAACAACCGGAAAGCGACGAGCAATTTCTCTGGCTGCACCTGAACCTCGCCCACGCCGCGTGCGAGCGCTGGATGAAAAGCCATCTGGAATTGCCCGAGGAATTTTTCGAAGCGCTGCACGAAGGCTCGCGCTCGACGCGCATCGAGCATGTCGACTCCGCGCTGCTGGCGGTGGTCAACGACGTGGTGTTCAACCTCAGCAACATTGTCTCCTCGGATGTATCGACCCTGTGGGTGTGCGCCCGCAGCCAATTGATCATCAGCGCACGCCTGCAACCGCTGCACTCGGTGGACAAATTGCGCTCGTCGGTGAAGGCCCGGGAGTGCTTTCGCTCCCCGTTGGAGCTGTTGGTGCACTTGCTGCGCGACCAGGGTGAAGTGCTGACCCAGATCGTGCGCAAGACCAGCCAGAGCGTGGACCAGATCGAAGACCAATTGCTGTCCTCGCGGTTGTCGACCAACCGCGCCGAACTGGGCGCCAATCGCCGGGTGCTGGTGCGATTGCAACGGCTGCTGGCGCTGGAACCGGGCTCGTTGCTGCGCCTGCTCAACCGGCCGCCGCAATGGCTGCAAAAGGAAGACGTGAAGGAGCTGCGCAAATCCACCGAGGAGTTTGCGCTGATCATCAACGACCTCACGGCGCTGGGTGAGCGGATCAAGCTGTTGCAGGAAGAGATCGCCGCCAACATCAACGAACAGACCAACCGCACGCTGTTCACCCTGACGGTGGTGACAGTGCTGGCGCTGCCGATCAACATCATCGCCGGTTTCTTCGGCATGAACGTCGGTGGTATTCCGCTGGCCGGTGATCCGGAGGGTTTCTGGATCCTGGTGGCGCTGGTCGCGACCTTTACCGTGATCGCCGGGCGCTGGGCGTTTCGCAAGCAGCAGGATTATTAACGTCTGCTAACCCCTGTGGCGAGGAAGCTAGCGCCCTCGCCACAAAAACGGTACTTAGCAAACCTCGCGAGTCACCAGCATCCGCTCCCGAACCACGTCATACGCCCAGTGGTAGACGTAGGTGTACGGCAGGAAGAACAGCAACACACCGATATCCAGCAGGAACGCCTGCCACAGGCTGACATTCAGCCACCAGGCGATCAGCGGCACGCCGAGGGCGACCAGCCCGCCTTCGAACAACAGCGCATGCACCACGCGGACCCAGGCGTTGTGTGCGATGGCGAGGCGCTTGAGCAGCCGATCGAACATACCGTTGAAGACCACGTTCCAGGCCAGGGCCAGGCCGGCGATGAGGACGGTGACCATGCCCATTTCCATCATCGGTTTCTTCATGATCCAGGCCAGCAACGGGGTACAGATCAGGATGGCCAGCAGTTCGAAGCCGATGGCTTGAAAAATACGTTCAGTAATGGATTTGTTGGCGCTCATGGCCGAATTCCCTTGAGTGACTGTGTGGTTGCCATGATCCGTCATCACACCGATACTTCATAACCAATAACCATCGATCAAGGCGATAGTTTATGGCCTCTCACGAAGTGTTGCTGGCATTTGTCGAAGCCGCGACCCAAGGCTCGTTTTCCGCCGCGGCGCGCAAATTGGGCCGCAGTCAGTCGACCATCAGCGCGGCGGTGGCCAGCCTGGAAATCGACCTGAACCTGACCCTGTTCGACCGCAGCAGCCGCAAACCCGGCCTGACCCCGGCCGGGCACGTCATGCTGCAACGGGCCGAAGACATCCTGGCCGCCACCAGTCGCCTGGAAATAGCCGCCAGCCAGCTGTCGCAAGGGGTGGAAGCGAAGCTGACGGTGGCGCTGTCCGACACCTATCAGTCGGACCGCTTCGAAGCCGCCCTCAGTGCCTTCGAGCAACGTTATCCGGACCTGGAGCTCGAATGCCTGATCGCCGAATGCGATGACCTGATGTCGCTGGTGCAAAGCGGACGAGCGCAGATTGCCTTTGCCGAAATGCAGGACAGCTACCCGCCGGACCTGGTCAGCTCGACAGTGGACGAGCGTACGGAAATCGCCTTGTTCGTGTCCCCGACACATCCCTTGGCGACAGTGGACTATGTCGACCGGGACGTACTGCAGCAGCACCGCGAGCTGCGTCTGGCCACCATCATCAATCCCTATGAAAGTCGGGCGAAGGGCCGCGTCTGGTCGGCGCCGAGTTATCTGATGCTGCTGGAAATGGCCCAGGGCGGATTCGGCTGGGCGCCGTTGCCCCGCTGGCTGGTCGAGCGGTTCGGGCCCGACACGTTGCGGGAACTGGTGGTGCGCGGCTGGCCGAAAACGGTGTCGGTGGATGCGTTGTGGTCGCGTCTGAATCCGCCGGGGCCGGCGGGGAGCTGGTTGCTGGGCAAGATGCTGGAATAGCGGCGCGGCCATTCGCGCGCAGGCTCGCTCCCACAGGTATCGAGTACGCCATCAATCCCTTTCGGAGCGAGCTTGCTCGCGATGAGGCCAGTACGGCCGCATCAATCCAGTGCCTTGAGCCGCTCTTCGATAAACCGCCGCTCCGGCTCCTGTCGGGTCAACGCCAGCGCCCGTTCCCACGCCGCCCGCGCCTCTTGCTTGCGGCCCAGTTGCCGACAGAACTGCGCCCGCGCCGAATGCGCCAGGTGGTAGTCGAGCAGTTCTCCCCGCTCCAGAATGGCGTCGACCAACGTCAGACCCGCCAGTGGACCATCGCGTTGCGAAATCGCCGCCGCACGATTCAACTCGATCACCGGCGACGGCACCGCCCGCAGCAGGACGTCATACAGACCGACAATCTGCGGCCAATCGGTTTCCCCCGCCGTCGGGGCTTCGGCGTGTACCGCCGCGATCGCCGCTTGCAGGCAATAGGGCCCGAATCGTCCCATGGTCAGCGCCCGCTCGACCAGCGTGCAGCCTTCACTGATCAACCCGGCATCCCACAGCGAACGGTCCTGCTCGTCCAGCACAATCAGCTCGCCGCTCGCCGAGGTCCTGGCCGGGCGGCGCGACTCGTGCAGCAGCATCAACGCCAGCAAGCCCATCACCTCCGGCTCCGGCAGCAGTTCCACCAGCAACCGGCCGAGACGGATCGCTTCGCGGGTCAAATCCTCGCGGATCAGTTCGGCCCCGATGGACGCCGAGTACCCCTCGTTGAACACCAGGTAAATCACCCGCAATACGCTGTCCAAACGCTCGGGTAACTCGGCGAGTGTCGGCACTTGATAAGGGATTTTCGCGTCGCGAATCTTCGCCTTGGCGCGCACGATGCGCTGGGCGATGGTGGCCGGGGCCGAGAGAAAGGCCCGGGCGATCTCTTCCGTGGTCAGGTCGCAGACTTCCCGCAGCGTCAGCGGCACTTGCGCGTCGGCCGCCAGGGCCGGGTGGCAGCAAGTGAAGATCAGCCGCAGGCGATCGTCTTCCACGTCCTCATCACTCCAGTTGGCCTGTTCCAGCGCCTCCAGTTGCGCGATCAACAAGGGCTGCGACGCGGTAAAACGCGCGCGCCGGCGCAAGGCATCGATGGCCTTGAAGCGCCCGGTGGACACCAGCCAGGCCCGCGGATTGTCCGGCACGCCATCACGCTGCCAGCGTTCGACCGCGATGAAAAACGCCTCGTGCAAGGCCTCTTCGGCGAGGTCGAAATCCCCCAGCAAGCGAATCAGAGTCGCAAGAATCCGCCGCGAGTCTTCGCGATAGACCCGCTCGACCTGCGCCTGAACCGGCAGCCCCGGCATCTTAAGGATTCAACTGCCGAACGGGGCGCACTTCGACACTGCCGACCCGGGCCGCCGGAATGTTCCCGGCGACCTGGATGGCTTCGTTGAGGTCCCTGGCATCGATCAGGTAGAAACCGGCCAACTGCTCCTTGGTTTCAGCAAACGGGCCATCGGTGATCGACATCTTGCCGTTGCGCATGCGCACCGTAGTGGCGGTCTGTACCGACTCCAGCGCCTCGGCGGCGACCATCCGGCCACTGCCCTGGATCGACTCGGCATAGGCCATGCACTCTTCGTCCTTCGGGCTTTCCGGCAGCGAATGCAGCAGGTGCTCATCGCTGTAGACCAGGCATAAATACTTCATGAACGTCTCCTGATTCGAACGGATCAACTATGGCCGTGGATTGGCCATTTGGCGCGGCGCCCCGACAAATAACATCGATCAGGGTTTCAGATCGAACAGGACGGTGCCGCTCATCATGTCGAACGGCGCCGACCAGTGCTCATGGACGATCTGCCACAACCCGTCTTCCTGGCGATAGCACGCACTGCCGCGCATCCAGCAGGCCTGGGTTTCGCCCTTGTCGTTGGTGCCGCCGCAATGGGCCAGCCAATGGGCGAAGGCGATCTCCTGGGACGCCTCGATGCGGACGTCCTGGAACTCGAAAATGTGCGGGCCAGGGCACATTTTCATGCAATCTTCCCAATGCGCGCGGTACGCCTCTTTGCCCTTGAATTGCAAGGCCTTGACCGCGTCGAAGGAGACGATGTCGTCGGCATACAGGGTCATGATTTTATCTACGTCCTTGGCCATCATGGCCTGACGATAGGTTTCGATCAGGTTCTGGATCTGGGTTTGCGCATTCATGGTGGTTCTCCGTGGTTTTTATTGGAAGACACCCTTAGTCGTCCGGCGATCCGGCAAATCGACAGACGAAATAAAAATAAACCATAAAGCCAAACTCGCTAGAATCCGAGGCTCATTTTCAGTTGGAAACAGGACACGCCAGTGACAGCCCGACTTGTGCCTTATGAAAGCCTGAATGTGCTGCAACGCCAGCAGGTCGAGGCTATTGAAGTGCATTCGGAACAGATCAAGTTCTCGGGTGACATCCACGGCGCCTTGCACACCTTGTTGTCCAAGCCCGGCCCCGGAGTCAAGGGTTTCGCCCTGCTGGCCGAAGATGTGCCTGTCGCTTTCCTGCTGCTCAAGCGCCCGCCGGTGTTGCCGGCCTGGGCCGATGAGCACAGCGCCACGCTGCATGCCCTGCAAGTCGACCAACGTGCCCAGGGCAAGGGCTACGGCAAGGCCTGCCTGCAGGCATTGCCCGAAGCGGCACGCTTGGCCTGGCCGGAAATCAGGGGGCTGGAGCTGTCGGTAGATGCCGACAACGAGGCTGCGATCGCCCTGTACGCCAGGTTTGGCTTTGTCGACAGCGGCGAGGCGTACAAGGGCCGGATCGGTTATGAGCGGCGGATGGGGTTGGTGTTTTGACTGCGCGTTAGTTTTTTGCAGACATTACTGATACAACACCGCCCCCTGTAGGAGCGAGCCTGCTCGCGATGGAGTGTCAGTCGACACCACTTATGCTGACACACCTTCGCGAGCAGGCTCGCTCCTACAGGGGATCTACGTCGGATCAGAGTTCGAGCACCATCTCATGCCACGCCATGCCGCCATGGTCGGACGCCGAAGGCTTGACGTAGGCAAAGCCGAAACCGGCATACAACGGAATATGCCGCTCCTTGCACATCAGGTTGATGGTGACCTTGCCCATCCCACGCATGCGCTCGATGAACTCGCCCATCAGGCGCTTGGCCAGGCCTTGGCCCTGATAATCCGGGTGCACCACCACCGACATGATCACCACGTGCGGCCCGGCCGGGTCGTGGCCGATCAGTTCCTTGAACGCCTCGTCCGACATTTCCACCTGGAACGCCGCACCGGAATTGATGAATCCGGCGACAACCCCGTCCACTTCCGCGACGATAAAACCCTCGGGCCAGGTGGCGATGCGGGTGGCGATCTTCTCGCGGGTCGCGGCTTCGTCCCCTTCATAGGCAAGGGTTTCGATGGCAAAGCAGCGGTCCAGGTCGGCGGGGGTGACGTTGCGGATGACGGTGTTCATGGCAGCTCGGAATCAGCGTGGGAAAGGCTGGGGATGATAAATCAGCCGCCGTGGGACATCGAGAGACGAATCGGCTGATCCGCCTCTCGATACACGTATCACGCCTTGATCGGCAGCCAGATTTCCAGCTTGCCGGTGTTGAGCTTGGGGTTGAAGTCTTCGCTGTAGCGCTCGAACTCCGGGGCCGCCAATAGCTCATGGCCGGACTGCGGCAGCCACGTGCCATGGATGTACTGGAAGGTTTGCGGCAGGGTGTCCAGCGGTCCCTTGTGTTCAAACACCACGTACTGCTGCGGCTGAACTTCTACCCAGCGGTAGGTTTCCGGCAAGTCGTCGAGCTTGCTGATCTCGACGCCAGCGATGTAGTCGAAGCCGCCCTTGCCGTCGAAATTGCAGCAGACGCCGTAGGTGACTTCGCCTTTTTGGCCAGGAATGTGGCCCATATGCGGGATGAATTTTTCCCAGAGATCGGGAATGCCTTGGGTGGTTTGCTGGGTAAATTGTCCGCCCAGCCCTGCAATCAGCAGGAAGTGCCCGTGTTCGAAGCGCGGTTGCGTCAGTTCGACGCGTGCTAACTCATCCATGACTCGACTCCTGACGCATAAAAATGGGTTCGGCTGGGAGTATAGAAGCCAAACCCGATTCGCCCAATTACAGTGCGTGCAATTGCTCGACGGCAGCGGCGCCAACGAACTCGTTGTAACCCGATAGAATCACATAGACCGCGAAATAGCAGAAGATCGCCGCCGATGCCATGTAGGAATAACGCAGCAGCTTGTCCCCCAGCAACTTGCCGCCATGGCTCGCGGCGAAGCACAGCCCGGCCGACCAGAGCAGCCCGGCACAGAGGAAACCGCCGAGAAACAGTGCCGAGCTGAGCGGGCCACCGCCACCGGAACGGGCGATCAAGGTGCCGCCCACCGCGGCGAACCAGAGAATCGCGCTGGGCGAAGACATGGCCAGGAAAATCCCGCGGAAAAACTCCTTGCGGTGGGAATTGTTCCCGACCTCCGCCGTCTCGGCCAGCAGCGCCTCGTGGTGAATCGCCGAATAGATCATCTTCGCTGCGAAGTACACCAGCAGCGCCGAGCCTCCGATCCACAACACCCAACGCACGCTTTCGTACTGCAGCAACACGGTCATGCCGGCCAGCGCCAGTACCGCGTAGATCAGGTCGCCGACGCAGGTCCCGAGCCCCAGGGCAAAGCCCTGGAAATAGCCGCGCTGCATGGCCAGGGTGATCATCGCGATGTTGGCCACACCGATATCCAGGCACAGCGAGAGGCTCAGCAAGAAGCCGCTGGTAAATTCCATCGAACCCTATCCTTCGGACAAATTTGTTTACATTGAGGCTGGACAGTCTGCCACAGCTGCCCTTACATTCCGCCACAGGTCACCGCAGACCTGCGTCGCTCGGACGGTTCCGGGCGCTTACGTTATCCGAGGCAACAATGGCCGAACAAGGTTCGCCGCGCCGCTTTGCGCGCATAGATCGACTCCCCCCTTACGTTTTCAACATCACCGCCGAGCTGAAGATGGCCGCCCGTCGTCGTGGCGAAGACATCATCGACTTGAGCATGGGCAACCCCGACGGCGCCACGCCGCCGCACATCGTCGAAAAACTTGTGCAGGTCGCCCAGCGCGAAGACACCCACGGTTACTCCACCTCCAAGGGCATTCCGCGCCTGCGCCGGGCGATTTCCAACTGGTACAAGGATCGCTACGCGGTCGACATCGACCCGGAAAGCGAGGCCATTGTCACCATCGGCTCCAAGGAAGGCCTGGCGCACTTGATGCTGGCCACCCTCGACCAAGGCGACACCGTACTGGTGCCGAACCCGAGCTACCCGATTCACATCTACGGCGCGGTGATTGCCGGCGCCCAAGTGCGGTCGGTGCCACTGGTGCCGGGCGTGGATTTCTTCGCTGAACTGGAGCGGGCCATTCGCGGCTCGATCCCCAAGCCGAAGATGATGATCCTCGGCTTCCCGTCCAACCCCACCGCCCAGTGCGTGGAGCTGGATTTCTTCGAGCGAGTCATTGCCCTCGCCAAGCAGTACGATGTGCTGGTGGTGCACGACCTGGCCTACGCCGACATTGTCTACGACGGCTGGAAAGCCCCGTCGATCATGCAGGTGCCGGGGGCCAAGGACATTGCGGTGGAGTTTTTCACCCTGTCCAAGAGCTACAACATGGCCGGTTGGCGCATTGGCTTCATGGTCGGCAACCCGGAACTGGTCAACGCTCTGGCGCGAATCAAGAGCTACCACGACTACGGCACGTTCACCCCGCTGCAAGTCGCGGCCATCGCAGCGCTTGAAGGCGACCAACAATGCGTGCGCGACATCGCCGAGCAGTATCGGCAGCGGCGTAACGTGCTGGTCAAAGGCCTGCATGAACTGGGCTGGATGGTGGAAAACCCGAAAGCCTCGATGTACGTCTGGGCCAAGATTCCCGAGGCTTATGCGCACCTGGGCTCGCTGGAGTTTGCCAAGAAACTGCTGGCCGAAGCCAAGGTGTGTGTCTCGCCGGGCGTCGGGTTTGGCGAGTACGGCGACGATCATGTGCGCTTTGCCCTGATCGAAAACCAGGACCGGATTCGTCAGGCCGTGCGCGGGATTCGCGGGATGTTCAGGGCGGATGGGCTAGTCAACAAATCCAACGCCTGACACAAAAACCTGTGGCAACAACATTCCTGTGGCGAGGGAGCTTGCTCCCGCTGGGCTGCGAAGCGGCCCCCAATCCGGGCACCTCATTTCGCCATAGAGATGCGGTTGACGGGTTTACGACTGCTTCGCAGCCGAGCGGGAGCAAGCTCCCTCGCCACAAAATGCATCCACTGACAGAGATCTATTTCACCCACAAAAAAACCGCATCGCTGCGGTTTTTTTGTGTCTGTCGAATCGCTTAGACGAACAGCGACAACAGCAGGATGAAGCACAGGCCAACCACGGAGAGGATGGTTTCCATCGCGGTCCAGGTCTTGAAGGTTTCGGCCACGGTCATGTTGAAGTACTGCTTGACCAGCCAGAAACCGGCGTCGTTGACGTGGGACAGGATCAGGGAACCTGCACCGGTGGCCAGCACCAGCAGCTCACGGTTCACACCCGGAATCATCCCCACCACCGGCACCACGATGCCGGCGCCAGTGATGGTCGCCACAGTCGCCGAACCGGTCGCGATACGGATCACCGCCGCCACCAGCCAGGCCAGCAGGATCGGCGAGATCTGTGCGTTCACCGCCATGTGGCCAATCACGTCACCCACGCCGCTGGTCACCAGCATCTGCTTGAAGCCACCACCGGCACCGATGATCAGGATGATCGCGGCGGTCGGCGCGAGGCTCGCATCCAGCCATTTCATCATTTGGCTGGAACCGATGCCCTGCTTGTAGCCGAAGGTATACAGCGACAGCAGCAATGCCAGCAGCAACGCCGAAATCGGGTGACCGATCAGGTCCATGAAAGCGCGGAAGATGTTGCCATCGGGCAGCACCACGTCGGCAAAGGTTTTCAGCAGCATCAGGAACACCGGCAGTAGCACGGTCACCAGCGTGATGCCGAAGCTCGGCAGTTCAGCCGAATCGGTTTCGCGTGCCAGTTGATCCACCAGCTCCTGGTTCGGATGACCGGGAATGTGCTTGGCAATGAACGTACCGAAGATCGGGCCAGCGATGATGGCGGTTGGCAGCGCAACGATCAGGCCGTACAGAATGGTCTTGCCGATGTCGGCACCGAACACGCCGATGGCCAGCAACGGACCCGGGTGCGGCGGCACCAGGCCGTGAACGGCGGACAGACCGGCCAGCAGCGGGATACCGATCTTGATGATCGACACGCCGGTGCGGCGGGCCACGATGAACACCAGCGGAATCAGCAGCACGAAGCCGATTTCGAAGAACAGCGGAATGCCGACCAGGAACGCGGCGAACATCATCGCCCACTGCACCTTGTCCTTGCCGAAGGCGCGGATCAACGTCTGCGCAATCTGATCCGCACCGCCTGATTCGGCCATCATTTTGCCGAGCATCGTGCCCAGCGCGAGGATGATGCCGACAAAGCCAAGCACGCCACCGAAGCCGTCCTGGAACGCCTTGATGATGGTGCCGATCGGCATGCCGGAGGTCAGCCCGAGGAAGGCTGCGGCGATGATCAGTGCGAGGAATGGGTGCAACTTGAACTTGGTGATCAGGACGATAAGCCCGATCACCGTAACCACTGCATCGAGCAGCAGGAACGTCTCGTGGGACATGCCAAACATTAGGGGTGTCTCCTGGTTGTTGTTGTTATTAAAGCGGGTTGATCAGAAGTCGTGAGGACAGCGCTGTCTTTGCAAACACAGTCATACCGCCTGCTTCAGGCCATGCGCCTGCCACCAGACATGAGCCTGGGCTGCCAGTTGTTCGACGCTATGGGTCGAAGCATCCAGCGCCAGGGTCAACGGCTCGCCGACCGGCGATTCGAGGGTGGCGAACTGGCTGTCGATCAGGGTCGACGGCATGAAGTGGCCTGGCCGATGGGACACACGGTCGGCGGCGACTTCGGGGGTCAACTCAAGGAACACGAAGCCCAGGCGCGGCAAGGCACTGCGCAGACGTTCGCGATAGACGTGCTTGAGCGCCGAACAGGTCAGCACCGGGCGCTGGCCCATGGCGTCGACACGGCGCAGTTCATCGCACAGGCTGTCGAGCCAGCCGGCACGGTCTTCATCGTTCAGGGGAATACCCGCGCTCATCTTTTCGATGTTGGCGGCAGGGTGAAAAGAGTCGCCTTCAATGGCAGTGGCGCCGCTCAAGTGGCACAAGGCCTCGCTGACGCACGTCTTGCCGCAACCGGCAACGCCCATGATGACCAGGGCGGTGATGGGATGATTCATGTAACACCTCAGCGCGCAGACAGCGCTACCTTTGCCAGTTATGACACTAGACCAAAAGCAGAAGTTGCCGACGCCTTTCTTGTCATTTTATGGGTTGCAGCAGGTTAGGTCCCGACACCAAAAAGCAAGGATCAGGCGAACCCTCGCTCACGCATTTGCAGCTGCATCGAGACAGCGCTACCTTAGTGCCTTGAATTTTGTTTGGCAAGCCGTCGATGAACACAACCAAGAACGATAAAAATACCCGCACCACTGGCCGCCCTACCCTGAACGAAGTTGCCCGACTGGCCGGCGTCAGCCCGATCACCGCCTCCCGCGCCTTGCGGGGCGTCAGCACCGTGGCCACCGAACTGGTGGAAAAAGTGCAGAAAGCGGCGCTGGAACTCAACTATGTGGTCAACCCCGCCGCCCGTGCCCTGGCCTCGGCCCAGAGCCATTCGGTGGTGGTGTTGGTGCCTTCATTATCCAATTTGCTGTTCATCGATACCCTGGAAGCCATTCATCAGGTTTTGCGCCCCAAGGGTTTCGAAGTGCTGATCGGCAACTTCCATTATTCGCGCGATGAAGAAGAAAACCTGTTGCGCAACTACATGGCCTATCAGCCGCGCGGCTTGTTGCTGACCGGTTTCGACCGCACCGAAAGTTCGCGGCGGATGATCGAAGCCAGCAA
Source organism: Pseudomonas sp. GL-R-26 (assembly GCF_019947365.1). Taxonomy (NCBI): domain Bacteria; kingdom Pseudomonadati; phylum Pseudomonadota; class Gammaproteobacteria; order Pseudomonadales; family Pseudomonadaceae; genus Pseudomonas; species Pseudomonas sp. GL-R-26. Next base: position 964 of record NZ_JAGYGI010000005.1, on the reverse strand, counting down.
CATTCCTTGCGTGTACATGATGGAACTGGACAGCGCGGCCGGGCTCAATTGCGTTGGTTTTTCGCAACTGGCGGCCGGCGAAACGGCTGCCGAACACTTGCTGTCTCGCGGCCGCAAGCGCCTGGCCTACATCGGCGCGCAACTGGATCAGCGCACCTTGTTGCGCGGCGAAGGCTTTCGCAAAGCCCTGCAAAAGGCCGGCTTGTATGACCCGGACCTGGAAGTGCTGACCCCCCGCTCATCCTCCGTCGGCCTCGGCGGTGAGCTGTTCCTGCAACTGCTGGCCAGTCATCCGGATGTCGATGCGATCTTCTTCGGTAACGACGACCTGGCCCAGGGCGCCTTGCTCGAAGCCATGCGCAATGGGATCAAGATCCCCGAACAGGTGGCGATCCTCGGCTTCAACGACTTGCCCATGTCCGAACACATGGTCCCACGCCTGAGCAGCATCAACACCCCGCGCGAAGCCATCGGCCGCCGCGCGGCGGAGCAGATGCTGACGCTGATGGCCGGCAACACTGTGGCCAAGCCGGTGCAGGACATGGGGTTTGAGTTGAAGGTGCGGGAGAGTACATAAGCGAGACACATATCCATTGTGGCGAGGGAGCTTGCTCCCGCTGGGTTGCGAAGCGGCCCCAAAACCTGCGTTCCCGGTGGATCTGGTACACCGAATGTCATGGTTTACGACGGCTACGCCGCCGAACGGGAGCAAGCTCCCTCGCCACAGTTTCCGCGATTAATCCTGCGGATCGAGGTTATCCAGCACACGATTCACCGCCAGTTCAGCCAGCATGATGATCTGTGCGATCGCCAATGCCGTATTGCGCTGACTGCCTTCCAGAAACGTAGCAAAGTCATTGGTCATGACACTCGCCGAGGCCAACGATTCGCAGGCGTGCGCCAACAGAGTCTCGTTGTTGATGCCGGGTGAGATGGAGAACATTGGGCTGGGATTGCGTGGGGG
>NZ_JAGYGI010000049.1:0-23590 GCF_019947365.1 Pseudomonas sp. GL-R-26 | reverse complement strand
ACATCGTTGGGTTTTACAACAACGAGCGGCTGCACTCGAAACTGGGATATCTGCCACCAACCGTTTACGAGCGGGCGATGGCGTCGAAATCACCTACCGAGGTGTCTGGAATTAGTTGACCACTACACAGCCCCCCGAAATCACTATTGCTCGCACACACTCAATGGCACGTTTTGCATCAACCTCAAATCAGGAGGCACTACTAAATCCCCCTGAACGAGTGATCGCTCGAATGGGTGAGTTACCTCGCGTGCACTTCATTGATGAAACGAAATCCGCAGCAAAAAAAGTCAGAGCCACCGTACGCTAAGCAGTGAGCCAGCATTCGTAGTTGCCCATCGAATGGACGAAACCCTCGACCATTCCTCATAAAAAGCAACGTCCTACACGACATTGGGAAATGTCCGTACACTTGCGCATTGCTGTGCCTTTGTCATGAGACCTATAGTCCGAGCGCGCCCAAATGGCGTATCGGGTTTGGCGACTCGATGCCGTGGTACAGAAGCCTCCGAGAGTTTCTCGGAGAGCTTTTGAACGCAGTTGGCTGCCTGTTTTTTGGTAGCTGTGCGTGGGAGACCTTAGGGTCTGCCGGTTTTACCATGGCCCGGTTCGCCAACCCGCGTACAGCTACCACCCTATTGTTTGGCGACAATTGAGTGGTAGGTCCTCCTCCATCATGGTGATTTCTCATGAATGAATATATGGCTTTAACCAGCAACGCCGACGACCTCCCCTCCCTCTTCGTCAACACCACTCAACCCCTGCACTCCCTGCTCAGCACCGCCAGCTACAGAATTCGCGCCGTGACGCAGCTTCTTGAAAACCTCGCAATGCGCGGCGACCTGACCTCTGACTCAGTTGTACTCAGCGACTTCGCATTACTGTGCTGCGTGCCGTTGCGCGACGGATGCGATGTACTGGATGTGATCGCTCGCCGAATGGACGCAGAACCGTCCTGACGTCACATCGGCCAAACGTGGCCAGTTAAGAGATAGCGTGGTCGATAGTGGCGAGGGAGCAAGCTCCCTCGCCACAGGTTGCAATTACTCGTCGCCACCCAGACGCTCATATCTTTTGCGTATAGATCACCGCAAGCGAGTAAAGAAGCCGTAGAGCTGCGTTGAGCCCGGCAACAGTTCCCTTATTCTCCCGGCTCATCCTTCGCCTCGAGATCAACATGCACAATTCAGAGTTGGGAATCATGATCATTTCATTGATCGGGTTGTTCGGCTTTGCCTCGTTTACCTTTGAGTACTTGAGCGCCCGACGCTCAAAAAAGAACAAGCCACAGTGATTTTTCCAAACGGTAAAAAGGGACAGTTGACGCTCATCAACTGTCCCTTTTTTCCATCAGCGGGTCGCGACGATAAACAGTCGCGGGAATGGCAACAGCACCGAACCATCGGCCAAGGCCGGATACGCCCGCTCGATAGCAGTCTGATATTGCTTCAGATACTGCGCCCGTTCCGACTCGTCCAGCGGATCGAGAAACGGCCGCAAGCCACTGCCCTTGAACCACTCCACCACGCCAGACGCACCGCCCGCGAGCGGATGATGGTAAGTGGTGCGCCACACATCGACGCGGGTGCAACAGGCTTTCAATATCGAATAGTAACCACTGGCATCGGCCATTTCGGTCCTCTGCCCGGCGGCACCTGCCAGTTTGCTGACCCATGGACCATCAGCGGCGACTTCACGCATCAAGCGGTGTGAGTGTTCGTTCAGGTTGTCAGGCATCTGGACGGCCAGGCTGCCACCCGGCGCCAGTTTGCTCACCAGCGACGGTAGCAACGTGGCGTGATCGGGCAGCCACTGCAACACCGCGTTGGCGAAAATCACATCGAACGGGCCACTGTCATTCCAGGTGTCGATGTCCGCAACATCGAACTGCACTTGAGGCAGGCGTTTGCGTGCGGCCTCGATCATGTCGGTCGAACTGTCCAGCCCACGCACCGTTGCGTTGGCAAAACGCTCCACCAGCAACTCGGTGGAGTTACCGGGGCCACAACCGATATCGACAGCCGAGCGCACGTCCCCGGCGGGGATGGCTGCCAGCAGGTCACGGGCGGGACGGGTGCGTTCATCTTCAAAAGCGACGTACTGTTTGGCGGACCAACTCATTGCGTTCTCCTGTCGGTGCGTTGTCCTCGGGACGCTACGATACCGCGGCGAGCACCGCTAAAGGTTTCAGAGGATCACCTTTTCGGTCATTTCGAATTTTCACTTTCCCGCCGATTGATGAAAAACCAACGCACAACCCCAAGCCACATCCGGATCAGTGCTGAACAGAAAAACGGCGCGTGACCGAAGCCCCGCGCCGTTCATGTTCAAACCTTGCACTCAACTTTTGGCCTGCAACGCCTTGGCCATTTGCAGATGATTTTGCAATTTGGGCAGGGTTTCTTCGGCGAACGCCTTGATTTGCGGCACGTCGGTGGTCTGCGCTTCCTGCTGCAGCTGATCGATGGCTTCCTGCGTGGTCTTCACCTGACTGGCTGTATAGGCCTCGTCATAGGTCGCCCCATCCATGACTTGTGGCATCAGGGCTTTGGCCTTTTCGACAATTTCTTCGCGCGGGGCAACAGGCAAATCCAGTTGCCTGGCGATTTTCGCCAGATGCTGGTTCGCCGTGGTGCGGTCGTTGATGACGATAATGGTGTAGTCCTTGACCTCTTTGGACTCGGCTTTCTGGTGCGCCAGGCGACTTGCTTCAATATCGGCAATACCTTTTGCCGAGGCCTCGTCGATGAATTCGGCAGTCGACTGGGCAAAGACGCTGCTGGCAAACAGGCCCAGTAACGTGGCAAGACTGGTATTACATAATCGGGTGGCCATCCGGTTCATGGTCGCGCCCTCCTCTTCAAATTCAAACGGGAGCTTTCGCCCCCGCCTCTCAATCAAAACCACCTGCATCCTTTAGCGGGATTTCTGACCGCCCTTGCGACCCATGTCGGGTTTCGCCGGGTCTTTATCGACGGTCGTAGTGGTGGTTTTCCCACCCTTGCGACCGGCTTCAGAGGCCTTCGTTCGATCGTTGGCAAAGTTCCCCGAGTTCGAGTTTCTTGAATTAGGCATGATTCTCTTCCTCTTGGTGGTAGTCGCGGCGAGCTGTGGCCCGCATAGAATCTGAATTTGCGCGTCCCAAAAGGTTTAGAAAATTACGTGGATGCCACGACGAACGGTGCCCTGGATTTCAGACCAGTCGCAGGTGATGCTCGCGTTTGGCGCAGTACATCGCCTCGTCGGCATGCCGGAACAATTGCTTCTCTTCGGTGCCGTGATCGGGGTATCGGGCGACGCCGATACTTGGCTGGATGTTCACGCTGTGCCCGTCCAGGCGCAGGGGCTGGACCAGGACCTGGCGGATTTTCTCGACCACGATGTCGGTATCGTCCGCGGCGCGAATGCTGTGCAGCAACACCACGAACTCATCGCCGCCGATGCGGGCCACGGTGTCGGTTTCCCGTACGCAGCCCTTGAGCCGGTTGGCCACCGCCTGCAGCAGCATGTCGCCGACCGCGTGGCCATGGGTGTCGTTGACGTGCTTGAAACGGTCGAGGTCGACGTACAACAGCGCCATGCGCCCGCGGTCCTCCCGGGCCACTTGCAGTGATGCCTTGAGCCGGTCGCGCAGCAGTTCACGGTTGGGTAACTGGGTCAGTTGGTCGTACTGGGCCATGTATTGCAGGCGGGCATGCAGTTGCTTGCGCTCGATGGCGGTCGCGACCTGGGCGCAGACGTATTGCAGCAGTTCCTTGTCTTGCTCGGTGTAGCGCTCGCCGCCCGGTATGCTTTTGACGATCAACGCGCCGATGGTGCCGTTTTGCGAGTTCAGCGGCACACCCAGCCAACACGGAGCGTTCTGCTCGGTCAACAGCGCTTCGAAGCCGGCAGGAGGTGTGCACTGGTCCGGGGTCAACAGGATCGGCTGCCCCGTACGGATCACCTCGGTGCACAAGCGCCCGGTCATGGTTCCGGGCTGTTCGGGCCGTGGCTCGTGGTCATCGACGTGATAAGGGAAATTCAGCTGCGCGCAGTGCTCGTCGTACAGCGCCACGGAAAAATTCAGAGCCGGCAGCCATTCGCCGATGATCATGTGGATGCGCTTGAACAACGCCAGCAGATCCTCTGCCGCATGGGCCGCTTCGGAAATCGCATACAACGCTGCCTGCCGCGATTCGGCCTGCTTGCGTTCGGTGATGTCGCGGGCCACCGCGATGCGCAACTGATCGTCCTCGGACCAACGCGCCGACCAGAGGATGTGCACCACGCGGCCATCCTTGCGCAGGTAGCGGTTTTCGAAGTTGAGCTTGGGTTCGCCGCCCATGATTTCCCGGGCGGCGTCAAGGGTGCGCTGGCGGTCGCCCGGATGCACCATGTCGATCATCGTTTCGCCGATCATCTCATCGGCGCTGTAGCCGAAAATGCGCTCGCACGCCGCGCTGACAAAAACGAAGCGCCCCTGCTTATCCACCGCACAGACGGCGTCCAGCAACAGATCGATATAGCTCGCCAGCGGCGCGGAATTCCGGTTTTCCATGGTTCAGCGTGGGTGTCCCGATAATGCAGCGCTCATCAACCATCCCTGCCCTGTCAGTCTTGCATCCTTGTTATCACGTTCAAGCCTTGTTCGGCATCAGCCCCGGCAACGCATGTACCAGTGCGTTGATGGCGAAACCGATGAACATCACCCCGCACAACCGGGTGATGGCCAGTTCATGACGCTGGTACAAGCTGCGCACCCGCCGCGCACCGACAATGCCAATGAGAATAGCGTAGGCGAGCAAACCGCCAACGAAACTCAGGGCGATCAGCGCCGGCAGCATCGACCAGTTGAGCAGTTCCGCACGGCTCGACAGCAACGCCGTGAACGTCGCCACCGCCACCGGATAGGCCTTGGGATTGGTCAAGCCAAACAGAATGCCGTGCCAGAACGGTTCCCGCGCCGGGCCCTGCGGCGCATCAACGCTGCTGCGTCGGGCGCGCATCGCACGCCAGCCGAGCCAGAACAGGTACAGGCCGCTGAGCACACCGAGCACGTCGAACGCGGTACTGCCGATCTCCCGCGCACCGACAATCGCGATCAGCGCCGTGCTACACCACACCACATCGCCGAGCAAATGCCCGCACAGAAACCCCGCCCCGGCCCGTCGTCCATGGGCCGCGCCAATGCCGAACACCGCCAGCACACCCGGCCCCGGGGTGATGCCGTAGATAAAACCCGAGGCAAGCACGGCCATTAGCAACGATGGGGTCATGGGAAGTCCTCATGAACGGCATGGTGAATGGCCACCAGTCTATATCAGGCTCCGCAACATCGACTTACAGATTGTCGAAGAACTTCATCCCCGCATACGGCCGCTGCCGGCAGGCCGAAAGGCGCGACGCCAGGTCACCAACATGGGCTTCCAGCTTGTGGCCATCCGGGTCGAGGAAGTAGAACGATGCGCCCTCGCTGCAGTTGTCGCGCCATTCGTGAACCTGGACGGATCGCAGGCGCTCGACGAAACGCGGAAAATCCGCCGCATCGAGACTGAAAGCGTAATGGGTGTAGTCGGCGGCGGGCTCGGGATGGCGTAGCGGGTCGAGGGAGAGGCACAACCACAACCTCGGCAGCGACAGGTAGGCGCCGGTATCCCAAGTGGCTTCGAGGCGCATTTGCAGGAGACTCTGGTAGAACGCCACGCTGCGGTTCAGGTCGGTGACGGCGAAGGTCAGGTGGTTGAGGCCTGTGAGCATGGGGTTAAGACCTTTGAGGTTTTCAGGTGCAACGCAGGTTTCACCTATGAGATTGGCAACGAAAAACGTCCAAATCCGCACACGGCAGACGGAAGGATTCAGCACTACCGCAAGAACATTTGTTACGACTGACAAACGGGGCTGGCCTCCCCCCCTGCATGACACTGTAGTATGTTGTATTACAAACCACTACATCGAGATCACCATGTCAGTTATGTCCCTGCGCATACCAGACGAAATAGCCGATACTCTCGCGAGTCTTTCCAAAGCAACGGGCCGCAGCAAATCATTTCTGGCGGTGGATGCCCTGCGTGAATACCTGGCCCGTGAAGCGTGGCAAATCGAGGAAATTCAGAAAGCCTTGAAAGAAGCCGATGAAGGTGACTTCGCGACACAAGACGAAGTGAACGCAATGGCCGACAAGTGGACGGCGAATGCGCGTTGAGTGGTTGCGTACGGCGTTAAAGAATCTGGATGACGAAGCCGCGTACATCGCCATCGAAAATCCAAAAGCTGCAGCAGATTTTGTCCAGGCGATTCTCGCCAGTGTTGATCACCTTGCCCGATTTCCAGCGACGGGTCGTGAGGGACGCTTACCCGGCACCCGGGAATGGGTCATGCCTGATCGCCCCTATTTGATTCCCTACCGGGTTCGCCAAGGTCGGCTTCAGGTACTACGAATTTTTCATACACGTCGCCTGCCACCTTCCAGTTGGTAAAGGCCATTTTAGAAAAGCTTCTAGCGTTCGATCCCCTCCTCAATCCTGCGATTCAACCAGTTCAACGCCTGATCCCCACCGCGCCGCTTATGCCACGCCAGCACAAAGGTGAACGACGGAATATGAAACGGCGGCGGCACGACGACCAACGAGGACTCATCGGTATCGCGTAAGCCGCGCGACGCGACGGTGAGGATCAGGTCGGTGCCGCTGATGAGCTGCGGGGCGACGCTCCAGTGCGGCAGGCTGATGGCGACACGCCGGCGTTCGCGCAAGGCGGTCAGTGCACGCTCGATCTCCGGGGTGCCGCTGCCGCGCATTTCCAACAGGACGTGGGGGCGTGCCAGATAGGTGGGCAGGTCGAGGACACCCTCGGCAGGCAGGCTGTTGCGGTCCACCAGGCAGGCGTAGTGCTCTTCGAACAGCGGGGTGCTGCGCAATTCGTTGGGCATTTCCGGGAATACACCGGCGGCGACGTCAATGTCACCGTTGAGCACGCCTTCGAGCATGCTTTCGCGGCTGCCATGGCTGATTTGCAGGTCGATGCCCGGCGCTTCGCGGCGCAAGGTTCGGATCAGTCCCGGCAAGACAATGGCAGCGCCGTAGTCGGACATCGCCAGGCGGAAGGTACGCCGGGTGGTCGCGGGATCGAAGGCGTTCGGCGCCAGCAGCGCTTGCACCTGGGCCAGGGCTTCGGCCAGCGGTGCCACCAGTTCCAATGCTCGCGCAGTCGATACAAGGCCGGCACCGGCGCGCACCAGCAGCGGATCGCCGAGCAGGTCACGCAATCGCGCCAGCGCATGGCTGACCGCCGGCTGGCTCAAGTGCAGACGCTCGGCCGCCCGGGTCACGTGTTGCTCGCTGAGCAAGGCGTCGAGGATCACCAGCAAGTTGAGGTCGATGCGTCGTAGATCATTCATCTGCTGCATGTTCTGGATTACAAAACGGAATTTAAATCTGCGCGACGAATACCCTAGAGTCCAGCAAAACCTGTTGGAGATCGATCATGAGTACGTTGCATTGGGCCGGTCTGATAGGGCTGGCGATGATCGCCGGGGCAGTGGTGCCGTTTCAGAGTGCGATCAACGTCAACCTCGGGCGCGGGTTGGGCCATCCGTTGTGGGCGACGCTCGCCTCGTTGCTGGTGAGCGTTATCGTGCTGTTGCCAATCATCGTTGCGATGCGCTTGCCGTTGCCGTCACTGGCATTCATCAGCAAGGCGCCGCTTTGGATGTGGGCCGGTGGCGCTTTTGGGGTGATCTTCATTTCCCTGGCATTGGTGCTGCTGCCCAAGCTGGGTGCCGCGGGGTTCATGGCATTGGCGCTGGCGGGGCAAGTGGTGGCGTCGTTGTTGCTGGATCACTACGGCTGGTTTGGATTGGTGGAGCGTCAGGTCACCTTGCCCAAGGTGGTTGGGGTGGTGCTGTTGATGGCCGGGGTGGTGTTGATTCAGTTCAGTGACACTGCGCAAAAAGCGATGACAGCGACTTCTTGAAGATCAAAAGATCGCAGCCGCCGGCAGCTCCTACGGGGATGCGTGGTCCGAGCAGGCGCTGCCGAAGGCTGCGATCTTTTAAAACTTATCGAGTGTGCGCAACTTCTGCGGCAACCCCCACAGCAACAGCGCCACCGCAATCAGCGCACAGACACCAATGACATACAGCGCCGGTGTGGTGCTGCCGGTCAGGTCCTTGATCCGGCCGACCATCACCGGACTGACGATGCCACCGAACTGGCCCAGGGTGTTGATCACCGCAATCCCGCCGGCAGCACCCGCGCCGGCACCGGCCAGCAGTTTCGGCGGCAGGGTCCAGAAGCTCGGGATGGAGGCGATGATCCCGGCACCGAGCAGGCCCAACGCGACAATCAGGAAGGTCGTGTGGTTGGCGAAGATCCCGGCGCAGAAGAACCCGACCGCGCCGACTGCCACCAGACCGGCGACAAACTTGCGTCGCTCGCCAGTAGCATCGGACAGGCGTCCGATCACCACCATGCTGATGGCACCACAGATATATGGGATGGCCGTCAGCAAGCCGATCATCACCGGACTTTCGGTGCCAGCGCTGCGGATCAGTTGCGGCGCCCAGAAATTCAGGCCGTAGGACGCCACCTGAATCAGGAAATAGATCAGGCCCAAGGTCAGGAAACCCGGAATCTTGAGTGCGGCGAGCAGCGAACCGCCACTCTTGTGCGGCTCATGCTGAGCGATGCGGCTGGCCAGCAGGGTCTTCTCCGATGACGTCAGCCAATGGGCATCTTCGATGCGATCCTTGAGCAGGGTCAGCACCAGCAAACCGAGGCCGATACAGGGCACGCCACCGAGCAGGAACAGCCAGTGCCAGCCACGCATTTGCAGCACGCCATCGAGGTGTTGCAACACCAGGCCGGAGAACGGCGCGCCCACCAGGCCGGCGAACGCCGACGACAGGAACAGCATCGAGGTAATGCGCCCGCGATAGTGCTGCGGAAACCACAGGGTCAGGTAATACAGCACGCCCGGGGCAAACCCCGCCTCCATCGCGCCGATCACGAAGCGCAGCACATAGAACTGCCATTCGCTGTTGACGAACACCATGGCCGCCGTGGCCAAGCCCCAGGACATCATGATCCGGGCGATCCAGCGCCGGGCGCCGACCTTGTACAGCATCATGTTGCTGGGCACTTCGAAAATCACATAACCGACCACGAACAACCCGGCACCCAGGCCGTAAGCGGTGTCGCTCAGGCTCAGGTCGGTCTGCAGCTGAAACTTGGCGAAGCTGATGTTGATGCGGTCGAAAAACGCGAACAGGTAGCAGACCATGATCAGCGGCATCAGACGCCAGGCGACTTTGCTGACCAGGGCTTTTTCTTCGTCGTGGCTAACGGCCGGGCTCGCGCCGGCCTCCAGTGCATTTAGGGTCATTGCGTTTCTCCAGGCGGACTTCCCTTGGGTGTCCGATTGTTTTTGTTGTCTGGTTGAGGTGCTTTTTTATTGTGGGAGCGGGCTTGGTCAGGAGGGTGTCGGGTGCAAATCACAATTGCGCCCGGCCTTGGCCAGTTGTCCGGGCACTTCATGACCGAGCAGCGCCGGCAGTCCTCGGGACAGTTTCAACAGCAGCGGCAGATCGATACCGGTATGAATGCCGACTTCGTTGCACAGGTTCACCAGATCCTCGGTGCAGATGTTTCCCGACGCCCCCGGCGCAAACGGGCAGCCGCCGAGGCCGCCGAGAGCCGCGTCGAAGCGTCGGGCGCCGGCCTCGTAGGCGGCCAGCACGTTGCAAAGGCCAAGGCCGCGGGTGTTGTGAAAATGCAGGGTCAGGTCCGTCGGGGACACCCGCTGCAGCACCCGGCGCACCAGCCGGTCGACCTGACGCGGATTGGCCATGCCCGTGGTATCGGCCAGGGTGACGCCCTGAATGCCGAGTTCCTGATAGGCATCGACGATGTGCAGTACCCGGTCCTCATCGATCTTGCCTTCGAATGGACAGCCGAAGGTGGTGGCGATGCTGCCGTTGAGTCGCACAGGACTGTCGCCAACGAACTGCACAATCTCGCCGAACGCAGCCAATGAATCTTCACAGCGCATGCGCATGTTCGCCAGGTTGTGGGTCTGGCTGGCGGATATCACCAGGTTCAGCTCATCGGCACGGCACGCCAGCGCCCGTTGCGCGCCTTTGAGGTTGGGGATCAGCGCGACGTAGATCACCCCCGGTTGCCGGGCGATGCCCTTGAACACCAGTTCGCCATCGCGCAGCGCCGGAATGGCCTTGGGCGACACGAACGAACCGGCTTCGATGCGGCTGAATCCGGCCTGCGACAGTTGATCGATCAGGGCAATCTTGTCGTCGGTTTCAACCCAGGTCGGCTCGATTTGCAGACCGTCGCGCGGGGACACTTCCTGCACGATCAGGCTGTCGGAATAATCGGTGATCATTGCACCACTCCTTCGACTTTCAGGCGTTCGATGTCCATTGGGGTCAGGCCCAATTGCGCGAGGATGCCGTCGGTGTGCTGGCCCAAACCAGGGCCGGACCAGTTCACGCCGCCGGGCGTCTCGGAGAGTTTCGGCACGATGCCCGGCATCTTCACCGTGGCGCCACCGGGCAGCTCGGCATTGAGCAGCATGTCCCGCGCCTGATAGTGCGGATCGGCGACGATGTCGGCCACCGAGTAGATGCGCCCGGCCGGGACTTCGGCGGCTTCCAGGGCGGCCAGTACCTCATCGATCGGCAGGCTGCTGGTCCAGTGGGTGATGGCGGCGTCGAGCAGATTGCTCTTGGCTGCACGCCCGTCGTTGTGGGCGAATTCCGCCGCCTCGGCCAGATCGGCGCGGCCGATGGTTTGCATCAGGCGCTTGTAGATCGGATCGCTGTTGCCGGCGATCACCACGTAGGCGCCGTCGGCCGTCAGATAGGTATTGGACGGCGCAATCCCCGGCAAGGCACCGCCGCTGCGTTCGCGCACATGGCCCAGCATGTCGTATTCCGGCACCAGGCTTTCCATGACATTGAACACGCTTTCGGCCAGGGACACATCGACGATCTGCCCGCCACCCTGCCCGGTCTTGACCCGCAACAATGACATCAGCGCACCGATCACCGCGTGCAGCGATGCCAGGGAATCGCCAAGGCTGACGCCGACCCGCGCCGGCGGCGAACCGGGGGTGCCGGTGGTGTAGCGAATCCCGCCCATGGCCTCGCCAATAGCACCGAACCCCGGACGATCGCGGTACGGACCGGTCTGGCCGTAACCGGAAATCCGCACCAGCGTCAGGTTGGGATTGAGCGCGTGCAACACGTCCCAACCGAGGCCGAGTTTCTCCAGGGCGCCGGGGCGCAGGTTTTCGATCAGCACGTCGGCGCTGGTCGCCAGTTGCTTGACCAGTTCGATGCCTTCGGGGGATTTGAGGTTCAGCGCCAGGGACTTCTTGTTGCGCGATTGCAGGTACCACCACAACGAAGTGCCTTCGTGCAGCTTGCGCCATTTGCGCAGGGGATCGCCTTGGCCCAAGGCTTCGATCTTGATCACTTCGGCGCCGAACTCGGCCAGCATGCGCGCCGCAAACGGCGCGGCGATCAGCGTGCCGATCTCGATCACTTTGATCGCACTCAAGGGGGCAGTCATCGCGGGGTACCTCTTGTTCTTGGAATATGAGCCAAGGCTAGAGGACAGGGGGCTCGGGAATCCAACCTTCAGTTGGCAACGAGCGTTCGCGAAATGCGAACGCTCTGGAAGATTGTCGTAGCCTCGGGGCCGCCTTCGCGAGCAGGCTCGCTCCCACAGGGGAACGCATTCCAATGTGGGAGCGAGCTTGCTCGCGATGAGGCCCGCCCATTCAGCCGAGAACTATCAGGCTGGCCCCCGCAAATGCTCAAACAACATCCGGCTTACCGGCGACAGCAACGCCTCATCACGCACCACCAGAATCAGCGCCCGATCAGACCATTCGTCCGTCAACGGCACCGCGTGCAACCCCAGCGCCCGGCCAAACAATTCAAAGGCGCGCTGCGGAAGGATGCCGATGCCCATGTTGGCCTGGATCATCCGACACATCGCATCGAACCCCGGCACATGAATACGAACCCGCAGCACCTTGCCGGCCTGGCGCGCCGCCGCGTGGGTGCGCATGTTGATCGAACTGGCGGCATGCAATCCAACGTAATCACTGTCGAGCGTATCGGCGAACGCCACGCTCGACCGGCTCGCCAATGGATGATGCGGCGGCATCAGCACCACCAGTTTGTCCTGGCGATACAGCACGCTGTGCAGGCCCTTGATGTCACTGTCAATGGAACAGATCCCGAGGTCGGCCACCCCGTCGAGCACGCCCTGAATCACCCCGGCGCTGGGGCGTTCTTCGAGGTCGGTCTTGACCTGTGGGTGACGCTCGGAAAAATCCCGCAGGTCCTCGGGCAAAAACTGAATGATCGCCGACAGATTGGCGAGCATCCGCACATAACCGCGCACACCGTGGCTGTGCTCCCCCAGTTCAAGCCCCATTTTCTCGACGTTGAACAACATCTGCCGCGCATGGTGCAGCAGGGTCTCACCGGCCGGCGTCAGGGACATGCCCTTGGCCTGGCGCACGAACAGGCTGATGCCCAGCGCCTCCTCCAGCTCCATCAAGCGCTTGCTCGCCGCCGAAACTGCAATCGCTTCGCGCGAGGCGGCTCGGGTCAGCGTGCCCTCTTCATGCACGGCGACGAACAGTTGCAGGGTGATCAGGTCGAGACGGCGGATCAGGCTTTTTTGCAGCATCGGGTACTCGGCGAAGTCGGCTCAGGCGAAGTCGCAGCATAGCGTTCTTCGCCCGCGTCGTGCCGTGGTCCGGGCACCGGTCGTGATAAAGTCGCCGCCCACAGACCTTTTGCCGTGAGACGAAGACCGCAATGACCGATTTCCAGGATGTCGATGCTCAACTTGAAGACTGGAACGCCTTGCGCAGCACCACTTCGTTCAGTGGTTTGCTGGTAGGCAACGGGGCCAGTCGCGCGGTATGGGACGATTTCGGCTACGAGTCACTGTTCGAAAACGCCCGCACCGTTGAAGAAAAACCCCTGAGCCAATCCGAGCTGAGCGTGTTCGATGCGATGCAGACCCGTAGTTTCGAGCAGGTACTGAGCGCCTTGAAAACCACCAGCCGGGTCAACAAGGCCCTGGCTGTCAGCTCCGCCGCCCCGCGCAATCGCTACTACGCGATCAAGGAAGCGCTGATCAACACCGTGCATGCGGTGCATATCCCGTGGCGGCTAGTGGTGCCTTCGACGCTGGCAGCCATCAATCAGGAACTGGCCAGTTACCGCACGGTGTTCACCACCAACTACGACTTGCTCAACTACTGGGCGGTGCAACACCAGCCTGAGGCAATCACCGATCTGTTCCAGGGCGCCGAGCCCGGTTTCGACCTGAGCGACACGGCCACCGATAAAACCCGTTTGCTGTACCTGCACGGCGGTCTGCATCTGGTGCGCAACCAGGACGGTACGGCGCGCAAGCTGATGTCGACCGAGGGCACCTTGCTGGGCAATTTCGCCATCAACAACACGATCAAGACCCTCGACGACGTGCCGCTGTTCGTCAACGAAGGGCCGAGCGCGGACAAGCTCAAGACCATCCGCAGTTCGGACTATCTGTCGTTCTGCTACGAGCAATTACTTGGTCACGGCCAGGCGCTGTGCATCTTCGGCCAGGCGCTGGGGGAACAGGACAGCCACATCATCCATGCCCTGCGCCTGGCGAAACCGCAGGTACTGGCGATCTCGATTTACCCGCGCAGCAAGGCATTCATCCAGCACCAGAAACGGCATTACGCGAATGTGTTTGAGGGGACGGGTGTGGAGTTGCGGTTTTTTGATTCGAAGAGCCATGCGCTGGGTGGCACGAAGCTCACGGTTCCGGTCGAGGTTTGAGGCAAACGAAGAGCCCAGTGGCGAGGGAGCTTGCTCCCGCTGGGCTGCGAAGCGGCCCCCTGCATTTTTTCCATGAAAAATGCTTGGCAGGTTTTACGTCTGCTGCGCAGCCGAACGGGACGGTGCGGCGATCCGACAAGCTCCCTCGCCACAAAGACCAGGCAAGCTCATTCTTCGGTGCTATGCACCACCACCAGCAACTGCGCCTGCACCTCGCCCACCGAACGAATCCGGTGCGGCTTTTGCGCATTGAAATGCAACGCATCGCCACGATCGAGCAGCACGCGTTCGTTCATGAAGTCCACTTCCACCCGCCCTTCGTGGACGAATAAAAACTCCTCGCCCAGATGCTCCTTGAAGGTCTTGTCGGTGAATTCTGCCGGCGGGTAAATGATGAACGGCAGCAGGCTGCGTGAACTGACCTGATGGGCCAGCACTGCGTAACCGGGATTGTTATCACTGGCCCCCAAAGGTTGCCGCTCGTGGCTGCGCACCAGGCTGTAGCTGTCGAGGCTGACGTTGTCTTCAGAGAACAACTCTTCGACCTTCACATTCAGCGCCTTGGCCAGTTTCAACGCCGCCGCAATCGATGGCGTGTTCAACCCGCGTTCGACTTTCGACAGGTAACTCTTGGTCATGCCGGATTTTTCGGCCAAGGCTTCCAAGGTCACGCCAAGTTTTTTTCTTAGTAATTTCAAACGGATAGACATGCAGAGCGATTAATCCATCAAGGAGGCAACGATTTGTCCTTGCCAATGACACAAGGTGTCATATAGCCTCTTTAGTGTCATTTACGCTCACCGACGACTTTGCGAGGAACCGGTGAGCGGCAAACCCGACGTCCATTGAATCACCCAAAGGACACCGATATGGCCAAGACATTAGCACTGCCCAAAGAGCAACTGGTCAAGCACGCGCTGAGCCAAATGCAAAATACCCTGGCGGATAATACGTGGACCGCCCGACAAAAGCTGGCCCTGACCTGCCGCGTCCTGTTCGAGCACGGCCACGATTCCGGCCTTGCCGGGCAAATCACCGCCCGTGGTCCGCAACCCGGCACTTACTACACTCAGCAACTGGGCCTGGGTTTCGACGAAATCACCGCGGGCAACCTGCTGCTGGTCAACGAAGACCTGGAGGTGCTCGAAGGCCACGGCATGCCCAACCCGGCCAATCGTTTTCACAGTTGGGTGTACCGCGCCCGAGCGGATGTGAACTGCATCATTCACACCCATCCGACCCACGTTGCTGCCTTGTCGATGCTGGAGGTGCCGCTGCAGATTTCCCACATGGACCTCTGCCCGCTCTATGACGACTGTGCGTTTCTCGAAGGCTGGCCGGGTGTGCCGGTGGGTAACGAAGAAGGCGAGTTGATTGCCGGGGCACTGGGCGACAAACGGGCGATCCTGCTTTCGCATCATGGCCAATTGTCCACCGGCAGCAGCATCGAGGAAGCCTGTGTCATCGCGCAACTGATCGAACGCGCCGCGAAGCTGCAACTGCTGGCAATGAGCGCCGGGACCATCAAGCCGATCATCCCCGAGCTGGGGCGCGAAGCCCATGACTGGATTGCCCGGCCGAAACGCCACGCCGCCGCTTTCAACTACTACACCCGACAGGTCCTGCGGCAACACGCCGATTGCCTGAACTGAACCCATTGATTGAACGGAGGGACACCATGTCCAGCGCAAACATTCACGGCATCATCGGCTACACCATCACGCCTTTTACCGCCAATGGCGAAGGCATCGACCTGGACGCCCTCGGGCGCTCCATCGATCGTCTGATCGAGGGCGGCGTGCACGCCATCGCACCGCTGGGCAGCACCGGTGAAGGTGCCTACCTGAGCGACGCGGAGTGGGATCAGGTCAGCGAATTCAGCATCAGGCACGTGGCCAAACGCGTGCCGACCGTCGTCAGCGTGTCCGACCTGACCACCGCTAAAGCGGTGCGTCGCGCGCGTTTCGCCGAAGCCCACGGCGCCGACGTGGTGATGGTGCTGCCAGCGTCCTACTGGAAACTCAGCGAAGCGGAAATCCTTGCCCATTACCGCGCCATCGGCGACAGCATCGGCGTGCCGATCATGCTCTACAACAACCCGGCCACCAGCGGCACCGACATGTCGGTGGACCTGATCCTGCGCATCGTAAAGGCCGTGGAAAACGTGACCATGGTCAAGGAGAGCACCGGCGACATCCAGCGCATGCACCAACTGCAACGCCTCGGCGAAGGCCAGGTGCCGTTCTACAATGGCTGCAACCCACTGGCCCTGGAAGCCTTTGCCGCCGGTGCAAAAGGCTGGTGCACCGCCGCGCCGAACCTGATCCCGCAGCTCAACCTGGATTTGTACGAAGCAGTGCTGTCCAACGATTTGCGCAAGGCACGCGAGTTGTTCTATCGCCAGTTGCCGCTGCTGGATTTCATCCTCAAGGGTGGCTTGCCGGCGACGATCAAGGCGGGCTTGCGGGCGACGGGCCTTGAGGCGGGG
The DNA here is from genome assembly GCF_019947365.1 of Pseudomonas sp. GL-R-26. NCBI lineage: Bacteria > Pseudomonadati > Pseudomonadota > Gammaproteobacteria > Pseudomonadales > Pseudomonadaceae > Pseudomonas > Pseudomonas sp. GL-R-26. The sequence goes on along the minus strand of NZ_JAGYGI010000049.1, from coordinate 7,250 downwards.
GATCCGCGGCTGCCGGTGTTCCCGTTGGGTGAGGCCGGTTGTGCTCAGTTGCAAGATCTGTTGAAGGCCCTGCGCTGATCTCCAGCCGTACATAAAACCACTGTGGGAGCGAGCTTGCTCGCGATGGCGGTCTATCAGACAACATGGATGTTGAATGTTATGGCCTCATCGTCGGAACGCAGCCCGGAGCAAGCTCGCTCCCACAGGGATTTGTGCTGGATTTGAAAGCTGTACTCAAAGCACCGGCAACGTCTTGTCCTTGACCACCTTGGACGAGCCATTGGCCTTCACACTGGCAATGCCTTTTTCCATGGCCGCCGGCGAGGAATAAGCCTCGCTGCTGCCGATGATCTCGTGGTTGCCCGCCTTGAGGTTGAAATACGGATGGCCATCCTTGGTGGTTTTCGTTTCGTAACGCTCATCCAGCTGGCTGTTGGCCTGGACCGAGGCGATGCCTTTGTCGGCGGCGGCGTGGGTGGTGTACAGCTCGCTGGTCAGAATGGTCTCGGCGTTGGCCGCCTTGAGGACAAACCTGAACTGGCCATTGCTGCTTTTGCTCACTTCATACCATCCGGACATGCTGTTTCTCCTTGGCGATTGAGAGGTTGCGCGCTTCACAGTAAAGACCAGCCTGGTGTTTCTGTCGCCTGTACCGGCCCCTTCGCGGGCAAGCCCGCTCCCACAGGTTCAATGTGATCCCTGTGGGAGCGGGCTTGCTCGTGAAAGAGGCAATGCGGTCGCAGCTATTTCACCACCGCCCGCACCACCGACAACTCCGGCGCCGACGTCCGTCGCTGGCTCAGATAGCGCGTACAACTCACCCGCAGGAACGAAGCGAAATTGACCACCTCGCCGCGATAGTCCATCACCTCTTCATACAGCTTGGCGATCAACTGATTGGTGGTCATGCCATCGACCTCGGCGATTTCGCTGAGGATGTCCCAGAACTGATTCTCCAGCCGCAGGGTGGTGACCACCCCGCAGATGCGCAGCGAGCGAGAGCGCGATTCGTAGAGTATCGGGTCGGCTTTGACGTACAGCTCGCACATGGACTTGTCCCTCGTCACAGCGTGATTTTGGTACCCAGCAACCGCAGGAAACCGGCCAGCCAGTTCGGGTGCGCAGGCCAGGCCGGAGCCGTGGCCAGATTGCCCTGGACATGACCGTCCGTCACCGGAATATCGATATACGTACCGCCCGCCAGCCGCACTTCCGGAGCGCAAGCCGGATAAGCGCTGCATTCGCGACCTTCAAGAACACCCGCTGCCGCCAGCAACTGCGCACCATGGCACACGGCAGCGATCGGCTTGCCGGCCTTGTCGAATGCGCGCACCAACTCCAGGACTTTTTCGTTCAGGCGCAGGTACTCCGGCGCACGTCCGCCCGGAATCAACACCGCGTCATAATCGGCGGCGTTGACCTTGGCGAAATCGAAGTTCAGGGCAAACAGGTGACCGGGTTTTTCACTGTAGGTCTGGTCGCCTTCAAAGTCATGGATCGCCGTGCGCACGGTCTGGCCGGCAGCCTTGTCCGGGCAAACGGCGTGCACCGTGTGGCCGACCATCAACAGCGCCTGGAACGGCACCATCACTTCATAGTCTTCGACGTAATCACCGACCAACATCAGAATTTTTTTCGCAGCCATGGGGAAGACTCCTCTGGAAGTGGGCTTGCAGGAGTATTCAAGGTAGTCCCATTCCGCAGGTGTGGGTAATAACCAGCTACTACCGTGTGGCGAAAACTGTACGGATACTTCTGTAGCCAGCTGTAAGCGCCAAAGCCCCGGGTTTATGGCTAGATAAAGACATCTCCCATCACCCACGATTCTGGTTGACATCATGTCCTCGCGCGAAAACACCGGCATGGCCCTGGGCCTGCTCGGCGTTGTGATCTTCAGCCTAACCCTGCCCTTCACGCGGATCGTCGTGCAGGAACTGCACCCGCTGCTCAACGGCTTGGGCCGGGCACTGTTTGCGGCGGTTCCAGCGGCGTTGCTGTTGCTGTGGCACCGGGAAAAATGGCCGACCTGGAAACAGGTCAAAGGCCTGACGCTGGTGATGGCCGGGGTGATCCTCGGTTTCCCGGTGTTGTCGGCCTGGGCCATGCAAACCTTGCCGGCGTCCCACGGTGCGCTGGTCAATGGCTTGCAGCCGCTGTGCGTAGCGCTGTACGCCGCATGGTTGTCCCATGAGCGACCTTCGAAAGCCTTCTGGGCCTGCGCCGCATTGGGCAGCGCGTTGGTGCTCGGTTATGCGCTGATCAGCGGTGCCGGCAGCATTCAGGCCGGTGACTTGCTGATGCTTGGCGCCATTGCAGTAGGCGGATTGGGCTACGCCGAGGGAGGCCGACTGGCCAGGGAGATGGGCGGCTGGCAGGTGATCTGCTGGGCGCTGGTGCTGTCGACGCCACTGTTGATCGGGCCGGTGGTGTATCTGGCACTGCAGCATCAGGGCGAGATTTCCGCCAAGACCTGGTGGGCCTTCGGTTATGTCTCGCTGTTTTCGCAGTTCATCGGCTTCTTCGCCTGGTACGCCGGGCTGGCCATGGGCGGGATTGCCCGGGTCAGTCAGATCCAGTTGCTGCAGATCTTCTTCACCATCGCCTTCTCCGCGCTGTTCTTCGGTGAACATGTGGAGCCGATTACCTGGCTGTTTGCTGGCGGGGTGATCGTGACGGTGATGCTGGGACGCAAGACAGCAGTGCGCCCGGCACAACCGGGCACGTTACCGACAGGGGTTCAGCTCAAGCCTTAGCACCGAGGAAACCGTCAGCGCACAGCAAGGTTTCCAGGCAATGCTCGCTGATGTGATAGAAATCCTTCAGCTCCTGAATCTTCGCCAGCAACCGGGCCGGGTCCACCGGCTCGGCGCGTTTGACCGCCAGGATCATCTTGTTCTTGTTGGTGTGGTCCAGTGAGATGAACTCGAACACTTTGGTCTCGTAGCCGCAAGCCTCAAGGAACAACGCGCGCAAACTGTCGGTGACCATCTCGGCCTGCTGGCCCAGGTGCAAGCCGTATTGCAGCATCGGCTTGAGCAGCGCCGGGCTCTGGATTTGCAGGCGGATCTGTTTGTGGCAGCACGGCGAGCACATGATGATCGAAGCACCGGAACGGATGCCGGTGTGGATCGCATAGTCGGTGGCGATATCGCAGGCATGCAGGGCGATCATCACGTCCAGCTCGCTCGGCGCCACGCTGCGCACGTCACCGCACTTGAACACCAGGCCAGGGTGTTCAAGCCTGGCGGCGGCGGTGTTGCACAGGGTGACCATGTCTTCACGCAGCTCGACACCGGTCACCTCGCCTTCGGCCTTCAAGGTGTTGCGCAGGTAATCGTGGATGGCGAAGGTCAGGTAGCCCTTGCCCGATCCGAAGTCCGCCACTCGCACCGGCTTGTCCAGCGCCAGGGGTGACGACGTCAGCGCATGGCTGAACACTTCGATGAACTTGTTGATCTGCTTCCACTTGCGCGACATCGCCGGGATCAGTTCATGTTGTTTGTTGGTCACACCCAGGTCGGCGAGAAACGGCCGGCTCAGGTCAAGAAAACGGTTTTTCTCACGGTTGTGCTCGGCCGATGGCACTTCGCGCAATTGCTGAGGTTGGCTCTTGAACAGCGATGACTTGCCCTTTTTGCTGTATTCGAGCTGGGCTTCGTCGGTCAGCGACAACAAATGCGCATTTTTGAACGACGCCGGCAGCAGCCCGGCAATGTTCGCCACACCGTCGACCAACGGCAGGTTCTTGGTGATATCGCGGGTCTTGTAGCGGTAGACAAAAGACAGGCAAGGCTGCGCCTTGACCGTCACCGGCTTGATGATGATCCGCTGCAGGTCCGTTTCATCGCCCACGTACTTGGCCAGCACCAGTTTGATGAACGCGTTGTGCTCGAGGCTGGATTGCAGCAAATCGATGAACTGGGCGTGATGATCCGGCGCGAGGCTGGCGGGAGTGGCGGTGACGGACATGGAAAAACGGCCTCGGCAATACGAATCTGGGGATGCCGGGTATTTTAGGGGGGACGAGGGTTTTGGGCACGGAGTAATTTTACACCAGGTCCCGTTCCCGCCGATCGGGACCTGAATCCAACCTTCGCTACCTCATGGCTCCACCAGTCGAAGTTTGCGATTGGTCGGCGAGTTGATGACGAACTTGACGATCAACCCTACCGGCACTGCCCACGTCAGACCGTTGGCCGGATCAGTGACCACGGCGACAGTTTCGGAACTTGCAGACAGATCCAGACGTCGGCGATCGTTGCTGGACTTGAGTAATCCGTACGCGTGGCTGACCAGCCGCTCCGCCTGGTGCATCGGCATATCCAGACTCTGCAAATGCCTCACCGCACGGCAGAACAGCACTTGATCATCAATCACACCCTCGCCTTCATGACGGGCCAGAAACGCCTGCGCTATGGTCAACAGCTCCTCATTCAAATGGGCCTGTTCATCAACCTCCTTCATGCTCAAGACTCCTGTTGCGCTTGCGCCGCCGGAGCAATCTCGGCGACAGGCCGCGCGGCGCGACGCAAGTCAGGTCCGGCGCACGGCAGGTGCACGGCCGGATTGGGCATGCCACTGGGGGAAAGCTCATGGGTCATTTCGAACTCGGCCCGCACCGACCAGCCACAGGCCTCCGACGTACATTGCAGGTACGCCACCCGCAGGAAAATATGCCGTCCTTCGCTGGTACGTATGCGCATCCGGCTCAAGCAGTGTGGGCACACCATCTTGTAAGTACTCATACATGCTTCCTTTGGGCCATCCGGTGGTAATCGAATTGATCAAACGCAATACTGTTTGAAACACAATTCGTGAATGACAGGTGCTGCAAATAACGCCCTCCGGACAAAAGGAAGTGCAACGGGTGGACACGTAATAGATACGAGCCAAGCTCGTAGGAAATCACCCTGATACCATTAGGAAGTTTCGACATCGTATTCTTCTGATTCATAGTTGATGATTGATTACTTACAAGAAAAAAAGTACTCATTACGCATACGTTAAGCACTCAAAAAGCATATGTCAAAAGGAAGAGGCTCAAATTGCGTAGCAAAAAATCACAAGCTGTCCTGGCCCGTCTGAAGCAAATTACGGGCACAAAAACTGACGCTTCCCTGTCTTCTGAGCTACAGATCAGCCCGCAGACACTCAGTAGCTGGAAAGGCCGCGACAGCACGCCATACTCATTATGCGTAGATATTGCACAGACTCGCGGCATCTCCCTTGACTGGTTGCTGCTGGGCGAGGGGCCGATGCTGCGGCAAACGCATCTCAACGCCCCTGCAAATGTTGCGGAAACTGCAACAACGCAGGAAAGCACCATCCTTTCGCTGTGGCGATTGCTTGATGAGGATGACCGCTGCGCAATACAAAGCGCATTGGAGGAAAAGCGACGCCTGCGAGATCTTGAAACACAACTTTCGGAGATGGCCGCCATACTTGCAACACTTGGACACTCGAACAAAACCTGACTTGAAGTCCGACGTTTCAATGCTTGAAGGCATGCCACAAAACAATAATGTTGCCACTACTGCGAACAATCATTACGCATGAAAAAACACTCACCACTGCATGCCAAGGGCTCACCGGCAGGAATGCCAGCAATACATCGACGCCGGCAAGGTAAAACACTGCGCCACACAAGCTGATCAATATCCTGTCGCACCAGTTGTAACGTTGTTCGTCGCGCCGGTAACACGCCAGCCTGAACGCACTGATCAGGTGAGCCACCCCCGTCACCCACACCAGAACTGCCATCTCAAAGGTCATTGCCCTCGCCCTCGGAGATGACGAAGGATGTCACCGAGGCCGGCGCCATCGATCCACTGCATGAGCTTGATGCTGATGGGAATGACCAGCAACGCGCACAGAAAAGCCGTCACACCTGCGGTCAGAAAAGGCGCCAGTGGCTGGGCGACCGGAGCAAACAGGTAACCGACACCCGCCGACAACAACCAGGAACCGATGCGCTGCCAAGCCTTGAAGTTGGCGCGAGTGGTCGTGACCAGCCACGCACCAAGCGTCGCGCCGAACAGGGCTTCTCCATCGATAACCGGCAACGTCGCAATACCCAACCCCACCATGAGCCCGCTGATACTGTTGTAGGTCGAATCAGTCAGGCTCATGGGTATCTCGCGACTGCGATGGATCAACAGTGATGACCCCCGACTCCAGCGCCTTGAACACGGCAGCGTTGCGAGATCTGACGGCGAACTTGCGGCGGATATTGGAGAAGTGGAAGTTGATGGTGGATTCCGAGCAACTCTGAATCCTGGCGATCTCCCAGGACGTTTTGCCTTTGAGGCACCACTCCAGGGCTTGTGTCTCTTTCGTTGTCAGTTGCACCGGCTGAGCGAACATTGCGCTACCGGGGGCATCCTCCACCAAGGTATCCAGCGATTGTTGCGTATTCATAAGAGCTCCCTCTACATAGAACGCCCATCGCAGGGCGTGCATCATGTGAGAGATGTTGAAGACAAGCTCCGCGGCGAACAACGTTCCGGAACTGTGTCGCGGCGCATTACAAAAGCAGATGAAGCCCTGGCTTAACCCAGCACCACCAGACGATTCGGCAGTTCATTGCGCACATGGGTCACCGGCACATGCACCTTGAGCAACTCTCCACAGGCCTCGACACAACTGACAAAGCCCTGCAGCGTCTGCCCCTGTTTAACCTGCTGGGTGAACGTCGCGACGATCGCGTCCCAGCTCTTGTTATCCAGCCGGCTGGAAATCCCTTCATCCACCAGGATCTCCACATAACGCTCAGCCTCGGAAACGAAAATCAGCACGCCGGTGCTGCCCTCGGTGTGGTGCAGGTTCTGCTCCAGGAACTGCCGGCGCGCCAGGTTCGAGGCGCGCCAGTGGCGCACCGAGCGCGGGATCAGATGGGTGGTGACTTTCGGCAGGCGGAACACCAGACACAGCACGATGAAGATGGCCCATTGCACCAGCAGCAGGCTGTGCAGGGTCAGCCAACCGGTGAAGTAATGCACGATGCCCGGTACCAGCAGCGCCAGCAGGCTGGCCCACAGCAACGGGATATATGCATAGTCGTCGGCGCGGGCCGCGAGTACGGTCACCAGTTCCGCGTCGGTCTCGCGCTCGACTCGGGCAATGGCCTCGGCCACCTTGCGTTGTTCGTGTTCAGTCAGTAATGCCATGTCGTGAAGTGCCTGCTCGTTTTTATTATCACCAGCCGCCGGACGAACCGCCCCCGCCGAAACTGCCCCCGCCGCCGCTGAAGC
>NZ_JAGYGI010000048.1:0-26684 GCF_019947365.1 Pseudomonas sp. GL-R-26 | reverse complement strand
CTCCCCCAACTTACCCCTCGCTAAACAGTGCAACAACGGCGGCGTCTCGACCTTTAGAACGCCGGCACTGTGTCAATAAAAGGACTAATATTTTGAAAAAGTCGCTACTCGCACTTTCCCTCGGCCTGGCTGCAGGCGTGGCCGGCACTTCGGCATTCGCCAATACCGGCACCATCAACTTCGAGGGCCAGATCACCTCCGGTTCCTGCCCGATTGAAGTCGTCAACCCGGCGGACAACTCCATTGGCAACCAGGTAAAAATGGGCAGTGTTGCAGCCAGCCGTTTTACCGCGACCGGTCAGGAACACGGGGGCAAGAGCTTTGCGCTGCGCGTGCCGGACAATTCAGGCTGCAACATCACCGCGAACAGCAAGGCTAGCGTGAAGTTCAACGGCACCCCCGACCCTAGCGGCAGTTACTTTGCCTTGACCCCCACCCCAGACGCTGCCAAGGACGTGGTGATCGCTCTCAAGGATAGAAGCGGCACTCCACTGGTTCCGGGCACCTCATCACCCGATTACGACCTGAACGATTCCGGCCCGACCGACCTGCTGTTCTACGCAACCTACCGCTCGACAGCGACGACAGTGACGGCCGGTAGGGCTTCGGCCGACGTGCAGTTCGTCGTCGACATCAACTAATCCCCGCCCCCTGCCCTCCTTTGCCACCCACATCGCCAGGGAGGGCACCAAGCGCTGTCCAGCAGTCGCTTACACCTGAAAAAAGGTAATGAACCATGTTCGGTTTGATCAAGCAGGCGGCCGCTTCCCGGCCTGCCCTTGGCGTCTGCATGTCTGCAATCATGCTGGCGACCAGCATTCCCGCCGCCCAGGCCGCCTTGACACTCAGCGGCACGCGTGTGGTGTTTGAGAGCAACAAACGCAATACGTCATTGATAGTCGCCAACCCCAGCAAACGGATATACGCCGTGCAAACCTGGGTCAACACCGCCGCCGATGATGCAACCACGGCGGTGCCGTTCATGCCTTCCCCACCCTTGTTCCGGCTCAACCCCGGCAAGGAGCAACAAGTCCAGATCAATGGCCTGCCGAACGATCTGCCGACAGATCGGGAATCCTTGTTTTACTTCAATGTTCAGGAAATTCCGCAGGCCAATCCAGAGGCGGGCAATGTCCTGAACATCGCCCTGCGCACCCGAATCAAGCTGTTTTATCGCCCAAGCCAGCTCAAGGACAACCCCATGGCCCGGCTCAAGGACCTGCAGTGGTCCATTCGCCGGGCCGACGGCAAAACGCAGCTGGAGGTGTTCAACCCGACCCCCTTCCACGTGACGTTTGCCCGCCTTGCCGTCAAGGGTAATGACCACAGCCAACTTGTCGAGAAAGCCGAAATGGTGGCGCCACTGTCGCGGCAGACCTTTGTGTTGTCGGGAACAGTGCCTTCGAAGGGACTGCAGGTCGAGTTCTCGGCCATCAACGATTTCGGCGGTAATTCCGCACAGCTGAACCTGCCCGTTCAGATTACCCCTTGAGACAGTGCGCCCCCGACCATGACCATCCCCCTATCCTTTGAGTGCCGACGCACACCGCGGCTGCACCTTGTTCACGTGCTTGTGGTGGGTTACAGCGGCGCCACGCTCGCTGAGCCGAGGCTCGCACAGGCAGCCCCCCCTGTTGAATTTCAATCAAGCTTCATGCGCCAGAGCCCGGATCATGCAAGCAGTGCGGGCCAGCAAGCGCTACAGATCCTGGCTCAAACACACGATCTGGGACCGGGGCGCTATCTGGTCGAGATACAAGTCAACCTGTCGTACTTCGGCCAACGAGAAATCGAGTTCATCCTCAGCCCCCAGGGCAATCAACTGACGCCCTGCCTGAGCGCCGAACTGCTGGGTCAGATGGGTGTACGGCTCGACAGCATCGCCGAACCCGAGCGACTGACAACCCGTTGCGTCGATCTACAGGCAATGATCCCCGGCGCCGAAATCGACTTTGATGGCAGTCAGCTGTTACTGGCAATTTCCATCCCGCATATCGCCATGCGCCGTGATGTGCACGGTCAGATCGACCCCGAACGTTGGGACCACGGCATCAATGCCGCATTTGTCAACTATCAGGCGACGGCGCAGCAAGGCACCAACCGTTATCGCGGCCGGCAAAACACCGATGATCTGTATCTCAACAGCGGCATCAATCTGGGACCCTGGCGCTTGCGCAGTAACCAATCGTTGCGCCAGAACGACGACGGCAAGCGTGAATGGGCCCGTGCCTATGCCTATGCGCAACGCGACCTGCCCGGCACCCACGCCAACCTGACACTGGGCGAAACCTTCACCAGCGGCGACGTATTCAGAAGCCTGCCCATCAAGGGCGCGTTGATCGGTTCGGACATGGGCATGCTGCCGGATGTCCTGCAAGGGTACGCACCGGTGATCCGCGGCGTCGCACAAACACGTGCCAAACTTGAAGTTTTCCAGAACGGATATCCCATCTACACCACCTATGTCAGCCCCGGCCCATATGAAATCGATGACCTGAGTACCAATGGCGGAAGTGGCGAACTGGAGATCGTACTGACAGAGGCCGATGGTCAGGTCAGGCGCTTTACCCAATCCTTTGCCAGCGTCGGTAATCTGCTGCGCGAGGGCGTTTGGCGTTATAGCACAGCCCTGGGTCGCTACAACGGCGCGCAGAATCTCGAGCAGCCACTGCTCTGGCAAGGCACCCTGGCCATGGGAACGGGGTGGCACTCGACGTTGTATGGCGGCCTGATGGCCAGCGATTTCTACCGGGCCGGGACTGTTGGTGCAGCCCGGGATCTGGGTAGGTTCGGCGCCCTGTCTCTGGACCTCACGCACTCCAGTGCCGATATCGATACGCTGGATTCGCCACAGGTCCAAGGCATGAGTTATGCGCTGAAATACGGCAAGTCCTTCGCCTCCAACACCAATCTGCGTTTTGCCGGCTACCGCTACTCTACCGAAGGCTATCGGGACTTCGATGAAGCCGTGCGCCAGCGAAGCCATGACTCCCATTGGTACGGCAGCCGCCGCAGCCGGCTGGAAGCCTCGATCTACCAGAGCATCGGCGCCAGCAGTGCCTTGAGCCTGACGCTGTCACAGCAGGACTATTGGCAAAGCAGCCAAACACAGCGGCAATACCAACTCAACGCCAGTACCCAGTTCCAAGGCGTCGGTTTGAACCTGTTCGCGTCACAATCGCTCAACTCGTCCAGGGGCAACGACCGGCAGGTCGGCTTGAGCGTCACGATGCCGCTGGATTTCGGCCACTCGGCCAATGCAACGTTCGACGCCCAGAAAAATGGCGAACATTTTGCCCAGCGCGCCAGCCTCAGCGGCAGCACCGACCAAAACCGCCTCAATTACCAGGCATCGGTCAGCCATGAGGACAGTGGGCAATCGGCAGCACTGTCGCTCGGTTATCAGGCCCCCTTCGGCAGCCTTGGCGCCGGCCTGACCCAAGGCCAGGACTACCGTAACGTTTCACTCAATGCCAGCGGCGCGTTACTGCTGCATGCCGATGGTGTCGAGGCCGGGCCTTATCTGGGCGAGACTACCGCATTGGTGGAGGTACCCGGCATTGCCGGTGTCGGCGTATTGAATGCCGTCGGCGTCAAGACCAATGAACGCGGCTATGCCCTCGCGCCGCACCTGCGTCCCTATCGGAACAATCAACTGGTACTGCAAACCGATCAGTTGGGCCCCGAAGTAGAAATCGATAACGGCACCACTCAGGTCGTGCCAAGGCGCGGCGCCGTGGTCAAGGCCTCCTTCCCCGCGCGGACCGTCACCCGTCTGCTCATCACCGGGCGAACCGTCAGTGGTCAAACATTGCCGTTCGGCGCACAGCTGGCCGATGAAAAAGGCACGGTCATCGGCATGGTGGGTCAGGCGGGCCAGGTCTTGCTCTCGACCAGCGCCGAGCCCCAAGTGGTGAATGTGAGCTGGGGCGAGCACGTTGAACCTCAATGTCAATTGCACATCGACCCCCAGCAAATGGATCAGGCGCAAGGCTATCGAATGCAGGAGTTGACATGTCGCTGACCACTGCAAAATCGAAATACACGCCACGGGCCAAGCCCCTGACTGCCTGCCTGCCCCACTCGGGAGAAACAATATGAAACGTTCCTTACACTGTTTGACCGGGCTGCTGGGGCTCGCGGCCGGGTGCCAGGTGCATCTTGCCGCAGCGGCTAACAATACCTGCGAATGGGGCGCCAACGGGAGCGGGACAATGACGTTCATCCAGGACCTTGGAAGCGTTTACATCCCCCGGGATGCCCCTGTCGGCAGCATTATCGGCAGCCGACGGTTCAAGCGAACCGACAACAATGAAAGGCGCAACATTATGTGTGATAACGATGGCAGTGTTCGCCTGACCTTCAACGCACAAACCAGCGTGCCTCCTGTTCAGGGCCTGCCTTCCGGAAGCGGTACATACGGAGCGGTGCACACGCTGTTGCCCACCAACATTCCAGGGGTCGGAGCCAGATTTGAACTGGGATTCCCGTTCAATGGCAGTGCAACGAATGCATTCACCCCTGACACGGGAGATTCCACGGTTCCCTTCAGCGCCCACCATCAGCGTCCAATGGGACCAGCGCAGCTGAACTTCGCCAACCTTGAAAGCTACATCACGCTGATCAAGACGGGGCCCATTGCCCCTGGCCCACAAACACTGACCGGACAGGAACTGTTTAGCGGCGCCTTATCGGGTATCCCGGGCAAGAGCTTTCGGGTCGGACTGAGCGGCACGGTCATCCAGGCTCATTGCGGCAGCAACAAAGTCAGTGCCGACCCGGTACAGTTGGGAGACTGGAACCTTGCCGACTTTTCCGGCCCTGGTCATGTCACGAGCGCTGTTGCGTTCAACATCACCTTGAGTGCTTGCGTCGCGGACGACACCAACACCAACATCGCCACCGCCAATCTCCGCTTCGAGGGTAGCGGCGGGTCATCACCTGTCATCCCGGCAATTCCCGGCGTTTTCAGCCTGACTCCGGCGTCCGGTGCCAAAGGCATCGGTATTCAACTGCTCAGAGGGGACAGGTCGACACCCGTGGAGCTCAACACGGAAGTCCCGATACAGCAAATCACCACCGGTGACACCGTACTCGACTTTGCCGCGCGTTTTTACCAGATAGAGTCAAGAGCGAACGTCAAGCCGGGCGACGCCAAAGGTGCCTTGAACTTCACGCTGACCTACAAATAGCGCGCACCCGGCCCCGTTGATACGGGGCCCTGACTGCTGACGGCTAGTCAACTAAGGTCAATTGCAGCAGGGGAAAATTGGGCGCTGCCAAAGGCGGCCATGTTTGTCCGCCATCAAAGCTCAGATAGACCTTGCCCGTTAAAGGCGCATTGCGCCGCAGCGTATTGAGGAATGCCTTGGGGACTCTGATATCGGTACTGAAACCAATCCCGCCTACGACTTCCTGCGCCGTGATCGCACGTTTCCTGATCGCTTCGAACACCAGATCCCCCGATGTGCCGACTCCCGTCATGGTGATCATGATCCATTGATCCGTTGTGATTAAACTCCATTTAGCCAGCGTCAACCGGGCCCCCACGGGTGCAACCGCGCTATAACGCAGGTTGCCACCGGTCAGCCCGTCACATCGCACAGCCTCGAAGCGATTGCTCGGGATGGTTTGAACCTGAAGCTGGCGGCGGAAGGAAAAATGCTCCCCGTCCTGCTCGTCAATTACGCGGTATTGCACTGATAAGGTCTTGCCGATGTGAGCGGCCACTGCCTGCATGTCGACCTGATAGCGGCGCTGTCCCGGAGAGATGGGCTGCTCAATCCGACGTGCACCCAGGGTTCCGGGCTCACCCCACTGCACCCACATTCGTTCGCCTGGATAAATCACCGCGTCTACCGGGATTTCCACCACCGCACCTGTCGTAGCCAGCAATGGATCCAGCGTCTGTTGCTCTCCCGCGCCCGACGCTTTCTCAACGGTAGGCCATGGCAGGTTACGAGGTATCGGGGTCGCGGCAACGTCCAGCTCAACAGGATCGGAAGGCGGTCGACTCACGTTACCTGCACGGTCGGACACCTCGTACCAGGCATAACGCAGGCCGTCCTTGCGATCCCGTATCAATTGGCCCTCGATGGTGACTACCACGGGCAGCTCGTAGTTTTTTTCATCAAGTTCAATGACCCCCCCCTTATTCAGGTTGCCCCGGGTTTCCCCCCAATACCAGGTGATGCAGTCCCAGGGACGCGGCGTTGTATAAACAGGCAGGTCCACCTTTACCTCATCGTTGTTTTGTTCAAGGTAGCGAGCGGTGAGCGTGTTGGGCGGGAGTACGGCAGAAGGAAAAACAAATGCACTGGATGGATTGAGCAATGGCCCGTTTTTATCAACGGTGATCACGAGCGGATACGACTCATGAGGCGTCCCACTCCAGATCGTCACGATATAGCGAAGTTCGTGTACACCCGAGGGGAGCTTGTCTTCGCTGATGGCAACAAAAAGATCGCTGGGGGGGATGGGTGCGGTCCACTCCTTGCGGCCGATTTCAACGTCATTGAGGAGGATCTGGACTGACTCCGGATCCCCCACGGACGGTTGCGAGTTTTCCCATGGATCGAAGCACACCTTGAGTGGATTGTTCGGGTCACTCCAGGCCGTTCGGTGCAACAGATTGGTTTCCCCGCCCACGACATTGCTCAAGGGAGCAGGGACTGTGGTCGGTGGCGGCAGCGGCACAACGGTTTGCTCTGATGACATGGATATCTCCTGCGCCGAGTGCCGAACGCTGGAGACTCGCAGAGTCAAAGAGCCCCGAGCGCAATCAACACTCAGCTCCGTTTTCGGGAGCGCCGAGTGCCGTCATCAATGACGGCACTCGGCAGTAATGGCTGGCTACTTCAGAGGTTCAATTACCAGCTGTAACGCGCACCAACGTTGAAACCCCAAGGCTGCTCGATTTTGTCGCCGTTGCTGTAATCAAAATCGGCGTGCACCGAGACCTTGTCGGTCAGGGTCATGGCGACCCCCGCTCCCAGCTCACCACGGGAGCCCGAAAGATCGGTTTTAAACGGGTTGTTGTTGACCTCGACATCGTTGTTCTCGGCGAACTCATGCACATAAGCCGCCCGCAGGTACGGTTGCACGACTTTGCCTTCACCCAGATTGAAATTGCGTCCGGCTGTGGCACCGACCTTGCCGAGCAAGGAGCGCGCGCGATCACCCTCGGCGGACATGCCGTTGTCCAGGTTGTAACTGGCACCCTTGACGACTACACCCGAAAGCTGGGTAAAAGGCTCGACAAAGTAATCGTCGGCCAACTTGATATGCCGGCCGAATTCGAGCGACGCACCGACGCCATTGTTGTTGTAATCACCTTTGGCTTTTGTGCCGTCGCTGAGTCGTACGTCGGACTCATTCTGGAAGCGGTTGAACTTGAGCACGCCGTCGAAATAGTACCCGCTCGGCTCATCCAGCCAGGTGGTGTAGGCACCCAGATAGTAGCTATCAACCGTGCCACTGGAGCCACGGGCCATGTTCAGGTCGGACTTGCTGTAACCACCCAGCAGCCCCACCAACCACTGCCCGTCACCCAACGGCAAGGGAGCATCGGCACCGAACGACAACCCCTGCTGGGTTTGCTGGTAGGCCACACCAGAACTGGCGCTGACATCGAACTTGTTGCCATAGGCCCGAATCCATCCACCGGCCTTGCCGTTGTCCATGCGTACTTCGCCCATGCGACTGCGCAAAGTGCTCAGTTCACCGTACCAGACAGTAGGCGCGGCATTGAACAGCGCCATCACCGATTGAGTACCCGGGCTGATGGTTTTTGTAGCCGTATTCAGAAACCAGTCGTTGTCGCCCTGCTTGATCAGGTCGTAGGAAAACGCACCAAGGTCGACAGCACCGCCGGCCAGTTTGAACGTCGCATCCCCCGAGCCGATATGGACGACTGCGGTCGATGCCGGAGCCTGCGGTTCAGTGCCGCTGCTGTCGAGCGCTATCACATGGTTGCCGCTGGCGTTGCCGGTGACCGTAAGGGTATCGACCTGGCCGGTGGTGAAGTCGTGGTGCATGTAAAACGTACCGCCCTCCCCCGACAACGTTCCCACAGAGAGCTTGAAGAATTCCCCAGGGTTGCCGAACTGCACCCCGCCGCCATTCAAGGCCAGGTTTTCAACACTGCCATCGCCGACCATTATCCATCGGGCATCGCTGTTGACCGCCAGGTTCTGCACGTTTTCCAGGCGTCCGGTCAGGGTGGCGAAGTTTTCCAGGGTTACATTGGCGGTGCTGCTGCCATCGGCAACGATATCGCCCACCAGATGACTGTTACCTACACGCAGATTGCCTTCGGCGCCCCTGACGACTTCCATCAATACGCCATTGCTGCCCGTCAGGGTCGAGCCATCGAGTACGGCGATATTGGCCGATACGGTCCCAGTGCTCAGCGGGTCGACAATAATGGCCGAGCCGTCACGCCCGATGACGTGAGAGCCTCTGAGATTCAGCGTGCCGGGGGCATCAATCGCCGGATCGAAATTGATTTGAACACCGTTCTTGGCACCGACAATGGTGCTGTCATTGGCATTGACCGTACCATTGAACAAACGCAAGCCCGCTGCGCTGCCCCCCGTCACCGTACTGCCGGTCAGTGTCAGTGTGCTCATGGCATTGACCGTCGCTCCGTTTTGCCCACCGGAGATGGTGCTGCTGTTCACTTGCACGACAGAGCCTCTGGTGTTGGCGGCATCGTGACTGAGTACCAGGCCGATCCGGTCGCTGCTGATAGCGCTGCCGGTAATGGTGGCGGTGCCTGCATCCAGATGAATGCCATTGTTGGTTCCAGTGCCCTGCACTTGACTGCCGGTCAGGTTCAAGTTGGAACCACTGCTGACTCTAATATCTTGTGTCCGGGCGCCGTTGGCATTCAACGTGGCGGCGTTGATCAATCGATAACTGTCGAACGCAGCGCTGCCATCGATGCCGAGCGTTGTTGCATTGACCGTGCGAGTCGCTGATACAGCGTGCTCGCCGAGTAACATCAGCGGAGCGAAGGACAACAATTTCAAGATTTGAGACAGGGGGCTCAGGGTGAACAAACGCGTGCCAGCCATAACAGGCTCCATGATTTCTGGACGAAAAAAACCGGATCAGCCCTACAGGCTGTGATGATCCGAACTACAAAGACGACGCAGAATATCCAGTAACAACTGATTGAAATGCGGGAGTATCCTTAAGATCCTGTAGGATTTTTTACCACCGGTTTCGACGCCCATCGCCGAATCAAAGCGATGGGTCCGTGCCCCATGACACGGATCACCGAGGGTTTGCTCCTGCCTGTTTTCACTTCACGGAATGACACAAGTTCCCGATCCCGCCGAGAGCACCACCCGCGTGTCTGATGCTGGCGATGGCACGGGTACGCTGTCGACAACAAGGGTGTAAATCACTTCGCCCTTGCCTTCCTGATCAGTGGGGCCTCCCCAGGTCGGTAACAGGTGCGTGTCATAGGGCTCGATCAGCCACATCAAGCCGTTGGCTTCCTGCTCGGCCGTGACAGGACCAAGCGTTGCGGTCTTGCCGGCTCCCGGCACGGGTTGAGGGTTGGCATATGTGGTGTAGGCTTTCCACTCCACGCTCACCATCATCCCTTCCTTGAGATAGTCGCTGGCTGGAATAAGGTATTGGAAGCCCATCTTGCCGCCTTCTGTATGCAGCGATCGACAGGTCAATCTGCCGTTGATGAGATGTTGTGGCTGGGCAACCGGCAAGTTCACCGTCAGAAACTCGATTCCAACCTCGGTTGGGTCCTTTGGCTCTTGAGGGTTGGCGATGGCAGGATTGGACAGGGAGTACGTCACCGGCATTTTCGGATTGTTGCCTTGCCGGCGGATCACGTCCCAATCCAGTTCGATTCGAATCTCGTCGCCGGCGGTATCGTTGGCGATATTAATCACATAGGGGGCGCCGATTGGAACACCATTCCACAGCACCTGATATTTGTCGCCATCGGCAATTGGATCGACCAGTTCGATCACCGCTTCGATGAGCTCGTCCTCATCACTGGCAACCAATTTGTTGGCAACGTTTGATTTACCAAACACATCCAGCGGCAGCAGCAACGGGTTGCCAGGCCACGGATCGGGATTGCCAGGGCCTGTGGTTTCGAAATTGACCATCACCGTGCCGGACGCACCACCCAGTTCGAGTATGCCGCGGTACAACTTGTATTCAATGGGGGTGGAAACAGCTCCGGTCGCGGCGCCGTACTGGTCACGCATGTGTACCCAGCTAACACCGATACTGATGGTATTACCTGGGCTAGAACCGACCGGCGTCTTATAATCCAACGCTACCCCATTCCAGATGATCTCGACCTCATCGGTGCTCTTCGCATGCAGAATGCTGGCGAACTCGACGTGAACACCCTGAAGCGCGTCGTTTCGATCGACATAACCTTTGGGGACCGCTTCCGGCACACTCGGTGCGGGGTAGGGCGTTGGCGGAAGGGTGCCTAGCGCAACGGGGATCAAGTCATACAACGAAATCCTGCTGCGGTTACCCGCCTTGTCGAAAATGGTATAGCCACCACAGAACCCACCGTCACCCAGTGAGCGAATGAGCGCAACCGGGAACTTCACCTTTCGGTCCGGCCCCAACTCGACCACGGCAATCGGAACAATATCGTTCGGGTCTTCGGGTAGCCGGTCCTTCATCCAGGCAAAGGCCACCCTGTCGCCTTGCGCAGCCCCGGCCCAGACGGGGATGGTGCCATCAACGTCCGTCAACCCGGCAAGTTTGTCCTCAGTAAAGGGCGGTGCAATTGAAAATGTAATCTTGTCAGGTGCCGCTGTACCGTTGGGCGGGGTCTTGTCGATAAAGACCGGTACATCTACCGACCAGGCAGACGTCCCGACCCAGTTCACATGCTCGTAGCGGATATTGAATGCCCCCTCGTTTTCAGGCTTCAACAAAAATGCAGCCGGGAGGGTGATCGGCAAAGGGAAAGTCGACGTACCGTGGGTGTAGGTGACAGTTGCAACATCTTCGTATTCATCACTGCCAGGCCGCGCAATCTGGAGTATCACGCTTTCAGTTTCACCGTCATCAGTTGGTAGCGTTGCCCAGGCTTTAATCTCCAGTCCGATTCCGGCATCCAGTGACGCCCGAGGGAACAGGCCTGGCGGGTTTCCGGGCATCGTTACAGTACTGACATCCGGCTCGTCGAACGCCAATGGGCCATTGCGCCCGGGTACACGTTGACTCCATGCGGCTAATGATTGCTTGCTGTCTTGACTCGCCATGACATCGTTCTCCCATGAACAACACTTCGACCCTTGCGCACGCAATGGCCACCAAGCCTGTCTGGCAGATCGAGACATCGGGTAAGCACAACACTGTCCCTTCGCTCTGCTCGGTAACTGGACCTTGAGCGAATTAAACGGCAGTTTTTTACAACGCGATACTGTCAAAGTTGACAGGTACCCGCGCTTTTTTTTGCACGATGCAGTGCGTTTAAACGAGATTGAAACGGGCAATGGGACGCTCAAGCCGAAGTAAAAAAACTCAGGCCCGCCGCCCTTCAAGCATGTTCGTTACACACATCACGATACGTCGGCAGGCATCCGCCAGCTTCGGCCGGTCCACCACCAGGCCGATGCGAATATGCCCGGCCGCACTTGGCCCGAAGGCCTCCCCGGCCAGCACCGACACGCCATAGCCGTCCAGCAGTCGCTCGGCAAAATGCTGGGCCGACAACCCGGTCTGGCGCACGTCGACCATCACGAACATGCCGCCATCGGGGCGAATCGCCCGGATGCCAGGGCACAGGTCCAGGCTGGCACACACCAGGTCGCGACGCAGGCGATATTCCTCTCGCATCTGCGCCACGTGTGGCAGGTTTTCATCCAGCGCCAATTGCGCGGCGTTCTGGATGAAATCCGGAATGCCGAACAGCATGCACAACGACAGATTCACCAAATGTTCACACAGCGATTGCGGCCCGATCACCCAACCCACCCGCCAGCCACTCATGGCATGGGATTTCGACAGGCTGTTGATGGTCGCCGTGCGCTCGGCCATGCCCGGCAAACTCGCGGGGCTGATGTGTTCGCCCTCGAACAGCAACTCGCTGTACACCTCGTCGCTGATCAACCACAGGTCGTGGCGAATGCACAATGCGGCCAGCGCTTTCCAGGTCGTCAGCGGCAGGTTGGCGCCGGAGGGGTTGTTCGGACTGTTGAGCAACATCGCGCGGGTGTTCGGTGTGATCAGTGCCGCGACATCCGCCGGATCGACCCGAAAGCCATTCTGCGAACGCACCGGCACCGGCACCACTTTCGCCCCGCAGGCACCGAACACGCCCTCGTAGGTCACGTACATAGGTTCGGCGACGAGCACTTCGTCCCCCGGATCGAGCAGGCATTGCACGACCGAATACACCGCGCACTGCGCCCCGGGGAAGACGATCACGTGCTGCGCATCCACTGCCTGGCCACTGCGCTGGCGATGATGCCGGGCGATGCTGTCGCGCAAACCCTGGCTGCCGCGCACCGCCGGGTAGTGCGTGTCGCCGGCCAGCAAACTGTCGATGGCCGCATGCACGATGGGTTGTGGGGTGTCGAAGTCCGGGTCGCCGATCGACAGCAGCAAGACATCGACACCCTGCTCGCGCAGCGCCAGCGCTCGATCGTGAATCTGCCAGGCCGCCGCTCCGTCACCGGCGATTCGTTGGGTCAAGGCTGAGTAGCGCATGGCGTTCTCCTGTCGCGCGTATTCCTGGCGACAACCCTATCTCAAATCGCGCAATACGGCACCTTGCCAGCACTTGTTTAATGGTGTTTAAGGTTACTTCATGAAAGCCACAGGACCTTGCGCCATTGCCTACGCTTACGCCAGAATCCGCCGGCTTGTGCGCCTGGGGGGCCATCGGTAACTTGATTCGCGTCACTGCTCATCAGTGATCGGGTTTAGTCGCCCGGCTAAGGTAAAGCGGTCGCACAAGCATCATCAGTCAGGTTTTTGCCTGCGCTTGATGGTAGCTGTGCGCTTGGCGTCCTCGGGCGCGCCGGTTTTGCTTTCCTTGCCGGTCGACTAACTTGCGCACAGCTGCCACCCCCGGTTCACTGTTTACCGTGAACCCTGAAGTGACGACCGAAACCCTGGTGGTTTACCTGGTGGAAACGCTGGCGTCAGTCGACGTGATGGTCCATCAGTTGGTGGATCATCTGGATGGGGGATCGCGCAATGCGCTGCTGGGGATTTCCAACAGCGTGATGCTGGCGGAGATCACGGCGAACCGGGTGCTGGATCAGATTGACCCGCCTGAGTAGGAATGGATGAACCTGTAGGAGCGAGCCTGCTCGCGATAGCGGACTGTCAGTCAACATCAATGCTGACTGATACACCGCCATCGCGAGCAGGCTCACTCCTACAGGTTTTGTGGTGTTCAAACGTTTACCGGCTGGCCACCCGCCAGACCCGCGCCAAATCGGTCGCCCGCTCACGCAGCAAACGCGGCGCCTCGGCGCAGGCCTGCTCAAGGGTCATCGGCCCGCTCGCCAGGGCAAACGCAGCGTCGATGCCATGCTCGTACAGTGCCTGATAGCCCTCGCCCAACGTACCGGCGATGACGATGACCGGCACGCCGTGTTCCCGGGCGACCCGCGCCACACCAAAGGGCGTCTTGCCGCGCAGGGTTTGCGCATCGAAACGCCCTTCACCGGTGATCACCAGGTCGGCGCCTGCAACGGCGTCGGCCAGGCCCACGAGTTCGGCTACCACTTCAACGCCCGCCTTGAATTGCGCACCGAGGAACGCCTTGGCAGCAAACCCCAGGCCGCCCGCCGCGCCACTGCCCGGCTCGTCGCGCACGTCCTTGTTCAAGGCTTGCGCGCAATGGTCGGCAAAGTGCCCCAGGGCGCGGTCCAGTTGCTCGACCTGCACGGGCGAGGCGCCTTTTTGCGGGCCGAAGATCGCCGAGGCACCGTGGGGGCCGCACAGAGGATTGTTGACGTCGGCGGCGATGTCGAAGCGCACCTGGGCCAGGCGCGGATCAATCTCGCCCAGGTCAACACGGGCCAACTGCGTTAGGGCGAGGCCGCCCGGTGACAGCGTCTGCCCCTGGAAGTCGAGGAGTTTCACGCCCAAGGCCTGCATGGCACCGGCGCCGCCGTCATTGGTCGCGCTGCCGCCAATCGCCAGGATCACCCGTTGTGCACCGGCATCCAGTGCGGCGCGGATCAATTGCCCGGTCCCGAAGGTGCTGCTGATGCACGCATCCCGTTGCGCCACCGGGACCAATTGCAAACCGCTGGCCTCGGCCATTTCGATGATCGCGGTGTGGCTCTGGGGCAACCAGCCCCAGGCTGCATTCACCGTAGCCCCTAAAGGCCCGCGCACCTCATTGCGGCGCAGTTCGCCATCGCACGCCGCCAGGATCGACTCGACAGTCCCTTCCCCGCCGTCGGCCATCGGGCATTTGATCAATTGGGCATCAGGCCAGACCTGGGCCAATCCCAATGCAATGGCATCGGCCACGCCTTGGGCGCTGAGGCTGTCCTTGAACGAGTCGGGGGCGATCACGATTTTCATGGGAATTCTCCAGTTCCAATGCCCACATGCTGCCAGCCGCCATGAACAATAACGCCGGGCCGCTGCACAAGCGGTGTTGAGGATTATTGTTCATTTCCACAAAGCCCGTGGAGGAACGCATTCCCTGTAGGAGCGAGCCTGCTCGCGATGGCGGAGTGTCAGCGACATCAATGCTGACTGATACGCCGCCATCGCGAGCAGGCTCACTCCTACAGGGGCATTGCCTGGCTCACAGGCTAGTGTCTGTCTGGGGCAGCAATTGCACACCCAGATACAACGCCAGCATGCCGTCCAGCCGCAACGGATCAACCCCGCTCAGCTCGGCAATCCGTTCCATGCGATAGCGCAGGCTGTTGCGGTGGATGCCCAGTGCATCGGCGCAGGCCTGGCTCTGGCCATCGTGTTCGCACCAGCTGCGCAGGGTTGCCAACAGCTGACCGTTGTTGTCCTTGGCAATAACCTTGCGCAGCGGATTGAGCAATTCGTCGAGGGCGTCGTCGTTGCGGTGGCGCCACAGCATCACCGGCAGCCGATAGCGATTGAGCGTCAGCAATCGGGAGCGCGGCAACACTTCGCGCCCGTAGGCCAGCAAGTCACCGACCCGGCGATAGCAGCGACGCAAGCCCGAAAGGCCATCGGCCTGCCCACCCACGGCAATGCGCAGGATGTTCCAGCCCAGGCCGTCGAGCTTGTCCAGCAAGCGCTCGTTCTCCACCGTCTGGCTCGCCGGTCGGCACCAGAGCAAAGAGGTCTTGGCCGAGCTCACGCACCAACTGTCGGGGTGACGGCTCGTCAACCAGGCGCTGAGTGCCTCGACGGTTTGCCCCGGAGCGTGCTCCAGGCCCAGTTCGAACAGGTACGGCACCCGGGTCATCTGGGGCTTGAGGCCCAACTGCTGCGCTTCATCGACCAGGCGCGGAGCATCCCCGGCTTCGCTGAGCAACAACGCCAGCAGATCATCGCAGCGCTGGCGCCGCCATTGTTGTTCGGCCTGCTGGTTGCGCTGGCCCACCAACATTTCGGCGGTCATGCGCACCAGCTCGGCGTAGGTGCGCAGTTGCTCGGGTTCGCCAGTGATACCCAGTACGCCGATCAGGCGCTGATCGAGCATCAGCGGCAGGTTGATGCCCGGCTGCACGCCCTTGAGATGAATCGCCGTCTGCGCATCGATCTCCACCACCCGGCCATTGGCCAAGACCAGTTGCGCGCCTTCATGCCGGGTGTTGACCCGCTCCGGCTCGCCGCTGCCCAGGATCAAGCCCTGGCTGTCCATGACATTGACGTTGTACGGCAGGATGGCCATCGCCCGGTCGACGATGTCCTGGGCCAGGTCGTGATCGAGTTCGAACATGCAAGTGATCCTTGAAGACAGTGATGGAACGGGTTGTTCACCCGCACAGGCCTTGGTTGCAAACCCTGTGCTCAGGCACAAAGACAGCCACCCTGAGGGTGGTCGAGACTCTGGGGGCGATCAACGTTACCCTTTGCATCGCAAAAAATCATAATAAAGAGAGAGCCGCCATGACACAGAGCGCCGTAGCGTCCGACGCCATCGCTGACGACAAAAACGCCGTCTACAAGCGCATCACCCTGCGCTTGATCCCCTTCATTTTCATCTGCTACCTGTTCAACTACCTCGACCGGGTGAACGTTGGGTTTGCCAAACTGCAGATGCTCGACGCGCTGAAGTTCAGCGAGACCGTGTACGGCCTCGGCGCCGGCATCTTCTTTATCGGTTACGTTCTGTGCGGCGTGCCAAGCAACCTGGCGTTGACCAAATTCGGCCCACGGCGCTGGATCGCGCTGATGATGATCACCTGGGGTAGCCTGTCGACCTGCCTGCTGTTCGTCACCACGCCGACCGAGTTCTATACCCTGCGCCTGTTCACCGGCGCGGCCGAAGCCGGGTTCTTCCCGGGCGTGGTGTTGTATCTCTCGCAGTGGTTCCCGACCTTCCGCCGTGGCCGCATCATGGCCTTGTTCATGTCGGCGATCCCGGTCTCCGGCCTGCTCGGCAGTCCGTTCTCCGGCTGGATTCTCAACCACTTCGGCGCAGGCCAAGGTGGTTTGGCTGGCTGGCAGTGGATGTTCATGCTGCAAGGCATTCCCACCGTCATCCTCGGTGCGCTGGCTTACTTCCTGCTCAGCGACAGCTATGCGAACGCCAAGTGGCTGACCCCGTTCGAGCGCTCGGTGCTGGAAGCCGACCACGCCGAAGATCTGGCGAACAAGCCGAAAACCACGACCGATTCGCTGCTGGCGGTGTTCAAGAACCCGGCGATCTGGGCTTTCGGCCTGATCTACTTCTGCATCCAGAGTGGCGTGTACGCAATCAACTTCTGGTTGCCATCGATCATCAAGAACCTGGGCTTCAGCGATAACCTGGTGATCGGCTGGCTCAGTGCGATTCCGTACCTGCTGGCTGCGGTGTTCATGCTGATGGTGGGCCGTTCGGCGGACCTGCGCCAGGAACGTCGTTGGCATTTGGTGGTGCCGATGCTGATGGGGGCACTGGGTCTGCTGATCGCGGTGAACTTCGCCGCCAACCCGGCCATCGCGATTCTCGGCCTGACCATCGCCACCATGGGCGCCCTCACCGGCCTGCCAATGTTCTGGCCGGTGCCGACCGCCCTGCTCAATGCCGGCGCGGCGGCTGGCGGCCTGGCGCTGATCAACTCGATGGGGCAGATGGCCGGCTTCCTCAGCCCGTACCTGGTGGGTTGGGTCAAGGACAGCACCGGCTCGACCGATGCGGCGTTGTACCTGTTGGCGGGTGTGATTGTCTGCGGCAGTTTGCTGGCGTTGCGCATGACCCGTACCCTGCGCGTCTAAGCACCACCCATTTCTCCTGTAGGAGCGAGCCTGCTCGCGATAGCGGTTTCACAGTCAACATGGATGTTGGCTGATACTCCGTCATCGCGAGCAGGCTCACTCCTACAGTTGATTGGAGTGTGTTTGAGATTTGCGTTTGCTCCCGGCAATGGTTCTGGTATCTGATTGAGCCTTTCCCACTGGTAAAAGGATTTGCTCATGAGCTACCGCACGCTGGGTCATTCGGGTCTGCAGGTGTCCACCCTGACCCTGGGCACCATGATGTTCGGCGAACAGACCAGCGCCGAAGATTCCCTGCGAATCATCGACAAGGCCTGGGACCAGGGCATCAATTTCATCGACACCGCCGACGTCTATACCAACGGCCGTTCCGAGGAGATCGTCGGCGAGGCCATCGCCAGCCGTCGCCATGAATGGGTACTGGCCACCAAGGTCGGCTTCGGTCCCGTGGACGGCGTCCCCAACCGCAGCGGCCTGAGCCGCAAGCATCTGTTCAACGGCATCGATGCCAGCCTGACGCGCCTGGGCACCGACTATCTGGACATCTATTACCTGCATCGCGAAGACCACAATACGCCGCTGGAGGTCACGGTATCGGCCATCGGCGACTTGATCCGCCAGGGCAAGATCCGTTACTGGGGCCTGTCCAACTACCGTGGCTGGCGCATCGCCGAAGTCATTCGCGTGGCCGACAAGCTCGGCGTTGACCGGCCGGTGATCAGCCAGCCGCTGTACAACATCGTCAACCGCCAGGCTGAAACCGAGCAGATCACCGCGGCGCAAAACTACGGTCTGGGCGTGGTGCCCTACAGCCCGCTGGCGCGCGGGGTGCTCAGCGGCAAATACGCACCGGATGTAAAACCTGATGCCAACAGCCGTGCCGGACGCCAGGACAAACGCATCCTGGAAACCGAATGGCGCGTCGAGTCCCTGCGCATCGCCCAGCAAATCCAGCAATACACCCAGGAGCGCGGTGTGGGCATCGTCGAGTTCGCGATTGCCTGGGTGCTGAACAACAGCGCCGTGACCTCGGCCATTGTCGGGCCGCGTACCGAAGCGCAGTGGGACGCCTACACTAAGGCGCAGGCGGTGAAGATCACGGCCGAGGACGAGGTGTTCATCGATTCGCTGGTGACACCGGGGCATGCGTCGACACCGGGGTTCAATGATGTGAGCCATTTTGTGTCGGGGCGTACACCGCGCACTCCCTGAATCAACACAGAACCCATTGTAGGAGCGAGCCTGCTCGCGATAGCGGTACTACATTCAACAGAGATGTTGGCTGAAAGATCGCTATCGCGAGCAGGCTCGCTCCTACAGTTGGACCGTGTTGATTGATTGGTCAATATTCGACGCTAAAACCACGTATCCTCCGCACCCCGTTTCACCTTCAACCTCGCGAGGACAGCTTGTCTAAAGGTATCGCTCTATCGGTTTCAGCCTCGGTGCTGTTTGCCGTCATGTATTACTACACGTCGCTGCTCACCCCCTTGAGCGGCGTGGAAATCTTCGGTTGGCGCATGCTGCTGACTGTCCCGTGCATGACCGTGTTCATGGTGGTGTCCGGGGAGTGGAAACGCGTGCTGGAGATCGTTCGGCGCGCCAAGGCCAATCCGAAACTGATGGGCGCGTTGATCGCCTCCTCTGCCCTGCTCGGTGTGCAGCTGTGGCTGTTCATGTGGGCGCCGTTGAACGGCTACAGCCTCGACGTATCACTCGGCTATTTCCTGCTGCCGCTGACCATGGTCCTGACCGGTCGCCTGGCCTACGGCGAACGCCTGTCCTATCTGCAAAAAGTCGCGGTGGTGTTCGCCTGCCTGGGGGTGGTCAACGAGGTGTATCAGGTCGGTGGTTTTTCCTGGGCGACCTTGCTGGTCTGCATCGGCTATCCGACCTACTTCGTCCTGCGCAAACGGCTGGCGGCGGACAACCTCGGCGGGTTATGGCTGGACATGGCATTGACCCTGCCGGTAGCGTTCTGGTTCGTCCAGAGCGGTGCGCAAGGTTTCGGAGTGTTTGAACAGCATCCATGGTTGTCGCTGTTGATTCCGATGCTCGGCGTGATCAGCGCATCGGCACTGGTGGTCTACATCATTGCCAGTCGCCTGCTGCCGTTCAGCCTGTTCGGCTTGTTGAGCTACGTCGAACCGGTGTTGCTGCTGGGCGTGGCGTTGTTGCTTGGGGAGAGCATCAAGGCCGGTGAATGGCTGACCTACATTCCGATCTGGATGGCCGTGTTGGTGCTGGTGTTCGAAGGGTTCAAGCATCTGGTCCGCCAGCGCAGACCTTAAGGCCACGTAAAACAAATGTGGGAGCGAGCAGGCTCGCTCCCACAGTTTTATCGGTGTAACGGCTTAGTCGGTGGAGAGAACACCACGACGAACCTGGTCACGCTCGATGGATTCGAACAGCGCCTTGAAGTTACCTTCGCCGAAACCGTCGTCGCCCTTGCGCTGGATGAACTCGAAGAACACCGGCCCCATCAGGGTTTCCGAGAAGATCTGCAACAGCAGACGCTTGTCGCCCGAATCGGACGAACCGTCCAGCAAAATGCCCCGCGCCTGCAGTTCGCCCACCGGCTCGCCGTGGTTCGGCAAACGGCCTTCGAGCATTTCGTAGTAGGTTTCCGGCGGCGCGGTCATGAAGCGCATGCCGATGCTTTTCAGGTGGTCCCAAGTCTTGAGCAGATCATCGGACAGGAACGCAACGTGCTGGATGCCCTCGCCGTTGAACTGCATCAGGAACTCTTCGATCTGGCCGGCGCCCTTGGACGACTCTTCGTTCAGCGGGATGCGGATCATGCCATCGGGTGCGGTCATGGCCTTGGAGGTCAGGCCGGTGTATTCACCCTTGATGTCGAAGTAGCGGATTTCGCGGAAGTTGAACAGCTTCTCGTAGAAGTTGGCCCAGTAGGCCATGCGACCGCGATACACGTTGTGGGTCAGGTGATCGATGATCTTCAGGCCGGCACCGACCGGATGGCGGTCGACGCCTTCGATGAACACGAAGTCGATGTCATAGATCGAGCTGCCTTCGCCGAAACGGTCGATCAGGTACAGCGGCGCACCACCGATGCCTTTGATCGCCGGCAGGTTCAGCTCCATCGGGCCGGTTTCGATGTGGATCGGCTGGGCGCCGAGTTCCAGGGCACGCTTATAGGCTTTTTGCGAATCCTTGACGCGAAACGCCATGCCGCACACCGACGGACCGTGCTCGGCCGCGAAGTACGAGGCGACGCTGTGGGGTTCGTTGTTGAGGATCAGGTTGATCGCGCCCTGGCGATACAGGTGCACGTCCTTGGAACGGTGGGTCGCCACCTTGGTGAAGCCCATGATCTCGAAGATCGGTTCCAGGGTGTTCGGGGTCGGCGATGCGAGCTCGATGAATTCAAAGCCCATCAGGCCCATTGGGTTTTCGTATAAATCTGCCATGGTCGGCGCCTCATCATTTTTTTATCAATTAACAAAGGTTAGTTGTAAGCAATGCTGAGACCGGTGGGTGGCGCACAGGAGATACCCCGCACACTGCGGGCGAGAAAGTCACCGTAGATCAGTTGAAACCCGAATATCTTCATTTTCGACCCAAGGCTCTTGCGGGCGAGGCTTCTGCTGCCAGAAGACGATTATTATTGTATGCGTAACCCGATTCTACACAGCGTAAATCAGTTTGTCCGCCTTCTGTATCAAATCCCCTTTTTCCATAGCCGCGCAAGGGGTTTGTTGCAGAGGAAAATCCCCGCCAGAATCAGCCCGCCACCCAGGCACATGGCCAGCGTCAGCGGCTCATCCAGCAGCAGCGCGCCAAGGACCACCGCCGTCAACGGGTTCAAGGCAATGAACACCCCGGAACGGGTCGCGCCGATCTTGCGGATGCCGTCGTAGTAGCCAATGTACGCCAGCGCCGATCCCAGCACGCCCAGGTACAAAAGGCTCAACCATTGCTGCGTACCCAGTTGGGCGATCGCGGCGACACTCACCTCTCCGCGCACGATGCTGGTGGTCCAGAGCATGACGGTGCCCAGCAGGATCGACCAGGTCACGGTTTGCACCGGTCCCAGGCTGTGGTTCAGCTCTCTGGAGAACAGCGAGTAGACACCCCAGCCGAGGACGCAGCCGAAAATCAGCAGGTCGCCGAGCCAGGCACCGGCACCGCCGGCCAGTAGTTGCGGGTCGCGACTGACGATCACCATGCTCGCGCCCGCCATGCAGATTGCAATGCCGACGACTTTGGCCCGGTTCAAACGCTCCTTGAACAGCAGCCAGGAAGCGAGGCCGATCACCGCCGGATTCAGCGCCACGATCAAGGACGCCCGTGAAGCGCTGATGTAATGCAGGCCGTAAAAGAAGCACAGGTTGTAGAAAAAGATCCCGAAAAAGCCAAGCAATGACAGTTGCAGCCATTGCCGGGGGTTGGGCCGGACCAGCGGTGTGCGCGCCATGCTTATAAACAGCAGCAACGCCAGGCTGGCCAGGAGAAACCGCAGGCTGGCCGCCAGTAACGGGCTGAGGCTACCAGCCAGATAGCGTCCGGCGACGAAGGTGCCACCCCACACCATGGTGACCGCCGCCAGTTTCAGATACACCGGCAGATCCGAGGGTTTTGCCCGGCTTTGCTCACAGATCGTCATGGATTCCAGGACCGGATGTTGGAGAGATGCCGTATCATTCAGCTAATACCCAGTCATCGTAAAATGAGCAAACACTCATGACCTTCACTCAACTGGAGATTTTCTCCCTGGTGGCCGAACTCCACGGTTTCACGGCAGCGGCCAATCGCCTGGGTATTTCCCAATCGGCGGTGTCCCATGCGTTGAAGTCCCTGGAACTGGAGTTGGGTGTCGAACTGTTGCGCCGCCATCAATCCCAGGTCGAACTGAGCGACATTGGCCAGCAGTTATTGCTGCGCGCCCGGGCGATGCTCGGCCTGGCCAACACCCTGCGCCAGGAAGCGGCCGATGCGCGGGGCATGAAACGCGGCACGCTGCGCATCGGCTCCTTCGGCCCGACCTCTTCGATCAAATTGCTGCCGTTGATTCTGCAGCAGTACCGCGCAGACCATCCCGGCATCGAGGTGCATATCGACGAAGGCCCCGACCGCCAGGTGCTCCAGTGGCTGGAGGAACGACGGATCGACATCGGCTTTGTGGTATTGCCCGAGGAGCGTTTCGACACGGTCGCGCTGATCGAAGACCAGATGGTTGCGCTGCTGCCCGCCGGCCACCCGTTGGCGATTCACGACAGCCTGAGCCTGAAGGACCTGTGCGATTTCCCGTTCGTGCTGACCGAGGCCGGTTCTTCGGAGCTGGTTTCACGCCTGTTCACGGCGGCCCGACTGACGCCCAACATCCGTTATCGCTGCTCGCAGTTGATCAGCACCCTGGATGTCGTCGCTCGTGGCGACGCAGTGACGGTGGTTGCCGAAGGTTCATTGCCCGAACAGATTGACCGCCGCTGGGTGAAAAAACCACTGTCGCCGGCAGTATTGCGGCAGGTCGGCCTGGCAGTGCTCGATCGACGCCAGGCATCACCGGCGACACTGGCCTTTATCAAGCTGGCCGAAAGCCTTGACTTGCGTTGAGCCGCATAACCGCCAACGGCCAACTATCATTGGCCATACCCGAACTCTTCATGGGAGGCGTTTTGCCCTGCCATCATTTGAGAGCCTTACTACTTCGTGACAGGACTCGCGAATGCCGCTGAAAGCCAAAACCCGCAGTCGCAGAAAAAAAATTGCGGTCACCCTGATCAGTGGATTGCTCCCGGTACTGCTGGGGGCTGCCATTCTTTACCTGCAAGCAGGGCGTGCGCTCCAACAAGACACCCAGCAAACCGCCGAAGAAGCGATTCGCCAGTTCGACCTGATGCTCGACAGCACCGCCCAGGCCGCTCGTGAATTGCTGCCGCTGGCGGGCCAAAGTTGCAGTGACGTCAAACTGGCGCTGCGCGAGCAGGTCACCCGCCGCCCCTTCGTGCGCTCAACCAACCTGGTGTGGGACAACAACCTCTATTGCAGCTCTCTGTTCGGCGACTACCAGGAGACGGTCAACCCCGGTGACTACACCCAGGGCGCCTTATGGCTCATGAGCGGCAATCCGGTAACGCCCAACACCGCCTTGCTGGTGTACCGCCTGAGCGAAGGAAAAAAAGGCGCGTTGACGACCATCGATGGTTATCACTTGAGCAATATCCTGCGCCTGATCGGCCGCAAGACCTTGCTGTTGCTGCAAGTCGGCCCGGACTGGTTGTCCGCCGACGGCAAGTTTCATACGGGCGCTGCGCCCGAGTTGCCCGTTGCGCAAAGTCGTTTGACCTCCGGGCACTATGCTTTTGCCGTGGAAGCCGGTTTCCCCAAAGGCGAAACCTGGCGCTACATGAGCAGCGAATATCCACCGCTGTTTAGCCTGCTGATTTTCTTCGGTGTGATTGCCGGGGCAATCGGTCACTTCCTGCAAAAACGCTCATCGTCACCCACCTATGAAATGCAGCGGGCACTGGAAGCCAAAGAGTTCATTCCGTATTTCCAGCCCGTGGTGCATGGCGACAGCAAAAGCTGGTCCGGCGCTGAAGTGCTGATGCGCTGGCAACATCCGAAGGAAGGCCTGGTGCGTCCGGACCTGTTCATTCCGTTCGCCGAACACTCCGGGCTGATCGTACCGATGACCCGCTCGCTGATGCGACAAACCGCCGCCCTGCTCGCACCGCAATCGGCCAGCTTCAACAAGCCGTTTCACATTGGCATCAACATCACCGCCAGCCATTGCCAGGACCTGGAACTGGTCAAGGATTGCCGCGAGTTCCTCGATGCCTTCGAGCCGGGCTCGATCCATCTGGTACTGGAGTTGACCGAACGTGAACTGATCGAGCCCACGGCCATTACCCTGCAACTGTTCGAGCAACTTCGCGAACTGGGCGTGAAAATCGCCATCGACGACTTCGGCACGGGCCACTCAAGCCTTGGCTACCTGCGGCAGTTCAATGTCGATTTTCTGAAAATCGACCAGAGTTTTGTCGCCATGATCGGCGTCGACACACTCTCGAGCCACATCCTCGACAGCATCATCGAACTGGCGGTCAAACTCGACCTTGCCCTAGTGGCCGAAGGTGTCGAAACCCGTGAGCAGAGTGATTACCTGAGCGTTCACCAGGTCAACTTCCTGCAAGGTTATCTGTTCGGAAAACCCATGCCTGGCGCGGAATTCATTAGTGCATTAAGCGACCATTAACTCGCGAATTTAATCGCCAAAACAAACGATTAGCCGCACCAATTTGAATCAAAACACTACTGACGTTACATGAAGAAAAAGACAGGATTTACTCTTGGCCAATTAACTACTACAATTTTTCATGCCTGCGCTAAATTGGCAGGTGAGCCACTATCACCGAGTCGCTTCAAGGCTCTTGGCTTATAGCTTTGTTTGCGGTTGGTATCAGCCAAACACACTATTGGAGTAAAGATATTGTCCAGACTCGCTGAATTTCGTGCAGCCGAAAAGGCCCTTCAAGAACAGCTCAAGCAGTTGGAATCCCTGAAGAACGATGCCGGGCTCAAGAAAGAAATCGAATTCGAAGAAAAGCTCCAGGGCTTGATGAAAACCTATGGCAAGAGCCTGCGCGACATCATCGCCATTCTCGACCCTAACCCGGCAAAATCCGGCCTGCAGCAGGCAGCACCTAAAACCCGCCGCGCCCGTGTGGTCAAGGTTTATCAGAACCCGCACACCGGCGAGCTGATTGAAACCAAGGGCGGCAACCACCGCGGCCTGAAAGCCTGGAAAGAACAGTACGGTGCAGCCACCGTTGATTCCTGGCTGCGCGGCTAACTCTCGCGGCGACAAAAAAGCCCTGCTCATGCAGGGCTTTTTCATGGGCCATCTAAAACCCGAGGCGGACACCGCACAATTACCCGACTGCCACCAACTTTGTGCTTAATCCATTTGGATATCTAAAATTTTCTTCATGCATCGAAAAAGCACTGTCGCTTACTAAAGTTTCAAGCTGTTACGGGCTGCGTCTATTTCATCCTGGCTCGTCTTATAAGCCTCGGCCTGCCCTGCGTAGGAAAGAACATAGGCTTTATCGGCATCCACTGCGGCCACCAATGTTTGCGAAAGCACATGCCGGCCGTTTTGCGTGATGGTGCAGGTTGTTTCCAGCGCTGCCAATCGACTCAAGGTAGTCGAATGAATGCGCGTGCAGACACTTTGATACCCGCCCTGAAAGAAGTCTTTTTGAACCGACTTGCGCATCTCCAGCAATACGCCTTCGAGGTTTACCTGATGATCGCTTTGCACCGGGCTCATGGTCAGTTCCATCACCATGAGCGGCGATCCATTCTGATCATTTTTCACCGCCCGCTGGCGACTGACTCCCGACGCCGATTCAGGCACTTCTTCGACCTGCCAGCCTTGCGGCCAGGTGATTACTGGCGCATCGGCGCGAACAACGCCAGCCAGCGAAAACACGCTCAGCAGGATGAACAGCACGTTACGAAATCGAATCATTGCAATGGGCACTCAAGGATCAAGCCGTAAAGTCTGGGCCCAGGCCGGCTGTCAGGCAATAGCGGACTGTTTGGGTTTGGCGATGTCCGAACCCTTGCGTATCATTGTCGCCATTCGTTAGCCCACATATTTCCCGGAGGGCCCATGAGCCTGCACGAATTGAACACCTTCCCCGGCGTCACCGCCGAACCGGACGCTGCCACACAGAAATTTGTCTTCAACCACACCATGCTGCGGGTCAAGGACATCACCAAGTCCCTGGACTTCTACACACGCATTCTAGGCTTTACCCTGGTGGAAAAACGCGACTTCCCGGAAGCCGAGTTCAGCCTGTATTTCCTGGCGCTGGTGGACAAGAACCAGATCCCGGCCGACGCCGCTACGCGCACCGAGTGGATGAAATCGATCCCCGGCATCCTGGAGCTGACCCACAACCACGGCACCGAGAACGATGCGGATTTCGCCTACCACAATGGCAACACCGACCCGCGCGGTTTCGGCCACATCTGCATCTCGGTACCAGACATCGTCGCCGCCTGCGAGCGCTTTGAAGCACTGGGCTGCGATTTCCAGAAGCGCCTGAGCGATGGCCGCATGAAGAGCCTGGCGTTCATCAAGGATCCGGACGCCTACTGGGTCGAGATCATTCAGCCGGCTCCGTTATAAAGCAATCGAGTAGGAGGCGGATTTACATCCGCCGTCCTCTCACACCACCGTACGTACGGTTCCGTATACGGCGGTTCAGGTTAAGCGGTTAAGCCGGGTTATCGTGTCCAGTATTGAGACCAGCCTGAGT
>NZ_JAGYGI010000047.1:0-29993 GCF_019947365.1 Pseudomonas sp. GL-R-26 | reverse complement strand
CGATCCTCGAAGCGTTCAAGGCCAAGACCATCATCGTCAACAAGCGCTCGATGGCCAGTGGCTACGCCGGTCTGGACAACGAACTGTTCTACCTGGACAAAACCATGATGGTGTTCGGCGACGCTAAAAAGGTCATCGAAGACATGGTCAAAGCCGTCGAGTAAGTCCTGCCTCAGCGCAACACTAAAATGAAGCGCCCTCCCCTATCCTGCGAACATCACACTTTCGCAGGATAGGGGTGAAGATTTATAGACGAACGCTGGCAAAAGTTGATTCGTTACGTGCCTGGCTCAAAGCTGACATCGAACCGGCCAACGGCGAGAGCACCAATGCTTGCGGCAGCGGCATCATCGCCACCTGCTGCGCGGTATTGGAACCGACGCGCTCGTCACGCGGCGGAATGCCGAAGTATTCGCGGTAGCACTTGGAGAAGTGCGGTGTGGACACGAAGCCACAGATCGAAGCCACTTCGATGATCGACATCGGCGTTTGCTTGAGCAACTGTCGCGCACGGACCAGACGCAGTTTCAGGTAGTAACGCGACGGCGAGCAGTGCAGGTACTTCTGGAACAGCCGCTCCAGCTGGCGACGGGACACGTCGACATACACCGCCAGTTCGTCCAGGTCGATCGGCTCTTCGAGGTTGGCCTCCATCAGCGCGACGATTTCCTGCAACTTCGGTTGATTGGTGCCGAGCATGTGCTTGAGCGGCACGCGCTGGTGATCCTGTTCGTTGCGGATGCGCTCGTAGACGAACATTTCCGAGATCGCAGCGGACAGTTCACGCCCGTGATCACGGCTGATCAAGTGCAGCATCATGTCCAGCGGCGCGGTGCCTCCGGAGCTGGTGAAACGGTTACGGTCGAGGGTGAACAAACGGGTACTCATTACTATCCGCGGGAAAGCTTCCTGCATCGCCGCCAGGCACTCCCAGTGCACGCTGCAATCGAAACCATCGAGCAGTCCGGCGCAGGCCAGGGCCCAGCTGCCGGTGCACACCGCACCGAGACGGCAGGCCTTGCGGGCCTGGCTTTGCAGCCAGGATACGTGTTCACGGGTAACGGTGCGCTGAATGCCGACGCCACCGCAAACGATGATCATGTCCATTGGCGGGGCTTTGTGCATGGAGGCGTCAGGGGTGATTTGCAGGCCATCACTGGCCCAGACCTGGCCGCCATCGACGGTGAGGGTGGTCCAGCGATACAGCTCGCGACCGGACAACTGGTTGGCCATCCGCAGCGGTTCTACAGCGGACGCCAGAGAAATCAGCGTGAAATTGTCCAGCAGCAGAAAGCCGATGGATTGAGGCGCACGGTTCTGGGGTTGGGCCCCGGAGTTGAACGTCGTCATCGCGGTATCTCCTCACACAAAGCGAGTGATTGGCCTCAGGCAAAGGCTCTTTTTATTCTCCCATCCAAAAGTTGGTGGGTTTGTTCCTGTTCAACCTGCAAAGGTCATACCCAGTTACATATGTTTGAACGGATCCAAAAACGACATCATCCAATGTCTCTAAGCTGAGGGTTTGCAGGGAGGGAGCCATAAGGAAAACGCTTGAGTTTGTGCCTGCGCTCATCAACGCTGTGCACTTTCGTAGCATATACGCGAGAGATGTCTATAAACGACAACTTACTTGTCACCGACATCCACATGTCGGTTTTTGAATAAAATAATGACCAATGCCCCGATTTGGGCTGGCACAAGCGCCATGCTCGATAAAAGTGCTCTGTGACCGGGACAAGGCGTACCAGTAACTACGCTCGAGGAAAACCCTGACATACGCCGCGCCTGCTTCATGCTGGCGCGGCACACCCATGTCCTGCGCAATGGAGGTATCTGAGTTCAACGATTTGGCGGTGGCGGTGGCGGTGGCCGTGGCCGTGGCCGTGGCCGTGGCCGCTCGTGTCTCACCTCAACCGAGGAACATCCATTGATGGCCCGACAAAAGTCGCAGGGCTTCGAGATCGCCGACCTGTCCCTGGACACGCCACTGCACGAACAGATCGCCGCACTGCTCGGCGAACCGGAAGTGGATTGCGCCATCGACGCCGTCGGCTTCGAGGCCCATAGTCATGGTCATGGTCATGACGGCGTGAAGCACGAAGCCCCGGCCACCGTGCTCAACTCGCTGATGGGCGTGGTACATGTGGCAGGTATGTTTCAAAGTCCGAAGGGACTGAGCCACCATGCGAAGGAAATCTAGTCATGTTGATAAAAGTCGAAAGACTGAGCACATCGGACGACTGCAAAGTTCAGGAAAGTTTCAAATTTAGACTTAGCTTGCAAACTTACCTCACTCAGCACGTTAAAAATTTAAGCCAATTTAAAGCAACTCAAAGTTAAACGTCTTGTGAGGCAAAAAGTGACACGAGGTACGTTCGACGCCACCACTTTTTAACTTACCTTGGCAGGTAAGGATTATGCATTAGAGCGGCTTGAGCTAGCGTACTATCGACATATGGGATGTGACCTAAAGGTACGTTTTGGGTGACATGATTCACCTGAATGTTCGGTTAGTCAGCCTAAAAATCGAGAAAAACCACATGACGGGTCTACGTACGACCATTGGTCGCATTCGCTGATGACAGGTAGCAAAAGATCAGAAATCCGCTATTACATTAGTGACTGCAACTTCATTCATTGCACATCGTCAGAGGAACGCCCCGCGATGCGAAACTCACTTAAGCATTCGAGACTTCGTTTTGGCTTTTTATTTACTGTTATCTCAATGGGGCTGACTGCTTGCACCAGTAACGAAAATATTATTACACCTGCCAAAGAAATTACTCGACCACCTATCGATGATAGCGAGACTTCGTCTGTGCGTGTCACTACTAGCTGGATACAACACTCGCTTAGCCAAACTGACTGCCTGAAGCACGCCGGAGCGGCTCTTACAAAAGCGAGATATTTTGTTGATGCTGGAGACAGATCAGTCTTTGGGTTTCGTGAAGGTATGACTTTTTCGATCCGCTGCGACTACGAAGGAGTTGCTTTTTTAGCAGTGGCTTATCGCCACAGACCAAGTACTCAAATCCAGGATCGGGTCTTGAATGAAATAACCAGGTTATTTTAAGGACTAAGGCTAGAGGTCTAGGAGCTCGTCCATAGCAAGATCAAATGCCAGTTCTCTTTTCTGAGGTAAAATCTTGGCTTACCCATCTCCCACCTATGCCACCAAATTCAAGGCGGCCAGTGGTGCTGTGCATGACTGCAATCAGCTGGAGGTCGTGCCGCAGCACCGTCGGAGCATCAAATACCGAGAGCCAGACGATATTTCTCCGACTTCCCCCTTGCATCACTTCCTGATCGGTTGAATCCACCGTCGATGGCCCCCCTTCACAACAGGCAGCAATGAGCTGTGCAGTCATTCATTGTGAATGAAATCAGGGGCGATTTAGTCTTGGTGGCCTCCGATGCAGGTTTTGGTTTCTCTGTGTCTGCTGCGATAGCCTGGGTGGCTACTGCGATTGCCGCTACCAGGGAGCAGATAACCCCTGCCATCCTGAGAGGCCGATACTCGGGTCGTTCTCTGACGGTCGTGGCAGGCAGCAATCAGCCAAAAGCGGCCGGTGGTCGTTGCGATACGACTGTCGCCAGCATTTGGCTAAGCTTAATAAATCAGGACGAACTGAAACCTAAAGTGATTGCGGCCATCAACGGATCTGGATTGGCACCAAGGCGGCACTCCCAAGGGAGACGACTATGTATGCGGTGATAAGAACCTACCTGGGTACTGGAGCGAAGCAGTTTTTCGAACTGTTGGAAGAGCGCAATGCCGACGTCGAAGCTACCCTGCGGACAGTGCCTGGCCTCGTCAGCTACACACTGTTGAATACGGGTGATGGTGGCACGTCGGTGACTGTTTGCACGGACAAGGCCGGCAGCGATGCAAGCCTGAAAGTCGCGCGTGAATGGATTCAGAAAAATGCATCGAATATCCACGCGAACCCGCCAATCGTGACGGAAGGTCCGGTCATTGTGCAGATCAGCTAGCGACCGGTATGCAGGATGGCGAGTGCTATACTTTTTTCAAATTGCACGGGGTGTGCAACGTTCCCCACAGTACAACTACCAACTGCTGCCGGACAGAGGAGGTCTACAGCTAACCCGAGACGGGAGGTGTGGCATGAACCGGCACTATTACATCAGTGACAATCTCAACGATCTTGAAACCGTTGAATATGAATTGGAAGCCAGCGGCATCAATTCCGAACAGATTCATGTACTAAGTGAAAAAGTCGCTGATGTAGAAGAACATCACCTCCACGAGATCAGTTCACTAATGGAACAGGATGCTGTTCACTCTGGTGAGATTGGTGCGGTGATCGGTGTGCCACTCGCGGCGTTGGTCCTGCTTGGCGCCTATTGGATGGGTTGGACCGAATCCCCCGCAGGCTGGATGCCCTTTATCTTCCTTGCCATTGTTGTATTGGGCTTCTGCATCTGGGAAGGCGGTTTTTTCGGGTTCCAGGTGCCGAACACTCACTTCCGCAATTTCAAGCAGGCAGTAAAAGAAGGCAAACATATCTTCTTCGTGGATGTTGAACCGAATCAGGAATCGGTACTGGACCAGGTAATCAATCAGCATCCGAAGCTGAAGATCGCCGGCACAGGAGCGGCAGCCCCGCACTGGACAGTGGCCTGGCAGCACAAATGGCATCAGTTCAAGCGAGTGATATCGGGTTAGTGCCTGGAGACTCAAGGCCATCCGAAAAGCTGCTTACTGGCCAAAGAAAATGACCCGGCTGAGGAAGACATAGTCTGCCTCGGTGGCCATCAGCCCGATGAGCACCAGTAAACACAGAGGCGGCACCAGTATGGCGTAGACCATGGCCAGGCGCTCCCATGCCATATGCATGAAGATGGAGACAATCAAACCTGCCTTCAACAACATGAAAGTAATAATCAGGGTCCACCGAAGGTAACCATGGAAGTGGAAATAGTCGACAAGGTACGACAGCGTGCTGAGGACGAATAACAGCCCCCAGATCTTAAGGTACAAACTGATTGGATGTTGCTGACCCTGAGCATGTGCCATCACCCGTGCTCCTCTACCATAAATAGAAGAATGCAAAAATAAATACCCACACCAGATCCACGAAGTGCCAGTAAAGCCCGGCTATCTCGACGTTCTGATAGTTCCCGGAGCGCTCATAATCTCCGCGCCTTACTTTCAGCGCCACAATGCTGAGGTAGAGGGCGCCGATTGACACATGAAGTCCGTGAAAACCGGTAATCATGAAAAAGCAGGCGCCAAATTGCGCCGCGCCCATGGGGTTCCCCCAGGGACGCACCCCCTCTGCGATGAGCTTGCTCCATTCGAATGCCTGCATGCTGACGAAAGTCACCCCCAGGGCAGCGGTCGCCAGCATCAGGGCCGTGGTTTTCGCGCGATCACGGCGATAGGCGAAATTGACGGCCATGGCCATGGTGCCGCTGCTGCTGATCAGCACAAAGGTCATGATGGCGATCAGGATAAGCGGGATTTCCCTGCCGCCGATCGTCAATGCGAACACTTCACTGGGGTTCGGCCAGGCGCTGGTGATGGTCATGCGTACCGACATGTAGCCGGTCAGAAAACAGGTGAATATAAACGTATCGCTGAGCAGGAAAATCCACATCATCGCCTTGCCCCAGGGCACCTGCTTGAAGGCCTCTTTATCCGAGGACCAATCGTTGGCGATGCCCTGCCATCCCGGTGCAGGCAGCGAACCTGGTGGATTGGATGAACTGATCTCGGCTTGGGCTTGGGCTTCGACTTGCGGGAGCAATGCCATGGATGTTCACCTCAGGCCGCAGAATCTGGCGATGACGTCATAGGTTTGTGGCGAGCTGGCCAGCAGCGCGAACAGCACGAACCAAAGGCCCAGCAAGTAATGCCAATAGATGGCACAGAGCTCTACGCTGGCGCTGAGTTGCGCCAGTGGCACATGACGCAGGAACTTAGCGACGATCCAGCACCAGGCGATCAGCCCGCCCAGCAGGTGGAGCCCATGCAGACCGGTCAACAGGTAGAAGAAACTGTTGGCCGGATTGCTGGCGACAAAGTAGCCCCAGGCGACAAACTGCTGCCAGACCCAGAGTTGCCCCGCCAGAAAGGCAATGGCAAAGACACCCCCCAATGCAAAACCAATGACAGTTGCGCCCAGCCGAGCCTTTCGGGCGGCCATGCGCGAGCACTGCAGTGCGATGCAACTCAATACCAGAAAAGCCGAATTCAGCCAGAGCGGTCGGAGATTGCCTAACGGCGCCAAAGGCTCTGTCAGGGGTAGCCAGTCGGCCATTTGTGAACGGGCGACAAAGGCGATCAGGAAGAGGAAGAATAACGAACTCACCACCACCAGAAACAAGCGCAGGCCTATCCTTGCGGTTTGCCTTCTATCGGCACCCTCGCCGGCCTGAATACCCTCAGGGTCGCGACTCCAGCTGCCGCCAGGATCAGCGCCGTCGGCGTTTCTCAATAGCAGCCTGTTCATGGCTTGACGTCCGCTATCTTGGTCCCGGCACTGAGTTGCCGCATGTGCTCCAGCTCCTCGGCGGAGACCGTTTGCGGCACGAAATCCTGCTCTATCCCCGGCACACTGTAGTCATAGGCCCAGCGATGCACGACCGGCAACTTCTCTCCCCAGTTACCGTGTTTCGGCGGGGTGTCCGGCGTTTGCCATTCCAGGCTGGCCGCGCCCCAGGGATTGCTGCCTGCGGGCTTGCCCTTGAATGCACTCCAGGACAGGTTGAACAGGAACAGCAACTGGGAAACGCCGACCGTCAATGCGACCACCGTAATGAAGGCATTCAAGTCTTGCGCGGACTGCGGGATGAACGCGTAGTTTTCATAGGCGTAGTAGCGACGTGGCATGCCCTGGAAACCCAGGTAGTGCATGGGGAAGAAGATGGCGTAGGTGCCCAGAAAGGTAATCCAGAAATGCAGCTTGCCCAGGGTGTCGTTCCACATGCGCCCGGTGATTTTCGGGAACCAGTGATAAATACCGCCGAACACCACCAGGACCGGTGCAACCCCCATGACCATATGAAAATGGGCCACGACGAAATAGGTGTCCGAGAGCGGAATATCCACAATCACATTGCCAAGGAACAACCCGGTCAGACCGCCGACCAGGAAGGTGACGATAAAGGCCAGGGCAAACAGCATCGGCACGGTCAGGTGGATGTCGCCCTGCCACAGGGTCAGCACCCAGTTGTAGACTTTCAGCGCGGTCGGCACCGCGATGATCAAGGTGGTGACGGCGAAGAAAAAGCCGAAGTACGGGTTCATTCCGCTGACATACATATGGTGCGCCCAGACCACAAAGCTGAGTACGCCAATCGCAATAATGGCCCACACCATCATTCGGTAGCCGAAGATGTTTTTACGCGCATGGGTACTGATCAAGTCGGAGACCAGGCCAAACGCAGGGAGAGCAACGATATAGACCTCCGGGTGGCCGAAGAACCAGAACAGGTGCTGGAACAATATCGGGCTGCCACCCTGGTGATCGAGCTGCTGCCCCAGCGAGATCATCGCCGGCATGAAGAAGCTGGTGCCCAACAGTTTGTCGAACAGCATCATCACCGCACTGACAAACAACGCTGGGAACGCCAACAAGGCCATGATCGAGGCCATGAAGATGCCCCATACCGAGAGCGGCATGCGAAACAGGGTCATGCCGTGGGTGCGCGCCTGCAACACTGTGGTGACGTAGTTCAACCCGCCCATGGTGGCCGCGACAATGAAAATCGCCAGTGAGACGAGCATCAGGACAATGCCCCACTCGACCCCCGGTGTCCCCTGGGAAATGGACTGTGGCGGATAGAGCGTCCAGCCGGAACCTGTGGGGCCGCCAGGGACAAAAAAACTGCTGAGCAACACCAGTACCGCCACCAGGTAAAACCAGTAGCTGAGCATATTGACGTAGGGGAAGACCATGTCGCGGGCGCCCACCATCAGCGGGATCAGATAGTTGCCGAAGCCACCCAGAAACAAGGCCGTGAGCAAGTAAATGACCATGATCATGCCGTGCATGGTCATCGCCTGATAATAAGTACTGGCGTCCATGAACGCCAAACTACCGGGGAAGCCTATCTGCATGCGCATCAAGCCGGACAATACCAGAGCGATAAGCCCCACGAAGATGGCCGTCAACGAATACTGAATGGCTATGACCTTGTGGTCCTGACTCCAGATGTATTTGGTCAGGAAACTTTTGGGCTCGTGCAGTGCTTCTGTTTCGGCTTGCTCCGCATAGGCCATCACGTCATCCTCCTGCCGAAGTTTCAGTGTATTCCTGGCTGTTTTACGGCTACTTCCCTGGCTCCGCCTTGTTCGAATCAGCGTCAGCATTCGCTTTGGATTTGATAAAAGCGATCAGTGCATCCAGCTCCTTGTCACTCGGAGCCAGGGCCGGCATGACAGCTGCATAGCCCTTGACGATTTTGGCATTGGGATGAAGAACCGAATCTCTGATATAGCCCTCATCGACCTTTACGCTCGTATCGTCGGCAAAGGTTTCCGTCTTGCCATACAGGCCCAGCCAGCTGGGGCCGACGCCCTTGTTGCCATCGACACTGTGGCAGGCCAGACAGCCGAGCGACCCGGCCAGTCGCTGTCCCTGCGCCACCAGGTCTTCACCCGGGCTCGACGCTTCGCCGGTCGAAGGTTCATCGACTTGCCCCGCAGCACCCAGTGATTTGATCAGGGCGATGACAGCACCCAGCTCATCGTCCTTGAGAGTATAGGCCACCATGACCGGCGGGTAGCCCTGTACCAGTCGGGCCTTCGGATCGAGAATCGACTCTTTCAGGTAGGCCTCGTCGACCTGCACACGGGTGCCATCGGCAAGCTGTTCAGTGCGGCCGTACAACCCCTTCCATCCCGGTCCGAGACTGGCACCGCCATCCTGGCTATGGCAGGCCTTGCAGCCGAGTTGTTCGACCAACTGGCGGCCTTTTTCCAGCACGCTGTCTCGACCGGGTTTGGCAGCTGTCGTCAATGTCTGCGCAAAAGTCGGCTGACCTTTGAGCCATTGATCGAAGACGCCCTGCTCTTCCACGATCATATGGCCGCGCATGTTGTAATGACCTACGCCACAGTATTCAGCGCAAAGGACTTCGTATTTTCCGGTTTTAGTCGGCGTAAACCAAAAGTACGACACCATCCCTGGCACCATATCCATCTTGCTGCGAATTTGCGGCACATAGAAATCGTGCAGGACATCTTTAGCGCGCAGCAAGACTTTCACCGGCCGATCGAGCGGAAGGCGAACTTCATTATTCATTACAAGCACATCGTCCTGCCCTGCAGGATCCTTGGGATCAAGGCCGAGGGGGTTGGCGGAATCAACAAACTTGATATCCGACTTGCCCAACTTCCCGTCCTGGCCGGTAAAACGAAAGGCCCACTGCCACTGCTGGGCGATTACTTCAAGTTCGTAAGCCTCTTTAGGCACCCGGACGAAATCGTTGTAGACAACCAGCCCTGGCGCCAACATCCCGGCAATACCAATCGAGGTAACGATAATCAACCATAGTTCCAGCTTTTTATTTTCTGGCTGGTAGGCCGCCCTGGCACCCTCCTTGTGACGATACCGCATCACCGCTACTGCCATGAATACCGTGATGGCAATGAAAAATATTCCGCTGATGATCAAGGTGATGAACAGGGTGGTGTCTATGGACCCCCAGTTGGAAGCCGCCGGTGTCGCCTGCCAAGGCGCAAGTATGTGGAATAGCACTGATGCAATAACGATTAGTATCAGGATAATTGCTACTGCCATTTCCTCTTCATCCTATTCCTGTTGTTCATTGGTTATGCAAACGCATCGCCACTGACGTCCAAGCAGGGCAGACAAATACCACCCATCCGGGCGGCAAAGTCAGTAGGAAGTATAGAGCCCATCCGGTTTACCGTGAGGTTGGCAGGTGAGGCCCGGCGACCGGCTATACTGAATTTTTGATGACGGACACCAGGGATTGGCCAGAAGCGGCGCCAAAAGTCGAACCCTGCCCTTGTGCAGTCATCAAACATAAGTGAAGGCATTGAGAAGCAACGATAGCTACCGATTCCAACAATCCACATGGGAGGTTTCGTCATGAGTGCCCTGACGATCGAAGGCTGGTGCAAAACCAGCGGCGCCCAAAAGTCCACCCCGATGGGGGAAGTCCATTTCTACGTCGACGGACCTCTGCATGTCCGTCTGGAGCAGGCCGAAGAGCGCTTGCAGAAGACCCACGAGCGTGAAGCCATGGTCGATGTCGATATGGACTCGATGGACTTGATCATGCCCGAGGGATACGCCCCCTTGTCCGACTGCCAGATGCGTGTCTATTTGCACGACGAGCGCGGTCAGTTTCATCTGGTCGGGCACCGAGCGAGTGACGGCAGTTTGAT
This sequence comes from Pseudomonas sp. GL-R-26, assembly GCF_019947365.1. NCBI lineage: Bacteria > Pseudomonadati > Pseudomonadota > Gammaproteobacteria > Pseudomonadales > Pseudomonadaceae > Pseudomonas > Pseudomonas sp. GL-R-26. The sequence continues at coordinate 19,609 of NZ_JAGYGI010000047.1, read as the reverse complement.
CTACACCAACGCGGTGTTGATTGATCAACTGCTTGAGTAGCGGTTACTTAATTCCCGGCATCGGAGTTTCTCCGCGGGGTAATGTGCGGTGCCGAAAACTCACTGGTCTTTTAAACAGAATTCGGTGTGTTGCTTCGACCGATTGAAACTACAGACAGAAGCGGCCCTTCCCGCCCCGTTAAATCCACCTTGCCTCAGGGGCAAGTAGCCCCTGCCAAAAGCGATCGGTGAAACAGGGCCGCGACTCTCTCCATAAATGGGGTACTACACCCACCCAACCAGTCGTTTGCCACCAAATTTGAGGAACATTCCCCCTCCCCCCTTTTCTCGCTTGAAACCCTCAGACGCAGCTTGTTAATTCATTTGAGTTTTTTCTTCGCCCTATTGAAATGGCTCATTAGTTGCACCGCACCTGATACCCGCAACAGCTGTCGTCCCGGACATCATGGAAACGGCGGGGCTCGCCAGATTAGGCATGACGCGAGGGGTGAAAAATGAAACGAGCGACACCACCATGCAGTTCCATCGCCTTGTTGCCCAGGTCAAGCCTGTGGTGCGTGTTCCACGCAAACGTGAGGATGGGGTGATGGCTTCCACTAATAGATCAATGGCTCGAATCACGAAACGGCCGATGCCACTTTACAAGCAGCTCGCTGAGTTGAGTCTGATGTTTATTGTGTTGGTGATGACGCTGGCGTTGTCCGCTGTACTGGCGATGGAGTTCACCCTTGGAGTGTTCTGACAAATGCGTCTTTCACTCAAATGGCTTGATGATTGCGGTATTGCTCGTGCGAGCGCCCATTTACCAGGCCCCCCCTGTAAAAAAAGCGGTTATGGGAGGTGTGTCATGTGGAATCAGCCTCTGATGATTGTGGCGATCTACCTTGCTATCACCCTCTGCATCGGCTGGCTGTGGTCCGCAGCTACCCTGTATTGGCTTTGATCCAATGGAAAAAGTGAATCACCACCTGATTTTGTAAACACACATGACCGGCAGCCATGTGTCGGTCAGTTCGGAACTGAAGGTCAACCGGTCAAATGTCCCATGGGGGCGCGGGGATGAACTTTGACTCGATCCATTGTTTGAAGGCGACGACCACCGCGCCCGGAAACCTGGCCGATGGCCTGACCAGATAGACCCCACCGGCGGTATCCAATTGCCAGTCGGGAAGGACATGCAACAGCCTCCCGGCAGCAATATCACGACTCATCAACCAGTCACCTGCCCCCAGTATTCCCGTATCGGCGCGGGCCGCTGCCAGTAATGATTCGCTGTCATTGGCCGTCATGTTTCCTTTGGGAGAAATCGTCTGCAGTTCATTGCCGCGATGGAGTCTCCACTGGGGAAAAGACGCAAGGCCGCTGAAGCGAAGGCAGTTGTGCCTGATCAGGTCCTGTGGCGTTTCGGGCATGCCGTGCTGCCTGATATAAGCAGGCGAGGCACAGAGTATCCGGCGATGGTCACTCAGTTTTTTGGCGATCAACCGGCTGTCTTCCAACTCTCCGATTCGGATCGCCACGTCAAAACCTTCATCGATGATGTTGACCAGACGCTCGCTGTAGTCTGCAAGGATCGAGACATGCGGATGAGCCTTGAGAAACTCCGGCAGCATCGGGCCAAGCCAACGCCTGCCCATGGCTGCCGGCAATGCAAGGCGCAACGTACCGCGGATTTCGCTGGCGCCCTCGGACGCTTGTTGCTGCGCTTCATTCATCAACTCGATGGCCGAGCGCAGGCGCTGCTCCAACCTGGCGCCTGTTTCAGTCATTCGAACCTGCCGGGTGGAGCGCTCCACGAGCCGAACGCCGAGGCGTTTTTCCATTGCGGCGAGTCGCTTTGAGACGACGGTTGGGTGTCGCTGCAATAGCCGGCCAGCCCCGACAAATGAGCCTTGCGAGGCCACGGCCAGAAACGCAGCGATTTCGTCACTGTGCTGATTGTTCAGAACATCAAGATTCATGGTTTTAAAATGATCGCCCCCGATGAACGCCCCGACTCCAGGTCCGCATGCGCCAATGCTGCATCCGCCAGAGAGTAGCTTGCCCGGACCGAAGGTTTGATAATACCCGCACCGATGGCGGCCAACACATCCTGTGCTCGCTCCTGGTACTCGGAAGCGCTCGCCGTATGGGCTGCCAACGAAGGACGAGTGAGGAACAGAGAGCCTTTGGCATTGAGTGTCGACAACTCCACGGCTGACGGCGCACCCGATGAAGCGCCAAACGATACCATCAGACCCCGTGGTCGCAAGCAATCCAGGGATGCCTGGAAAGAAACTCGCCCTATCGGGTCATAGACGACGTCGACCATTTTACCCTCGGTGATACGAGCGACTTCGCAAGCCAGGTTGTCAGCATCGAACACCAGCACTTCATCGCATCCCGACGCCTGGGCTTTCTCGACACTGGCCTGCTTTGAAACCACGCCGATCACGGTGGCACCCAAGTGTTTTGCCCACGGCACCATGATTTCCCCCAGTCCTCCAGCCACACCGTAGAGGAGCATGGTTGTGCCGGGCCCTACGGGATAGGTGGTTTTCAAAAGGTACTGCGCAGTGATGCCCTTGAACATGACGGCTGCGACATCATCGAACGACAGCGAATCCGGAATTTTGACCAGCCGCTCTGCCGGATAAATCCGGGCCGAAGCATAGGAACCGATAGGGCCGGTGGCATAGGCCACGCGATCCCCTACTCGTACGTTACTGACACCCGCCCCCACAACTGCGACACGCCCAGCGCCTTCCAGCCCAAGCCCGGATGGCAACGCTATGGGCACCGCCCCCTTGCGCTGGGTAACGTCGATAAAGTTGACACCTACAGCCTCTTGCTCAAGCCAGACCTCGCCCTGGCCTGGCGTTTGTTCGCTCAGTGTCTCCAGGTTCAGTACTTCAGGGTTGCCGAACTGGTTAAACCGGATCGCAGATACCATGGTCATTTCTCCTTCAGTCAGAAGCCGCTATCAAACAAGTGGCCTCAGTGTGAGAACTGACCTGCTGATGAACAAGATGGGGTGATTGCAGGACATTAATGCACTGATTGCAGCAATGTAATCGCGAATGGCAGGCGTCAGTACGTGGAGCATGCTGGGATCATTGTGATTATTGAGAAAACAAGGGTTGTCGCCGTGAGTCTGCCTGGCTTGGTGGCTGCCTTTCGTGACAGGCAACAAACGGCCAGAAGCGGTCATGGGGACGCGACTTCTATTCAAAGAAAGTAAGCCCCCAAAATCCCCGCAGCAACGAACCAAACAAATACAACGATTACCGCAGCAAATCTGTTCGCTGGCGGCCTCACTTGGCTTTTCTCCCACTCACTCGCTTTGACCTGACACTCCTCGAGCACCTGCACAGGCATCAAGCGAATAGCGAGCAGAATGCCAAGCGGCAAGATGATCACGTCGTCCAAGTATCCAAGCACAGGAATGAAATCAGGAATGAGGTCGATTGGACTCAGCGCATACGCCACGACAAAAACCGAAATCCATTTGGGTAACCAAGGTGTCTGCGGATGCTGATAGCAAAACCAGAGAACCATGGTTTGCCGTTTTAGCTTTCTGGCCCAGCCGCGTAAACGATCAAGTATGCGTTTCATGTCGTAATTGTCAGTACCTGAAGGAGCGTGCCTGCGAGCGTAGCGCCTTGGGTGATTGACTGCTATGGGTAGTGGATTCAACCGGTCGTGACAGGCAGCAATCAGCCAACAACAGTCATTCAATGTCTACAAGTTCAGGGGCGATTCAGAAGATGTCCCGACCAGGAACGCTCCCCCCGCAGCCCTGCCATACTGTTCAACATGACCAGTGCAACTTTCCGCTTCTTTGATGAGCTCAACGATTTCCTGCCGGCCGATCGGCGGCGGCAGCCCTTCACCTGCCAGTGCGCGCAAGGGGCCACGGTCAAGCACATGATCGAGGCGCTCGGAGTGCCGCACACCGAGGTCGAACTGGTGCTGCTCAACGGCGAGTCGGTGGGCCTGGAGCGGGTGATCCTCGACAGTGACCGGTTGGCGGTGTATCCCAAGTTCGAAGCGCTGGACATCAGCCCGCTGCTGAAGGTTCGCGCGCAACCTTTACGGGTGCTGCGTTTCGTCGCTGATGCACACCTTGGCGGGCTGGCCAGCCTGCTGCGCATGAGCGGCTTCGACACTCTCTACGACAATGGCTTCGAGGATGGCGAGATCGCCGAGATCGCTGCGCAGCAAGGGCGCATCGTGCTGACCCGCGACCGCGAACTGCTCAAGCGGCGAATCATCAGCCACGGCTGTTATGTGCATGCCCTGAAACCGTCGCTGCAGCTGCGCGAATTGTACGAGCGCCTCGACCTGGCGCGTAGTGCGCGGCCATTCAGCCTGTGCCTTCATTGCAACCTGCCGCTGCACGAGATCAGCCTGGAACTGGCCCGCACGCAGGTGCCGCCACGCATTGGCGCCCTCTATTCGCACTTCCTGCGCTGCGACGCCTGCCAACGGGTTTACTGGGAAGGTTCGCACTGGCGCGGTATGTGTGCATTGCTGGCACCGCTGCTGAACCGATAGCCGCCAGCCCTTGGCGGGCAAAAAATAACAAAATTGCCATGTGCTCCCTCCGTTCCTTCTTGCGTCGCACTGTTCATTGCCCGTTTCCGTACGTCTGGAGTTTCCCCAATGCCCTCGCCTCATTCCTTGCCCGCTGCGCTGCTGGGCCTGGCCCTTGTTTGTCCGGCCATGACCGAGGCTCAGGGCCTGGAGCTGGGACAGGTGCTGATTGGCGCCGAGGACCAGAGCGACGAAGATCAGGGGATCGAGGACGCCAGGGCCCGGCTGGCCCAAGTGCCCGGCGGCACCAACGTGGTCGACATGCGCCGCCCGTTGCAAGGCCGCGTGGCCAGCAACCAGGATGTGCTGGCTTACCAGCCGGGGATCTATGCCCAGTCGGCGGGTAACGAAGGGGTGAAAATCTCGATCCGCGGGTCAGGTATCAACCGCGCACCGGGTGCCCATGCCTCGGGGCTGTACACCCTGCTCGACGGGCTGCCGCTGACCGGCCCCGGCGGCACGCCCTACGAATTGCTGGAACCGCTGTGGCTCGACCATGTGGAAGTGCTGCGCGGCGCCAACGGTTTCGACTGGGGCGCCCTGGCCCTGGGCGGGGCCATCGATTACGTCAGCCATACCGGCTACGACGCGCCGAAGTTGCAGGTACGCTACGCAATGGGCAGTCACGGCTATCAGCAGCGTCAGGTCAGCTCCGGACAGGTGCTGGGTGACTTCGATTACTACGTGGCCATGACCGACGCCAACGCCGACGGTTACCAGGACCACACGGCCAGCGAGAGCCAGGGGGTCATCGCCAACTTCGGTTATCGCTTCAACCCGAACCTTGAAACACGCTTCTACCTGCGCCACCGCCAGACCGACAACGACCTCGCGGGACGCGTGACCAAGCACTCCATCGAGCATGACCCACGGGCGGCCAACCCGGCCTATGTGGCGCGGGACGACCACCGCGACGAACCGGGCAGCACCTTTATCGGCAACAAGACCACCTACTACATCGATGACGATTCGAGCATCCAGACCGGCCTGGTCTACCACGACTATCCCATGGACTTGAGCGAGGGCCCCAACCGCCTGAAGGTGGCGTACACGGACGTCAGCGGCACGTTCGACTACAAGCGTCGCGACACGCTCTGGGGTCTGCAAAGCCAAAGCACCCTGGGCCTGCGAATGACCAAGCACCTGCCCAACGCCGGTGCCAGCGAGTTCGTGCGCATCCCCACCGGCAACACCGCCGGTTACGCACCGGGCACGCTGATCCGCAACTTCACCTACCAGGGCTCGGACACGGTCCTGCATGCCGGCAATGACCTGGAGATCGCCGACGACCTGTGGCTGACCACCGGCCTCGCCGCGATCTACACCCGCCGTGAAAGCGATGTCACCTACCCGCAAAGTGGTGGCAAGACCAGCCTGCACGACTGGGACTACGCCCCGCGCGTGGGTCTGCGCTACCAACTGACTCCGGACCTGCAACTGTTCGGCAATCTCAGCCGCTCGGTCGAGGCACCGCACCCGTGGTCGCTGATCTATAGCTCGAACATCCGATTCCCCGCAGGCAGCGGCGTTGCCACGGGCGCCCAGCGCGAACCGGTCACGCTGCAAAACCAGACCGCCACCACCCTAGAGATCGGCGGCCGCGGTGACAGCACGCTGGGGCAGTGGAGCCTGGCCTGGTACTACGCCCAGGTGCGCCACGAATTGCTGTCGGTGCTGCCGGACGCCAACGCCACCACGCCCTACGAACTCAACGCCAGCCCTACCGTGCACCAGGGCGTGGAAGCCAGCCTGCTGAGCCCCCTCTGGTCGCCGGACGATGGCGGCCTGTTGAGCCTGCGCCAGAGCTATACCTTCAGTGACTTCCACTACCGCGACGATGAGCGCTTCGGCGACAACCGCCTGCCGGGCCTGCCGATGCACTATTACCAGGGCGAACTGCGCTACGACTGGCCACAAGGCTTTTTCGCCGCGGTCAACACGCAATGGGTGTCCAAGGTGGCGGTCGATTACGCCAACAGCTACTACGCCGATCCCTACGCCATATTCGGCGCCACACTGGGCTACAACGCGCCCAAGGGCGACTGGCAGACCTGGCTGGACCTGCGCAACCTGACCGACAAGCACTATGCCGCCACGGTCACGCCGGGCTACGACGACAAAGGCCTGGACGCGGCACGCTCCACCCCTGGCGAGGGCATGGCGATGTACGTCGGGGTGTCGTGGAGTCTGCTCTGAGGCCGGGTTTACCGGTCGAAAGGCAGGTTCACGGGGAGAATCGATTCACCTGAATAATTCCGCAAATATAGATAGCTGACTAATAACAAGCTCAACTATGATGAGCTAACTCCTCCGCAGCAGACGTCACCATGACCGACTCATTGACCCTTGGTTTTGCCCTGCATGACAGCGCCCGGCTGATGCGCAAGCGGTTTGAGCAACGCGCGCGGCACGTCGGCCTCACTCGCTCGCAGTGGCAGGTGCTGGCCATGCTGTCGACCAACGAGGGTATTCATCAAAAAGGGCTCGCGGATTTACTGGAGCTGGAGTCGATCACCCTCGTGCGTCTGCTGGACAAGATGGCCGAACGCGGTTTGGTCGAGCGACGTCGCCACCCTACGGATCGACGCCTGTCCCTGCTGTTTTTGACGGAGCAGGCTCATCCGCTGCTGCAACTCATGCGTGACATGGGCCGAGTGACTCGCCAGGAAGCCACGCGCGGATTCTCTGCCGAGGAGGAACAACTGCTGCTGCAGATGATGAAGCGGATGAGGTCCAACCTGATCGAAGCTTGCAGTCTTCCCGTTGAAGAACAGGAGCATCATCATGATTGAGAGACGGCAACTCGTGCGCACCACGCTCTTCGCCTTGCTACCCATCGCGCTGGTGCTCGGCGGCTATCTGTATATCTCGGGCGGGCAGGTCATTTCCACTGACAATGCCTACATCCAGGCCGATCATGTCGGTGTCTCCACCGATGTCTCGGGGCTGGTCGCCTCGGTTGATGTCAAGGACAACCAGCGGGTGGTCAAGGGCCAGGTCCTGTTCACCCTGAAGCCGGAGCCCTTTGAGATTGCGTTGGCCAGTGCCAGGGCGCAGTTGAGCAATGTGCGCAACCAGATCCTCAATCTCCAGGCCAATTACAGGCAAGCGCAGGCCGAAATCGACCAGGCGCAAATCGACCTCGCCTACTACCAGGCCAGCTTCCAGCGCCAGCAAACCCTGCTCAGCGTCTCTGCGGTTTCCAGAACCAACTACGACGATGCCAAGCATGCGCTGGACAGCACCCGGCAAAAAATCACCGTGGCCAGGGCCACTGCGCAAATGGTGCTGGCGCAACTGGGCGGAAGTATCGAAACCCCCGTCGAACAACAGTCCACGTATCTGATCGCCCGGGCCGCTGTCGACGAAGCACAGCGCAACCTGGACAACTCGGTGGTCAGGGCTGCGTTTGACGGTGTCGTGACCAACGTTGATTCGTTGCAAGTCGGCTCCTACCTGCAACCACCCCAATCGGGCATCAGCCTGGTGTCGGCCGAACACCTGTGGGTCGCGGCGTCGCCGAAGGAAACCGAACTGACCCACATGAAGCCCGGTCAGTCCGTCGAGATCAGCGTCGACAGCTACCCCGGCGTGCAGTGGCACGGCACCGTCGACAGCATCAGCCCGGCGTCGGGTTCGAGCTTCTCGTTGCTGCCCGCGCAAAACACCACGGGCAACTGGGTCAAGGTCGTGCAACGGATTCCCGTACGCATCAGCATCGATGACGCCGGAGAAAAACCACCGCTGCGCACCGGCATGAGCGTGCAGGCCGAGATCGACACCGGCTCGGCCCGTGGCCTGCCGCACCTGTTCTCGGGGCTGCTGGCGAGCAAGGCCCCGGCCCCGGCTCTGGCCCATGAATAACCCGGCACCGACCGAAGCGGTGGCCCATCGCGGGATGATCACCGCTTGCGTCGTGCTCGCGGTGATCATGCAAGCGCTCGACACCACCATCGCCAACGTCGCCCTGCCCTACATGCAAGGCAGCATCTCGGCCAGTTCGGACCAGATCAACTGGGTGCTGACGTCCTATATCGTCGCCGCGGCAATCATGACGCCGCCGTCCGCCTTTCTGGCCAGGCGCTTCGGGCGCAAACGCGTGCTGCTGTGGGCGATTGTCGGCTTTGTGGTCTCGTCGATCCTTTGCGGCCTGGCGCAGTCGCTGGAAGAAATCATCCTCGCCCGCCTGCTGCAGGGCCTGGCGGGCGCGGCGCTGGTGCCTCTGTCCCAGGGCATTCTGCTGGACATCTACAGCCTCAAGGAACGCGGCTCCGCCATGGCGCTGTTCGGCGTGTCGGTCATGGTCGGCCCCGTACTGGGGCCGATGCTCGGCGGCTGGCTGACCGAGAATTTCAGCTGGCGCTGGGTGTTCTTCATCAATTTGCCCATTGGTTTGCTGGCGCTGGCCGGGATCGTCTATTACGTCAGCGAAACCACCACCGACACCTCGACCCGCCTGGACTGGCTCGGCTTCGGTTCGCTGAGCGTGGCGATCATGGCCCTGCAACTGTTTCTGGACCGGGGCGAGCAGCTGGGCTGGTTCGCTTCCGGTGAAATCCTCGTCGAAGCGATCGTGGCCGCTGTCGCCCTGTACGTGTTCCTGGTCCACACCTTCACCACCGACAGCCCCTTTATCAGCCCGAAGCTGTTCAAGGATCGCAACTTTGCGATCAGCGTCGTCTTTATCTTCATCGTCGGCATCACCTACCTGGCCTCACTGGCGCTGATGACTCCCTACCTGCAAACCCTGATGGGCTATCCGGTGCTGACCGCCGGCATGGTGATGGGCCCCCGTGGCCTGGGCACGATGCTGACCATGTTCCTCGCCGGTCGACTGCTGGGCAAAGTCGATACCCGCCTTTTATTGTTGTCGGGCCTGGGCTTGTCGGCGCTGTCGATGGGGCTGATGACCGGCTGGACGCCTGACGTGTCGATGCAGACCGTCATCTGGGTCGGCTTCATCCAGGGCACCAGCCTGGGCATGCTGTTTGTGCCACTGACCACGGTTGCCTTCGCGACCCTGCCCGCCTCCTTGCGCGCCGAAGGCACCGGGCTTTACAGCCTGTCGCGAAATGTCGGTTCCAGCGTCGGGATCTCCATCGTGACCGTGCTGCTCACCCAGAACATCCAGGCCAACCACGAGCAGATCGGTGCCTACATCACGCCCTTCAACCGGGCCTTCGACGCAGGTTCGATCAAGAGCTACCTGGACCCGATGGCCGCCTCCGGTCGCGCCACCCTGGACGCGCTGGTCAACGTGCAGGCCAGCTGGATCGCCTACGTGGATGACTTCAAGCTGCTGATGCTGCTGTCACTGGCGGTCATGCCGTTGTTGCTGATTATCAAGACCCCAAAAACCCAGGCACATGAAGAACCGGCAGCGGTCATGGAGTAGTCCCGGATCGACACACAACCGCGCGAGACGACTAAGCTTTTGTAACGTCACTTCGTCCCTCAAGGAGAACTCCATGAGCGCCGCCGCCCTGTCCGAACTCGATGCCGCCCTACCCGGCTTGACCCGCAAGATCCGCGTGCTCGATGCCCTGTCCTGGCCCGATGGAGTCGAGGAAGACTTCCTGGCGAAATGGCGCGGCGGGCGGGCCGAATTACCCAGGGTCGAGTTGCAGCCTCGCGACCACAGCGCCGACATCGCCGCCCTGGAAACCTTTATCAGTCAATGCGATGTGGGGCATCCGGCCGGGAATTACCTGGCCATGACCGCCCGTAGCTATGCCACGGCCGGGCACATGCTGGGGGCCATTGGCACTCCCGCCTTTACCCAGTATTCGTCGGCGCTGTACCGGCGCCCGGATTTCTATTACACACGCCTGCAACTGAGCATGCTCGACGCGGCCCGGTTCTTCCTCAAGACCACCGACGCCCTGCTGGGCGGTGCGCGGATTCCACCCTGCCCGGCCGAGATCCCGGCCAAGGCGTTCGCCGCCTGGATTCAACCGGAACTGGACCGCTTCTTCGGCGTCGGGCAGATCACGGTCGTGCTCGATCCGAACCTGGCCGCCAAGGCCATCGCCGGATCGAGCCGCATTCGCCTGCGGGCCAGCGCGCTGTTCTCGGAGCTGGACAAGCAACAGCTGTTGCAACACGAGGCCTTCGTGCATGTCGCCACGGCACAGAACGGCGCGCGCCAGCCCAACCTCACAAGCCTGGGCCTGGGGGCGCCCCGCACGACCCAGACCCAGGAAGGCATTGCCACCCTGGCCGAACTGTTCACCGGCAGCATGGACATCAATCGCCTGCGTCGCCTGGCCCTGCGCGTGCTCGCCGTCCAGCAGGCGCTGGAGGGTGCCGATTTCATCCAGGTGTTCGAAGGTTTTCTGGCGGCCGGTCAGACAGAAGAGGAATCCTTCCGTTCAACCCAACGGGTGTTCCGCGGCGCCGACCTGCGGGGTGGTTCGGCCTTCACCAAGGATGCCGCTTACCTGACCGGGTTGCTCGGCGTCCACACCCTGCTGCGTATCGCAATTCGCGATAACCGGCCGGAACTGGTCGGGCATTTGTTTGCAGGGCGCCTCAGCCTGGGTGACACCGTGCGCCTGGCGCCCCTGTTCGAATCCGGCTGGCTCAAGGGGCCGGTCTATCTTCCGGCCTGGGCCAGCGACCTGCGCCTGCTGGCCGCCAACCTGGCCTTCTCGGCGTTCATCGCCCAGATCAAGCTGGATGTGCTGGACCTGGATGTGTTCATGGCATTCGCCGAAGAACACGAAAGCGATGCCAGCGCCCAGTGATCGAGGGGCAATTTTACAGGCAGCCTTGACTCTTCGAATCAACTGCTACCATTAGGAAGCGGTGTCGAGGCCGGGCTCTGTGGCTTGCAATGTCGGCTTCACCTGCCAGGGATCGATCCACTCATTTCAAGCCTGCCTGACCCCATGGGGGGTGCAATGCACAATCCATTACTTTACGCGTTGTCGGCTGTACTGCTCTTGAGCGGATCGTCCTGCCTGGCACTGGGTACGGATGGGACCGCTGCCGCACCGGCCCCGGTTCCGGCACCGGCAAGCGCGGCCACTACCGCGCCCGCCGCGCCGGTGACCAAGGATCCGGTGTTTACCCAGGAACAGCTGGATCAGATGCTGGCGCCCATTGCGCTATACCCGGACCCACTGTTTGCACAGGTGCTGATGGCCACCACCTACCCCGGGGAAGTCGGCGAGGCAGTCAACTGGTCCAAAGCCCACCCGGACGCCAAGGGTGACGATGCGGTCAAACAGGTGGCGAACCAGCCCTGGGATCCGAGCGTGCAGGCACTGGTCGCCTTCCCGCAGGTTCTGGCACTGCTTGGGCAGGACCCTGTCTGGGTCCAACGCCTGGGTGATGCCTTCCTGGCGCAGCCCGACGATCTCATGGAAAGCGCGCAACGCTTGCGTCGCCAGGCACAGGCAGCCGGCAATCTGCAGAGCAACCAGTATCAGAACGTGACGATCCAGAATGTCGCGGCGCCAGCACCGGCGACCACGAACGCGGCTCCAGCCCCTGAAGCGGCCCCGGCCAGCAACTCCACCATCATCATTCAGCCTGCCGATCCGCAGGTGGTGTACGTCCCCACGTATAACCCGACAACCACCTACGGCACCTGGCCCTACCCGGCGTCGCCGCCCGCGTACTATCCACCGCCACCGGCCTATTACCCTGGCCAGGCGCTGATGGCCGGGCTCGCGTTTGGTGCCGGTGTGGCGATCGTTGGATCGTTGTGGGGTGAATGTGACTGGGGCAATAACGACGTCGACATCGACGTCAATCGCTACAACAACATCAACGGCAACAACCGGATCACCAACAACAAATGGCAGCACAACCCGGTGCACCGCAATGGCGTGCCCTATCGGGACAATGCGAGCCGCGCACAGTACGGCCGGCAACTGAACGGAGCCAATCAGCGCGAAGCCTATCGCGGGGACAATGCCCAACGCACCCAGGCCCGTGAAAATGCCCGCACCTCAATGGACAAGCACGGTATCGAACGACCAGCCACCAGCAACCGCGAAGCCCGTGATCAAACGCGCAAACTCCAGTCCGGAACCGCAGGCGGCGATCGGCTGCAGGCCGGTGCAGACAGACCAAAGACGGCGGACAGAAGCCAGGGCACGGCCAGAAACACCCGGGAGAATCAGCAACCCAGGAGAGAGACCCAGCAGGCGAGGAACCAGAGCGCCCAGTCGAATCAGCGCAGAGAAGGCTCCGCGCAGACGCGCCAAGCGACCAATAATCGGCCCGCCGCCAGTGCCGGCAGTGCCCGCAACAATGCGTTCGCCGGCGCACGCTCGCCGTCACAGGCCAACGTCCAGGCCAATCGTGGCCGGGCCAGCCAGGCATCCGCCCAACGCCCCAGTGCCTCGCGCTCAGCCGGTCACCAGGTCAGCCGGCCGTCCAATCCACCAGCGCGTCAAAGGGGGGGCCGCCGTTGAAAAACCATCCTCGATTGAAGGGACTCACGGGTTTGCTCCCTCATGTCCTGGTTATAGCCGCCGGCTTGTTGTGGTCGTGCATGGCGACGGCACAGCAGGCCTTTCCAACGCCAGAAAAGGCAGCAGAAGCCTTTGTCGAAGCACTGGGTACCGAACACTCCGACCAGGCACGCCTGACCGAACTGCTGGGCAGCGATTGGCACAGCTACATCCCCCGCGAAGGCGTGCAGCGCGAAGATGTGGATGCGTTCTTGCAGCAATACCGCGAGCAACACCACATTGAAAACACCAGCGACCGCAAGGCCATCCTGGCGGTTGGCAGTGAGAACTGGACGCTGCCCATCCCCATGACCAAGGCCGCGGACGGTTGGCGTTTCGACATGAAGGCCGGCAGTGCCGAAATCCGTACCCGTCAAATCGGCCGCAATGAACTTGCCGCGGTGCAATCGGTACTGGCCTATCACGACGCCCAGATGGACTATGCGTCGGTGGATCGAGACGATGATGGCGCCCTTGAGTATGCGCAGAAAATCGTCAGCAGCCCCGGCAAGCACGACGGACTCTACTGGGCCGAGGACGACAGTGGCCAGATCAGCCCGTTGGGGCCTTCGTTCGGCAAAGCCATTGCCGACGAAGAGTGGCACGGCTACCGCTTCCGCATCCTTCATGGCCAGGGTCCTTCGGCACCGGGCGGTGCCTACAGCTACCTGATCGGCGACAAGATGAGCCGGGGCTTTGCGCTGATCGCCTGGCCAGCGAAGTACGACGACACCGGCGTGATGAGTTTCATGATCAGCCATGAAGGCCAGGTGTTCGAAAAAGACCTCGGACCCGATAGTGAAAAACTGGCGCTGGCGATGAAGCGCTTTGATCCGGATGACAGCTGGAAAGAGGTGCCTGAAGATCAGGAGTAGCAGGCGCGACCTGCTACAAGCCTTCAGAACGGTTGAAAGCAGTTATCTGATCGACAGGACGAATCGCTCTTCGCCCCCGGTGTTGTCGTTACAGGAGGGTTGCTCAAGCTTGAATCCGCACCGATCCAGTACTTTTCTGGAGCCGGCGTTTTCCTTGAAGGCAAACGCAACCAGTTGCGAAAGTCCCCAGCGCATCCGTGCCTCCTGGATCAGGTGCCTCAGCGCCAGTGTTGCCAGCCCTTGGCCACACGCGCGCTGAGCTATCCGATAGCCCACCTGCGCAGAACCCGTCGAAGAGTCGATGCTTTTCAGATTGGCTCGACCGACGATCCTCTGACTGCAATCCTCGATGACAAACGGGTGCCAGGCGCCGAGGGCGAAATCGGACAAATAGCTTTCGATATGATTGGCGACACCCTGCAACGAGTAAAAAGAAGGCGCGCGCGCATCAATATGGGATTCGAACCATTCACGGTTCTGGATTTCGAAAGCCAGCAACGCTTGAGTGTCAGTCACTTTCAGCTCGCGTACGCTAAATGATTCCATTCATCACCTCTGCTGTGCCTTGTGCCGAATTGGCTCGAGTCTATCTCATACCTGAACAACCTGGCCGGGCCGAGCCTTCCCCTTCTCGAGCCCGAGCGGCTTGCATAATACATATGGAAAATCGTATATTCGAATAACCATATGTATCGAGCCGCGCCAATGCTCAATCCTGCCGCCGTATTCAAATGCCTGTCCGACGAAACCCGCGCCCGGGCCACCTTGCTCATCACTCGTGAAGGCGAGTTATGCGTGTGTGAACTGGTCTGCGCCCTGGACGACAGTCAGCCTAAAATTTCCCGCCATCTTGCCCAGCTTCGCGGCTGTGGCCTGCTTCTCGACCGCCGCCAGGGGCAGTGGGTGTATTACCGGCTCAACCCTGATCTGCCCGCGTGGGTTCGCGACGTTCTCGAGACAACCTTGCAGGCAAACGCCGACTGGCTGGCGAACGACAGCACTCGCCTTGCCGCGATGGGCGACCGTCCGCTCAACACTTCCGCCTGCTGCTGACCCTTCACTCATCGAGACTTCGCATGCTTACAGCGTTTAGCATTTTCCTGCTCACCATGGTGTTGGTCATCTGGCAACCCAAGGGCCTGGGCGTCGGCTGGAGCGCCTCCCTGGGCGCCGTCCTGGCCCTGCTGGCAGGCGTCGTGACACTGAACGATATTCCACTGGTGTGGCACATTGTCTGGAACGCCACCGCGACCTTCATCTCGCTCATCATCATCAGCCTGCTGCTCGATGAGGCCGGGTTTTTCCAGTGGGCCGCACTGCATGTGGCGCGCTGGGCCAAGGGTGACGGGCGGCGCCTGTTCGTATTCACGATATTGCTGGGGGCCGGCGTATCCGCTCTGTTTGCCAACGACGGCGCAGCCCTGATCCTGACCCCCATCGTCGTTTCAATACTGCTCGCACTGCGTTTTTCGCCAGCCTCTACCCTGGCGTTCGTCATGGCGGCCGGTTTCATTGCAGATACGGCGAGCCTGCCTCTGGTGGTTTCCAACCTCGTCAACATCGTTTCGGCCGATTACTTCGACCTGGGCTTCAGCGAGTACGCCGCCATCATGGTGCCGGTCAACTTCGTTGCCGTGGCGACCACGCTCGTGGTGCTGTACTGGTTTTTCCGGCGTGACATCCCCAGGCACTACTCGCTCGATGACGTGATGGATCCGCGACGCGCCGTGCGTGATCCCCTGACCTTCCGCGTCGGCTGGGTTGTCCTGGCTCTGTTGCTGGTCGGGCTGTTTGCCCTGGAACCCTTGGGCATTCCCATCAGCGCCATCGCAGCGGTCTGTGCCGCGTTGCTGTTCGCCGTGGCGGCACGTGGACATGTGATTTCAACGCGACGGGTGCTGCGTGAGGCGCCCTGGCAGGTCGTGATCTTTTCGCTGGGCATGTACCTGGTGGTGTACGGGCTGAAAAACGCCGGACTGACAACCTACATGACCATGGCCCTGAACCGCTTGGCCGAATTCGGCATCTGGGGCGCCGCGCTGGGCACGGGGCTGATCACGGCCTTGCTGTCATCGGGCATGAACAACATGCCGACGGTACTGGTGGGTGCCCTGTCGATTCAGGCCAGCGACGCCACCGGTGTGGTGCGTGAAGCCATGATCTACGCCAATATCATCGGCTCTGACCTGGGCCCCAAGATCACCCCCATCGGCAGCCTGGCCACCCTGCTCTGGCTGCATGTCCTGGAGCGCAAGGGCATCCGCATTACCTGGGGTTACTACTTCAAGGTCGGCGTGGTCCTGACGCTGCCGATTCTGTTCATCACCTTGTCTGCCCTGGCCCTGCGCCTGAGCGTTTAACCCTGTGCGACTGCAAAGAGGAGTCACCATGCGCGTTCTGTTTATGTGTACCGCCAATAGCTGTCGCAGCATCCTGTCCGAAGCCATGTTCAACCATCTCGCCCCTGAAGGTTTTGAGGCGGTCAGTGCCGGCAGCTTCCCCAAGGGCCAGGTGCTGCCCCGCAGCCTGAGCACGTTGCAAGAGGCCGGCATCGCCATCGACGGCTTGAGCAGCAAAGGCAATGAGGCTTTCGAAGCCAACCCACCGGACATCGTCATTACGGTCTGCGACAAGGCCGCCGGCGAGGCGTGCCCCGTGTACTTCGGGCCGGCACTGAAAGCTCATTGGGGCCTGGAAGACCCATCGGACATCAAAGGCGATGAAGCGACGGTATCGACGGCGTTCCACTCAACCCTGGCGCACATCGAAACGCGCTGCCGGGCATTCCTCGACCTGCCTCTTGCACAACTTGACCGCGATGCGCTGAAGCGAGAACTCGACCGCATCGGCACGCTTTGACCGGAGCCCCCATGACCCATCCCCTGCCCAATCTCGACACGTCACTGACCCAGCCCATCGCCCATGGAGGCGACGATCAGCACAAGCCACGCATCCTGCTGCTATACGGCTCGACCCGTGCGCGCTCGTTCAGTCGCCTGCTGGTCGAGGAAGCAGCCCGTTTGCTCGAACACTTCGGTGCCGAGACACGGATCTTCAATCCATCAGGCCTGCCGCTACCGGACGACGCGCCCTCCGATCACCCGAAAGTCCAGGAACTGCTCGAACTGATGCAGTGGTCCGAAGGCCAGGTCTGGTGTTCGCCAGAGCGCCACGGCTCTATGTCTGCGGTGTTCAAGGCGCAAATCGACTGGGTGCCGTTGGCGTTGGGCGCCGTTCGCCCGACCCAGGGAAAAACCCTCGCGGTCATGCAGGTCTGCGGCGGTTCCCAGTCCTTCAATGCGGTGAATCAGCTTCGTGTGCTGGGGCGCTGGATGCGCATGTTCACCATCCCCAATCAATCCTCCGTGCCAAAGGCTTTTCTGGAGTTTGACGAGGCCAATCGCATGAAGCCCTCGTCGCTGTACGACAGGGTGGTGGACGTCATGGAGGAACTGGTGAAGTTTACCCTGCTGCTACGGGATCGCCCCGATCTGGTAGACCGCTACTCGGAGCGCAAAGAGTCCGCAGAGGAACTGACTCAGCGCGTGAATCAGCGGTCGATCTGACTGTAGAAATGTTCCCCCAGGCTCGAAAGCCGAAAAAAAGTCGCAAACCCCACGACGCTTCAGGGCTTGCGACTCTTTGCCGATACGTCCCTCAAGCTCCCGGGACGTTTTCTACGGTATGCCTGCCGTGTTCATTGCGAACGTGCAGGTTCAGTTCTCGACCTCAACCGCGTCGAAATCCGGGGCGTCCGCCACATTCTCTCTGGCCTCCTTCGCCTCGGCTTTGGCCGCGTCCCTCGCGGCATCCGCGGTAGCCCGGGCAGCATCCCTGGCGGCATCTGCGTCGGCCTTGGCCGCGTCCCTCGCTGCATCTGCAGCGGCACGGGCAGCGTCTCTGGCGGCGTCTGCGTCATCGTCCGCTACACCAGCAGCTTTTGCGGCATCCCGGGCGGCGTCCGCGTCAGCCCTGGCGGCGTCCCGGGCGGCATCTGCAGTGGCTTTTGCCGCATCACGGGCTGCATCCGCAGTCGCTCTGGCCGCATCACGGGCTGCATTGGCATCAGCCCTCGCAGCGTCCCTGGCTGCATCGGCGGCATCGTGATCAGCGTCGTCAGCGTCGTTGTCATGGGCATTGCCCGGGCCTCTGTTCCCGGCCACACCACCATGGTCAGCATCGCCGCGCCCCGGGCCTCCATGACCGTCGCCGTCATGGCCTGCAGCGCCATGATCGCCACCCTCTCCGCCATGGCCGCCAGCACCGTGACCGCCACCGCCGTCACCACCGTGACCACCACCTCCAGCGCCGCCGTGACCTCCACCGCCTCCACCGCTGCCGCCATCCTTGGCATACACGCTGGAGAAACTACCGATGTAATCAGGCACCAGGACAGTCGATGCCGACAGGACTCCGCCGATGGCCAGAGCCAACAAACATTTCTTGAGCAGCATGATGCACCTCCGCATGGAGTTGCGTACTCATCTCCGTATCGAACGCAATGTCCAGTGAGTTCCCGGCCGCCCATTGGAGCAGCCGGCCAACCGGCACGGCCATCAATCTGCAGCATTATCGAACCACTGCGGTATCCGCACGATCCCTGAAAGCCAGTTGGCATCGTTGCGCGGGAAACATTCCCACATTTTTTGGATAAGTGCGTTCAGCCCGAGTTCAAAAAAACAGAATCAGGATCTGACGCATGGGTTGGGCAACAACTTCAACCTGACCCATTTGGAGCATCATCACGCCTCAATCTGACATGTTTATTTTCAGTTATCTTGCATATTGATTTTTATTGTGTCATTTATAGCCTCGCCGATCACAGGACTGATCCACCGCGCCAACCCGGATGGCGGGCATCCGTTTCCCCCAAATGCCTCCAGGGAGTCAACAATATGAACAAGACAGAACTTCTAGGTGCTCTGGCGCTATGCGCTTTCAGCTTCCTGGCACATGCCGACGAAGACAGCCTGCGTATCGGTATCGAAGCCGCCTACCCGCCCTTCTCCTTCAAGACACCCGAAGGCAACGTCAGCGGGTTCGATTACGACATCGGCAACGCCTTGTGCGAAGAAATGAAGGTCAAGTGCGAGTGGGTCATTCAGGAGTTCGACGGCATGATCCCGTCGCTCAAAGTGCGCAAGATCGATGCCGTGCTGTCGTCGATGTCGATCACCGAAGACCGGATGAAGTCCGTGGACTTCAGCAAAAAGTACTACCACACGCCGGGCAAGTTCGCGATGAAGGCCGGCAACGTGATCAATGACCCCTTGGTGGACCTCAAGGGCAAGAAAGTCGGGGTGCAACGCTCCTCGACTTACGATCGTTTTGCCACCGAGCAACTGGAAAAAGCCGGCGTCGTCGTGGTGCGCTACGGCTCACAGAATGAAGCCTTCCTCGATCTCGCCTCGGGTCGTCTGGACGCCACCCTCGCCGACATCGTCAACACCGATGAGAGCTTCATCAAGACACCCGCCGGCCAGGGCTTCGCGCTCACAGGGCCCGACATCAACGACCCGAAATATTTTGGCCGAGGCGCCGGGATCGCCGTGCGCAAAGGCGACAGTGCCAACGTTGCGCGCCTGAGTGCGGCGATTGACGCCATTCGCGCCAATGGCAAGTACCAGCAAGTGATGGACAGGTACTTCGCGTTCGATATCTACGGCGAGTAAGCCTTACCCCTGCCCCCTGACC
>NZ_JAGYGI010000046.1:0-30197 GCF_019947365.1 Pseudomonas sp. GL-R-26 | reverse complement strand
ACCCTTGCCTCTGGCTAACACTTCCCCTTGCCGGGTGTGTAGAGGACTTTCACCTCCAAGTCACCAGCGAGGCCACCACAGCCAAGCTGGTTGCGCTTACGCGCAACGCGCCATGCCTGGCGCACAAGCAAAAACCCGACGCAGTGGCCGGGTTTCTTTGTGTCAATCCCTAACGCGCAAGATCGACAGGATGGATAAATATTCTCTCATTCTCTCACTACTTGCAATAACTATTCGCTAAGCCGCACAGCTTTCGATTAATCCTTCTGCATCCATGATCTCTTGCGCCGCAGTCAATGCTTCGTTGACCATGTCATCCAGGCTCTTGCGGATCGATGAGCGCCACCGGTACCGAGTTGATTCCGGCTTGCCATCGTTGTCCCAGTTCGTGATGTCGTACCAAGCTGCCGGGAGCACTGCCGCAGATCGCTTGCCGTCAGCGCCCGCCACCTGCGGAATGGCCCAGGTCAGAATCGCGCACTCACGGAAACGCTTCGGTGCTGGCGACTTGACCGAGTTCAGCAGCTCCAGGATGGCGCCGTGTTTGCGTTCTTCATGCGTGGAGTACCTCGCAACCAGTGCTCTCCAGTGTGCAGCCGACAGCGACTTGTGCAGGCGGCCGAACACCCAGCAGTCCGTGAGGAATGCGGCCTCCTTGCCCACGATCTCCCCCTTCTGCTTGGCGCACTGCACCTTGGGTTCAAAGTCGCACCCACCAGCAGAGTTGATGGTTTCGGCGGCCAGCGCCCGAACTACTGCGGATACCACGTTGCGATAGGTCATGCTGCTCCCTTCAATTCTCTGGTCAGTGCCCGGTAGTCGGCCTTGATGGTCTTGATCTCTTCGACGGTGTACTTGCGGGCCGAATGAGGCCCTTCCAACCAATCCACCTTGTCGGCGCCGATGCGCTTCACCAGCCGGATGCGGTACTCGACCGCGTTACCGGACAGGTTCCGATTGCACTTCACGCACTGGCGATGGATGTTCAGGGGCTCGAAGCGCAGTTCTGGGCAGGCGCCAACCGAGCGGTAGTGACCGGCGTCCCACCGACTACCCGTGATCAGGTCGTGATCGTTGGGCATCGAGTCACAGCTGATGCACGGCAGGTGCGCATCACGCAGACGCACAAACTCGTTCACCGCCGCCTGGGCCTCGCGCAGGTGATCCGCCCGGCTCTTCAGCTTCTCCTTGCGGACCTTGATTTCCCGGCGCTCGCGCTGATCGACGGCCTTGCGGGCCTTCTCCTGGTTCACATCCTTGATGGCCAGGCCACACTTGGGGCTGCACACGGCCTGACCCAGGCGCTGCGGCGGGAAACTGATGCCGCACGAGGGGTTCTTGCACTTCTTCGGCCTGGGCGGTTTAGGGGTTACACGCATCAGTACCGCCCTCCCCACTTGTCCTGCTCGGTCCAGCGCACGCCACGCTCCGCACCGAATGCGTGCATCAGCTCGAACAGATCGCTGAACCACTTCTGCGATTGCTTGCGAGTCGACACGCCCAGGACCACGTAACCACCATCAATCCCGGGCACCACGTCCTGCTTCATCAGCGCCGAGCTGAAAACGTGCTTCCAGTCTTCGTCCGACAGCTTCTTGCCGTACCACTCGACCTGGCTGGATACATCCTTGAGCATTGCCCACATCTTCCGGTTGCAGATGTCCGGGCGTTTTTCGTCGCGGATCACCACCACCTTCGGTTTGGTGAAGTCGGTACCGTAAAGGATGCCCATCAGCCGGTTGACGTCGCGCTGATCTCGGATTGCGAACTCGGTACTCATCGGAAACCCTCTTTGTGTTGCGCGGCGGCGATGGCTACTCGAACTCGGCGCTTGCGCAGGTATGTGTCGACGCGTTCGGCCTGAGCCTTCTTCAGTCGTTCGCGGCCTTGCCGGCGCTTGGCTGCATCGACAAACTGACGAACTTCAGCAAGCTTTTCGCGCAGCTGCGGTGACGCTTTCACTGCGGAACCGGTGAGCAACCCGGCGATGGCCTGGCCGTCTGTTGTGATTGGTGCGATACGAAGGTCGGCCAGATACTGAGTGCCGGCCTGCTGAGTAATCAGTTGCATACGCATCGCCGATTCGATGGCAGTTACCCGGTGTACCGGATCGAAGCCGAGTGAAACGCTCCAGGCTGTTGGCAACGCCTCGGCGCGGGCGGTAGCAACCAGTCGTTCGTAAGCGCTCATGAACGCCATGCGGGCGCCAACCTTATCGCCTAGTTTCAGCACTGGCCCAGCGGCGGTCATGGCTTGCTGGATTTCAGCAGTCATCACCACGGTTTCGCTTTCGTCACTGGCAGTCAGTGCGAGTGACCAGGCCTCATCCTTGCCCGGGCGGCCGTCAGCAGCTTGAACACGCTGCAGGATGTCAGCCATGGTCAGCTTGCCCTTCACTTCGAAGCGGCAGGCCTTCAGCGCAGCGCGGATGTCCGATACGGGATAGGCGCAGAGGTCCTCAGCCATGATTGCCGCGGTACCGGGGCTCATTTCCTGGCCCATGGCTTCCGCTGTGGCGATGATAGCCGCGGCCAGCCCTGCTACCTGGGCGTCGTTCATTTCAGAGGTACTCATTGCGCTCTCCTGCCTGGCGCTTGGCCAAGACCATTTGCGCGGCCTGTTCCGCAGCGGAGACGTTCGCCTCGGTGCGTTCCATCTGGCGGGCCGTGGCGCCGTTGATACGCTGACCAGTCACCCACTGGGTGTGGTAGCTCTCAGCGTTGGCCAGCAGCTCGTTGAGGCTGTGGCACTTGCGTAGAACCGCGGCGTCGCTGGTTTTCAGGAAGTGGGCGGCAACGTGATGGGCGACATCGGCGCCGAGGCGGTCGACAAGCTGACCGAGCTGACCACCGACCTTGGCGTTCCAGACCGGCCAGGTGTTGTAGCGCTTGCGGTAGGCCATGGCGTAATTCGCCCAGACCTTGAAGGTTTTGCAGGACTGATCTTTGGGGCCCGGCATGTCGGCAGGGATTTCTACCCGGGGTGCATCGGTGCGATCAACCACCAGCATCAAGCCCCGGGACTGGGCCGGCTTGTCCGAGCCGTCCTGCAAGTCCTGACTGGTATCCTGATTGGTACCCTGATGATTGGTATCCTGATTTGTCGGAGATTTTTCCGACCCTTGCTCGGATTTTCCTCCGACCTTGCCCGGATTTTTTTCCGAGGTAGGTCGGATTTTTTTCCGACCTTTGTTTTGTGGTGGGGTCGGATATTTTTCCGACCCATCAAGCTTCTGGTTCCACTCGACCGCCTTCTCGGTCAGGCGAAACAGCGTGATGTTCGAGGTGCTGGAAAGCTCAATCAAACCGGCCTCTTCCAAGACCTTCAACATGCGGTAAGCGGTGTCTGGCTTATCGGTGAGCAGCGGCAGCTCCTCAATGATCTTAGCCTTGCTCAGCGCGAAGAAGATCCCGTCATCAGTCTTGATTGGCTTGGTCCAACTCGGGCAGCCATAGACGAAGGCAAACAGCAGGGACTGCTGAGAATTCAGCCCCCACTCCAGCGCCTTCACCTGATTGATCGTGACGGTGTATTGCATGTCAGGTATTCCTGACCAGGGGAGCGCGCGCAGATGTACGCGACACGCTTTCCGAGTTCTGAAAAGGTGTCGCGACATTGGAAGGGGTATTGCTTGAATTGGGCTGGCTCTGCATAATCGGGCCTCTCTAGTTTTGCGAATCAGCCGACCTTCTCCGTCGGCTTTTTTGTGTCTGAAATTCAGGCGGCCTTCAGCGATTCACGCAGCACATGCAGCGCGTCAATGGCTTCTTGAATGGCTTTATCGCCCTGAGCTTTTTCGTGCTGACTTATGTGGTTGTCTGCGGTGGCGTCGAAGATCAGTCGGCCCACGTCGCCGCACTCGGCGGTCAAATGGCACAGTGCGACGATCAAGGGTTTCGGTTCTGGACGCTTGCGCAGGACCACATCACATTCGAATTGATTGGCCAGCGAGCCGAGTACGGCGAGGCGCCCTTCTTCGGAAAGATGAGTGAGGACCTGGCCAAACATTTCCAGATTCATTCGGTGTGCTTCCCGATTCGGGTTCGCGCAATCAAGCAAGCGCGTTTCGTTGACGCCCATGCGTTTGGCCAACGCAGTACCACCGCCCGCCTTTACTTCGCGGTGCAGAGTTCGTTCAAATTCTTCCATTGCGAAAACCTCTCTTCGTCTCGCGTGGCACACCGCCAGTAGTTCCGCGATGATCTGTTCATCAACTGATCAAGGACGCATCCATGGCCAATCAATCTGAATTGCAAGGCGAGATAGCCGCCCTTTGCTGCTTGGTGGTCGCCTTGGCATCCACCCTTCCCTTGTCGTCTCAACTCAGGCTTTGGCCTGCGTTTGAGCGGGTTGCCGGCCCATTACGCGATCGACTTGGCGGTGATGAACTGCGCGGTTTTGAGCGCACAACTGCCTCGCTCACCTCTAATCGAAAGGCGATTGGTTAGGCGGCGGATTTTTTCGGGGTCACCTGGGCCGGAAACGGCTTGAGTTCGTGAGCTTCGAAAGTCCCGTCTTCATTGCAGATGACTGAAATGTTTCGCTCGGCGGAAATAGCCTTACTGATTGCAGCGGGGCTAACCCCAAGAGACTTAGCCGCAAAGGCCTGCCCTTTCGTAGCAACCAACTCTGTAAGTGGGATCTGCTTCATTCTGAAAATCTCGAATGGTGTTGTCAGCCCAGATATTAACCGCCGGTTAGTTTTCTAGCAATACCGCCGGTTGCCGCAAATAACTTAACCAACGGTTAAATTTCACGGATGAGCAAAAAGAAAGAACTTTCCCCAGAGCTAAAAGCTGAGTGCGACGCCGCCAAGGCGATTTTCGTATCGAAAAAAAATGCCCTTGGCCTCACCCAGGCGAGCCTTGCTGAAGCGGCTGACATCTCTGCCGCCGCCGTCGCGATGTACTTAAACGGCACCAACCCCCTGAACGCGAAATTTGCGGCAGTGCTGTCACGTGTTCTTGAAGTGCCTATCGAGAAATTCAGCAAGAGGCTGGCGCAAGAGATAAGCGGGCTGACAAATGCTGCTGAGCACACAGGGCCACCAGCCCTAAACTCGTCGGCAGCTGAAATGGTTCGCCAGATGCTGGAGAAGCAGGGAAAAGGGCTTTCAGAAGATGCGCGCCGGCGATTGCTGGCTGCTGCTGACGCGGACGATGACGGCGGCGTTATCGAGGTCGACTACTACCGCCCTGGCGTTGTCGGTGATGAGGTATGGATCGCGCATTACGACGTCCGCGCTGCCATGGGTGGCGGGCAAATACCGCACGACTACCCGGAATTGCTCCAGGACGTGAGGGTAAGCCCACAACATCTGCGCGAGATGGGCGTCGAGTTCAAGGAGCACTTCCATCTCAAGATGGTGACCGGCTGGGGTCAGTCGATGGCGCCCACGATCAAGCATCGAGACCCGCTGCTCGTCGACATCAGTATTCGGGAATTCGTGGGGGACGGGATTTATATGTTCTCTTGGGAAGGTCACCTCTACATCAAGCGGCTCCAATGGGTTGGCGATGATCAGATCAAAATGATTTCTGATAATACGATGCACCCACCGCAAACGATCAGAGCGGGTGAGACCTACATCCAGGCTCGCGTGCTGCTGGTTTGGAACGCACACCTAGTCTGAGCTGGTGCGGTGGGGATTTGTAACCAATCTGGCTTGAGGCTTGAAGACATGGCGCACTCACTTCGATACCAGATAGGCGAATCCGCCCGGACTATCGAGTCGGAGGTGGGGAAACTGCTCAATTTGGCCGCAACACTTAGAGATGCTGGGGATGAAGAGCTGGCTGTAACAGTCTCGGTCCAGGTGAATAAGCTACTGCAGGCTGTGATTGCACTGAGATTCGCTCTGGCGGACTGATTACCGGATTCGTGTGATGGGGATTTGTAAGGGGTGATGATGGAGTTCAACAAACCAGAGCAGGAACTGAAGCGCGACCTCCAGGGTGTCGCCTCCGATCTGAAGTGGTCGGCCGTGGAGCTAGTTCGGATTGCCGAGCGTCTAAGGCACACAGGTAATGGACCAGACGCTGAGGCGCTTCGAAGGATGATCACAGTCTTCCAGCAAGGTGAGAATCGGTTAGATAGCTGGGTTAAAGAAATCAGTGCAAGCCAGATGGTCGGGCAGGCATAAGAATTTGCATGAGGTTGTCATGGCCCTCACCAAACCAAATCAAGAACTGCGCCGCGACTTGAAAGCCGCAGCGTTCTCCCTCGAAGAGGCCGCTCTGGAGATGTTCAGGCTGGCTAAACAACGCGGGGATGCAGAGCTTCTGGAGGCAATGGAGACAATCGAAAAGCTGCATGAGCAAGCTGATCGGCTGACTGCTTACGCTGATGAGGTGAAGGCGGGAAGGATTGTGCGCGGGAAAGTTGAGTAGGCGTGATGGTGGTACGGGCGCTTCAGAAGTTTTGATTGTTTAGCCGGCGTCGGGCAATTTGGAATTTTATTTGAAATAGCGCAGGGATTGGGCAATGAGCGAAAAATTTACCACAGCCGTAATTCCACACATCAAAGCCGGCTCTTTTATCGATGAGCAAGTAGATCAGTTTGACGCTTTCGCCATTAATTGGAACGGAGATGAGGCTATCCACCTCACCTTTGGCCGGCATTCAATAAATGTAAAAACCACGCAATTCGTAATAGAAAATGGTATTTCGAGCATAGAGTCTGGCGACACGGAGATTTTCAGACTTGACGTTGGGGCGGTAACGCTGCCTCTGGATGTGGCGAAAAAATTGGCGGCTACGATTACGAATATGGTCGGACATGCTGAGGCACGGAGAGCGAAGGATGAGTAACGCCCCTGTGTTGAAAGATTCTTCTGGCAGAGTTATCTCTGGTCATCCATCATGGAATCGTGATGATGGAGGTAACAACGGTGGTGGAGGTGGCGAATTGGAAGCTCGAGTAGCCCAACTTGAAACGCACGTACAGTACATTCGAAGAGACATCGACTCTTTGAAGGATGATGTGCGCGAGTTCCGCGGCGAAGCTAAGGGGGAGTTTTCCGGCATACGCTCCGATATGAGAGTGGATTTTCGCTTGGTTTTCGGCTCGCTTATTGTTGTTGCCTTGGGTCTCGCCGGGATGATGGCTAAAGGTTTCGGCTGGCTGTAGCAACCAGTCGCATCTAACGAGCCCGGCCCAGCGCCGGGCTTTTAGTATCCGCCTGTCACGCCTTCGTCACACCTACCAAGCACAATGCGGTCAGCCAAAGGGATTTGGCCCATCGATAGAGAGCCCGGCCGACGCCGGGCTTTTTCGTTCCTGCGACATACTTTTCACCAATCGCTCACATGGTGGAGCGCAGATTAACCCTGCTCCTTTGAAGAATTCCCATTTGGCCCGCCCGCATGCGGGCCATTTTTTTGGCTTTCAGAAAGGTGCGACCTCCTCCACCTCCAACGCGCCCTCCACTTCGACCATGCGATCTTCTTCGGCCTGGGCCTCCCATCTCAGCGTCACCGACTCATCGTCATTGAACGTCATGTCTATGCCGTCCGTCTCGGATAGCAGGCCCATCACCTCCTCCCATTCGCGCTCACCGTCCGTGTCCAGGCGGTGAATCGTTACCCAGCGCTGAATCTGTGCGACCGGGTGATTGATCATTGAAGAAACCCGCAGACCAAGCCTTTCAAGGCCTGTCAGCTCTTCCTTTGACTGTTGGATTTTTTTCTGCGGCTTGCCCATCTGACGCTCCTTGATAACTGTATATACGTACAGCATTTAGCTAAGCATATTCGATTGCCTCGAAAAATAAATTAACCGCCGGTATTGACGACAAAGAAACCGGCGGTTAATTTGTATCTCAAGCCAACGCAACACCGGCCCTGCAGCGAAAGCTGCGCCGCTCTTTAACAGTCAGGAATCTTCGCGGATCGATCCCCAGAAACGGGTACAGCGCGAAACACAAATTTCGATCTCCATGCCAGCTCTGGAACTGGCCGGGCTCCCCACAAGGGAGAACGCCAAACCATGCAAGCCAGCCGGCGAAGAACACCGAACACGAAATGTGTGACGCCGACCAGGTGGGGAAACCGAGGCGCCGAGCATGGGGCGGAAAGGAATTTTTCACTGATGCACCTGGTTACCCGGGTGCATTGGGAAAACAACCGATCAAGCACGGAGCACCAAATGAGCGAGCAAACACTTCAGCAGCTTCTGGCTGAGCGAGTCACCGCTTTCGCAGTCAGTGACCAGCCAAAGGAAATCATCGACGAGCATGTGAGGATCATGTTCACCAAGGTGATCGACAACTGTTTTGGCCGTTACGGCGATATGGGCAAACAGGTTGAGGAAGCCATCAAGGCTGCGCTGCCAGCCAACCTCTCGACGGTCTTCGAATTGACGCGCTACAACGACATGGTCGCCAAGGCGCTTAAAGAGAAGTGGGAAAACAGCGGCGTCGAGGCCGACATGGTGCGCTTGGCGCAGAAGCAGATCGATGAGGTGCTGAACAAGGACGCGATGCCTGAAGTGATCAGCTTGCAGGCTCTCCTGGAAGCTTTTGTAGAGGACCACAAAGAGTCCGCTGCAGAAGAACACTGGGAGGCCCCAGACATCCGCTTCCAACCATCCGACTACGGCGGCCTGCACATCTACTTCGACAAGAAGCCAAAGGATCACGGGATTACGAGCTACTCCAGAAGCTCTGAGCGCAGCGAATACCTGCTCGACAACGCGATCCACATCAGCTTCGACCGTCACGGGAAGGACCGAGACGAAAAAGGTCGCGAGGTCGGATCCGTGTACGCCGCGAAAATCGACAACGAGAAGATCAGCCAAACCCTGAAATTCCGTTCCGAGTTCGAAAAGATGGTTGCCGCACTTTACTTCGGCTCTTCAAAGATCCTCGTCGATTGCGACGAAGACGAGTTCAGCTACGGCATTTACGACTGAACAACCAGCGCCACGTCAGCCTGACGATAACTGCCCGAGCACCTGGTACTCCCCAGCACCAGGCCGCATCGGAGTGTGATCTGAATGCGCAGGCGATGCGCGAAGCGTGATGGGTGACCGGGTTCCTAGGCCGGGTGACCAGAGCGTGACCATGTAGCTCAGTTGGTAGAGCGGCCTCGCAAAAGGCGCGCCGGTGGTTCGAACCCACCCATGGATGCCGGTATCGCACCCGGCCAGATCACACCCCGATGCGGATGATTCTGCACCGCGCAATGCGGCCCCCCGCAGGCAATACCAGAGAACAGCGAGCGCCCGCCAGGATGCCAACGGCGCGCATTTGAGGATGACCACCATGAAGTAGATCAACGATCCACCCGCGTGGCGCAGTAAGCCTGAAGGCTGCGCCCAACACCTGACAGGCAGCGGACAGTGGGGCCGAGGATGTGACCGCGCATCAACCGGGGACCGGTAGGCCCAACCGAACGACATCGCACATTGCTGATGCTGCACACCCAGGCCGTCGCCAGTAGCGGGCCTGGGCAACTCTCCCCCAACACCACCCGCATGCACTCCCCTCCGCGCCCAACGGCAATCAGCGGAATGGATGAGTGCAGCCGAGTTTTGTTGGATCAACACCCGCCACTCTGGAGGCGACCATGGCAACCAGCTACGCAGACAGTGTGCAGGCCCGAGAGTGGGACAGGCGCTACGACGCTTGGGGGCGCGAGAAAAAATCGCAGCCCGAAGAGTTTCACGACTATGAGGCTGCCGAGCAGATCCGGACCCAGGCGCTGGCCGATCGGGAAGCGAGGCGGCTGGAAGAGCGCAAGAGCCTCAAGCGGCGCATTGGCCTGGCCATGGCGAAAATGGAAATGGTCTGCCCACCCAGCGGATGCGCACATGAACGATGAACAGCGCGACCACCAGACGGCGGTCAACTGGATCGAGGGCGAGATCGACAACATGGTCCGCGACCTCGGCAAACCCAACGCCAGCTCAGCGGCGACATCGTCCATCACTCTGGCCTTCATGCTGCGCGCCATCAGTGAAGACGAGCACCGGCACTACAGGGCGCGCATTGACCAGATTTACACCACGTATAACGCCCAGTTCGGGCAAGGGGTTGCAGCATGACCACTCCAATCGTGAAAAGCCTGATCGACGAACAGCTCGACGACATCGAACGCAAGATCGCCCTGCTCGGCTTCGGCCTGCCCTTCAACGAGGTGATCGGCCGTAAGCGCGAAGAGCTGGTCGCCAATCTGCCGCAGCGCCTGGCTGCAACCATGAAGGGCGGGCGGATCGCGGTGAGGGTTCGGTCATGACCTCCTACCAGCGCGCTAAGCGCCTCTATACCTGGCGCGGATCAGCCATTGCCCTACTGCTCTTCACTGTCTGGATGCTGGCAAGCGCCTATTCCGGCCAACTAACCCAATAACCCACGCCTTCAAACGCTGCGCACTGCGCGGCAAGGAATTGTCATGTCCGCAAATTCTAAACAAGCACTCGCACAAGAATCGCTCGAAATGAGCGAAACCGACGATGCACAAAAATCAGTCGCCCCTGCGGCTGCCGTCACCGACATCGCCGAATATCGGCCGCACGAGGAACAGATCGTTCGTCTGGAGACCACTTACGCGAAGCTGGTCGTTGATTGCTCGACCAGCGAAGGTTTGGCGAATGCGAAGGAAGTTCGCGTCGATATCCGCGACGTGCGCTATGCCCTGGACAAAACCACCAAGACGGCGCTGATCCCCTATCAGCAGAAGGTCAAGGATGCCCAGGCTCGCGTCAATCAGGTTAAGGAGTTCGGTGAGGCGCTGAAAGATCGAGTCTTGGCGATCGAGGCACCTGTTGACGAAGCAATCAAGGCCGAAGAAAAGCGCGTAGCTGACGCCAAGGCTGAGCGCGAGCGTGTCGAGGCTGAGCGTGTCGAAGCCATCCGGGCAAAGATTACCCGCTTCAGCTCTGTCGCGGCCGCATATGCAAGCCGTAGCGCTGCTGATGTCGCAAACATTCTGCAAGGCGTGAAGGAGTCGGTGATCCTGCCCGAAGAATATGCAGAGTTCGAAGCTGAAGGCACCATCGCTCGCGACAACGCTATTGAGCAGCTTGAAACGCTACACAGGTCTGCCGTTGAACGAGAAGAGGCCGCCGCCAAACTGCTGGCTCAGCAGAAAGAACTCGACGAGCTTCGCGAGAAGCAGCGCATCGCCGACGCGGAAGCAGAGGAGCTGCGCAAGCAACGCGCCGAAGAAGACCGCAAGCGCTTGAAGCAGCAGCAGGACGAGCTGGACCAGCAGCGCCGCGACATGGAGGCACAGCAACGCCAACAGCGTGAGCAGCAGGAAGAGCAACAGCGCCAGCAGCGCGAACGCGATGCACAGTATCAGCGTGACCAGGAAGAACTGGCCCGCCTGCGCGCCCAAGCTACCGCGCCGGTCCCAATCGCTACTGCGGCTGAGCCCATGGTCGCAGAGAAGGTCGAAGTCGCACACGTCAGCGCACATGCGATTGCGGCTGAACTCGACGACGTGACTACGACCGCGCCATCGGTTGACGACATTGTCGAGGTTGTAGCTCTGGGCTTCGACGTCGACCTCGACACTGCTCGCGCCTGGCTTCGTGCCATCCGCTTCTAACCACCCTTTCCATCTAACGGCCGACCCAATCCTTGTCGGCCACGGAGAGTGCTATGACCGATTCAGACACCCAAGCACCAACCGGCCTTGCCGCGTACCCCGATCCATCGCACAACGCGGCAGCGCTCATCCTCGATCCAGGCACCATGAAGTCGATGAGCGACCTCGCACTGATGATGTCGAAGGGCGCGACAACGGTCCCCAAGCACCTGAAGGGCAATCAAGCTGACTGCATGGCGGTAGTGCTACAAGCAATGCAGTGGCAGATGAACCCTTTTGCGGTTGCGCAGAAGACATTCATCGTCAACGGCGGGGCATTGAGCTATGAGGCGCAACTCGTCAACGCAGTGATCACCGCCAAGGCTCCAGTCAAGGGCCGCTTGAACTTCGAGTGGTTCGGCGCTTGGGAAAACGTCATCGGCAAGATGCGCGAAGTCACCAGCAGGACCAAGAAGGACGAGGACACTGGCGAGTTCAAGAAGTACCGTGTTCCGGGATGGAGCTTTGACGACGAGAAAGGCCTTGGGATCAAGGTCTGGGCAACCTTCAAGGGTGAAGACGAGCCACGCATTCTGGAGCTTCTGCTCACCCAGGTCCGCACGCGGAACTCGACGCTTTGGGCGGAAGATCCAAAGCAGCAGATTGCCTACTTGGTGACTAAAAAATGGGCGCGACTGTTCTGCCCTGACGTCATCCTCGGCGTTTATACGCCCGATGAATTCGAAGACTCGTACGGCGGTGAAATCGATATCACCCCTGCGAAGCAGGCTTCAAATACCGCCGCCGCTGCTGGCGTGTCGTTCGGCCCGAAATCCCCGTCGCCGGAAATCGATGGAGTATTCGCAGACCTTTTGGTCGTCGCGAGGCGACAGGACATCGAAGCCTATGCGGCAGCCTGGGCAGGCCTCAAGCCAAAGCAGCGCGCAGCGATCGGTCTGGAATGCCACGAAGCGCTCAAGAACATGGCGGCAACCGTTGATGGCGACTTTACCGATATGACTGGCACCAACGACGACCTGTCTCAGGTCGGGGAAGCGGCGTAGTGAGAACGGAACTTCAGGGCACTGAAAAGTGGAGTGCAGACCGATCTGGCCGAGTGACAGCCAGCCGGTTTAAAGATGTGATTGCCTGGGGGAAGCCTGACAAAAATGGGAAGCGCGAGCCTATGGGCGCGCGCACCTCATACATGCGCGAACTGTGCTTCGAGCGATTGGCAAAGAAGTCCAAGCACAACGTCAGCAGCGCTTCCATGAAGTGGGGCCACACCGAAGAACAGAAGGCTCAGGACGCCTACGAGATGCTGACCGGCAACATCGTCATACCGTCAGCGTTCATCGTCCACCCGAAGTACGACTGGCTCGGCTGCTCGCCAGACGGCCTGATCAACGATGACGGGGGCACAGAGTCAAAGTGTCCCTTCAATGAGGCGATACACGTCAGGACTTGGCTCGAAGGCATGCCGGAGGAACACATGCCGCAGGTCCAGGGCTGCATGTTCGTTACAGGACGGAAATGGTGGGACTTTCTGTCGTTCGATTCTCGTCAAGATGAAGAGTGCCAGCTCTACATCGAGACGGTTTACCGCGACGAAGACTACATCGCCAACCTTCACAAAGAGCTCGTCCAATTCAACCTAGAACTGAATCGCATGGTTGATGAGGTCGCGGACAAAGCGCGGGCACAAGCCCACAGATTAGGAGCTTGAGCATGATCAGCAACCATCTAAATCTGGTCGAGCAGCTTCGACCCAAGTCGAACGAACTGACGGCCCAGGTCGAGCAGTACCTGGCCGCTGGCGGCAAGATCGAAGAAGCCGCCCCCTACAACTACAAGCCCAGGCCGATCACCTACAGCAACCAAATGCCTCCGGTGCCGAAGCCATTTGTTCGGCGGAGGGCTGAAGCTCCTCCCCCGCCACCAGTCGAACTCAGCCCCTTCCAGAAGGCGCGGGCAAGGCTGGTTGAGCAAGTCCGCGGGTTGAGCAGCACGCACACCCAGGTGGAAGTTGCGGCGGTCGTCGGCGTCAGCAGGAAAGCTATCTACAACATCGCCAAAGAGCACGGCATCACATTCCAGCGCCCAACCCGGGGAGGCGCGAATGACGCGCTGCGCAAGGAGCAAGCAGATGCCAGAGACGCGAAATATGCCGAGCGGATCAGGGCTTTCATGGAACTGGGCATCACCCGGCGCCAGTGCTGCGGGAAGCTGGCCATCGGCAACAAAGCGTTCGAGCGAATCATTGCCGCCCACGGCATTGACTACCCGAAAGCGCGCCAAGGTAGTAATTCATGCGCCGCATAGCTCGCGTCCAACAACGCAAACGACAAACCTGGTTGGCACTACCGGCCAGCGGCATAGAAGAGGTATCCCATGGCAGCCCTACCGAAAGAACGATCGGCAAAGA
Organism: Pseudomonas sp. GL-R-26; assembly: GCF_019947365.1. Classification (NCBI taxonomy): domain Bacteria; kingdom Pseudomonadati; phylum Pseudomonadota; class Gammaproteobacteria; order Pseudomonadales; family Pseudomonadaceae; genus Pseudomonas; species Pseudomonas sp. GL-R-26. The sequence continues at coordinate 16,240 of NZ_JAGYGI010000046.1, read as the reverse complement.
CTGCGACGAAACGAAAGGCTCGCGGCGAGGAAGAGTTGCGGCTGCACTGCATGGCCGGCACCCGCCAAGCCTTAGCTGAGCTGATGGCCTGGAGCGGCATCGAGGAACAGGGCGAGGCGATCACGCTGATGATTCACCATTTGCACGGCCTTGGTCCGGGCGGTGCGCTGCCGCTGCTGGATCCGCCGCGACACGAATACCGACCATCCAGAAACGTGGCGCGACTTTTCGATCAGAAAAGCATGCTGATGATTCAGAAGGATCCAGGCGACGAGATCATTGCCCCCGGCTAGTCAGCTTCGGCCTCACGAATCCTAGCAGCCCATTCGCCAAACAAGTCAGCCAACCCTAGAACATCTTGCTTGCTCATGGTCAATGTCGGATGGAACTTACCCGCCGACCATTTGGCTTGAATGTCGCACGTAAATTCCTGGCTCAAGGGGTCGCGCGTTTCGAAAAAGTCGATAACGCGATTCTTGTGTTTCTTGTCACTGAGGTCGATTGAGATGTATTCAAACGTCTCTCCAAAGTGATCATGTTTTCCCTTTTCGATCATACAGCACCACCCAGCTCTATATCCCGGCCCCATGCCGGTCACCCGTAATACCTCAACCCAAACCAAATTGCCACCACCGGTCACGGAGGGCGGCGCATGCTTGGAGAAAGCCATGGCCAAGTTCTACTACCAGATCAAGGGGCGCCAGCCGGCCGGCCCAAACCGCGAAGCCGAATGGGCCTGGCCGCCAGTGTTCAGCGGCATGGTCGAGGCTGAAACCCGAAAGGAAGCGAAAGGTCAGGTCGAGGAGTTGTACGACCGCCAGTTCCCAATGCGGGTGCTGCGCTCAGACATGACCGATCACGCTTACCTCCTGCACATCCAGGAACTGAGCGAGACCGATACATACCTTCTGCGCCGCTTCGAAGACACGGTCTGCAAGGAGTGCGGCACGGTGTTCAAGCTGATCGACAAATACAACGATCCGAACACCGAAACGACCAGCCACGACTACTGCACGGAGTCCTGCAAGCAGGCCGCGCGATTCCGTGATGTTCAGGAGTTCCGCCAGGTGAACGAAGGTCGGTTTCCAGCGGTGATCTACCAGGTGCGGCAGAAGTCCACCGGCCGGGTGTACATCGGTCAGACCACCCAGTCATTCACGCTGCGTTGGTGGCAGCACCTGAGCAACTCAACCGGCTGCAAGTTTCACTCAGCGCTGGGCGGCTCCGACATCACCGACTGGGAGTTCTCCGTGATCGAGGTGATCGCTTACCCAGAGGATTGCACAAACCGAGCGGCCTACATCACGCAGCGGGAAAGCCATTGGATCGAGACTCTGTTGGCGGTAGAGACAGGGTTCAACACGGTTCGCCCCGGCGGCGCCGCAGATCAAGCCCAAGTGCCGCTGCCTCTCGCTGATCTGGCCTGATCCTCCGGCGCTGCCCGCCAATCAGCTACACGGTCACGACCTACTTGCACTGCAGCGCAACACCCCCCGTAGGTCCGCCATTTCCATTCGCTGTAAACGCAGCCACGCATTGCATTGCGCCACAACTGCAATTGTATACAGCGTGCTTATTTGCAAACAGAATTGCCTGACCAGAACATTCGCAAACACTGGGAGCAGCCTTGGCCTGAGGCTGCGCCTCAACCTTTTCACCACAGCCTACTAACTGGGCAGCTGTTAACGCCATTCCGAAAGCGATGAGATATCTCATTGGAGTTCTCCTATATCGGCCATATTCGGAATAGCACACAACAAATACTTCAGCAAACCAGCCGCTGGCAGTGAAACCTCGCCAGCGCCTTCCCCTATGCCATTTTCGAAACGATAAGAAGGGTGGCACCGATCGCCGCAGCAATTGCCGCTGCGCTGTTCCATCGAGCCTGGGCGCGCAACGTCTCAATGAGATCAGCGCCGTTAACGACGATCCCATCCCAGTACTCATCGTCCGGTTTCCCCTTCAGGCTCTCAGGTGGATCGACCTTCACAAACGCAGCGACTATCCAGCATGACGCCGATATAGCACCAGCAGCGATCGATCCGTAATCCGCAAGCATCACCCAGTTCATGGCGCACTCCTTCGTCGAGGCGCCAGCAATACCCCACTTCAACGAATCACGCCAGCCGGCGAGCGCTGTGTGTGTGTGTGTGGAACACTCAACGCGCTACTCGATCTTAAATGCGGTCGAGCTTATCAGCAGACTCCACATTCTTCCTGATGGTTGCAGCAGTTATCACGGACGCCATGGACATTGAAAGACTCAAGATCGCAAAACACCCAACTGCTAGAACAATTTCCGTAGGAAAAACTTTATCCGCAGACACTGCCAGATAAATTCCAAAAAAAGCTATTACCTGAAAGCTGACACCTCGAATGAGAGCATGAGTTGCGGCTCCCATAGCCTTCATCCGTAAGTACTCACTGCGCGCCAACTCCTCAATTTTTCCTAGCTGGGCTTGTTTTCTTCTTTCGGAAGAATACTTCCACTTCTCTGAAATCTTTCCCAGACCGCTATCAATCCACCCTTTGGCGTAAGCGGAAAAAAAGTTAATCACAATTCCCACAACTACAACCGAGACCCACCACGTCGGATCCACGAAAAACGTCATTGCACTCACGTCTTACTTCCCAATTGAAGAAATGAGGAATGATACCAATGCGCCTTCACAAAGGAAATCACATGCCCACTGCAATCGATTTGTTCGCCGGACTCGGCGGATGGTCTACCGGTGCCCGCAATGCCGGTATCGAAGTTTTATGGGCCGCCAATCACTGGCCCGTCGCGGTTGAGTGGCACGGCGCTAACCATCCGGACGCAGTTCACGTCTGCCAGGACTTGCACCAGGCGGATTGGTCGAAGGTGCCCGCACACGACATCATGCTCGCTTCGCCGTGCTGCCAAGGGCACTCGAAGGCACGCGGCAAGAAGTCAGGGAATGCTCAGCATGATGCATCGAGATCCACGGCCTGGGCAGTCGTGTCAGCCGCTGAATTCCACCGGCCGGAAGTGGTGCTGGTCGAGAATGTTGAAGAGTTCACGGACTGGGCTTTGTATCCAGCGTGGTCGCAGGCGATGGCAGCGCTCGGCTACATGATCGCGCCACATGTTGTTGATTGCGCCGATCTTGGAGTTCCCCAGCACCGCGTGCGCTTGTTTCTGGTCTGCACTCTGAGCAAAGCTCCGCTCAACTTGCAGCTACATCAGCGCCAGCATGTGCCAGCCTCATCCTTCATCGATTTCGAAGCGGGCAAGTGGAGCCATGTTGTGAAGCCGGGCCGGGCTGAATCGACCCTGCTGCGTGTGAAGAATGGCCGGGAGCGTTTCGGTGAGAGATTCATCATGCCGTACTACGGGTCAGGCTCGGGCCTGACCGGCCGAAGCCTGGAGAGGCCGATTGGAACTATCACCACGCTGGACCGGTGGGCCTTGGTACGAGGCGATGAGATGCGAATGCTCTCAGCGAATGAAGCGCTAGCAGCCATGTCGTTTCCAGCTGACACGAAGCGCCCGGACAACCATCGGCTGACTATGCACATGGCAGGCAACGCGGTGCCGCCTCTGGCTGGGCAGCGAATCATTGAGGCCCTTAAAGCAGCTGCTTGATTCAATCCGCCTAATTAAAACACCAGACTAATGCTACTTATTTTTGCCGAACGCATAACCTAGAGCTAGAGTTATTATCGGAACAAATATTGACCATACAGACTTTATACTCTCCAAATAATTGAAATCCTTATAACAAACTACCAAAGAGAAAAATAGAAAACTCATCGCCGTCGCTATGGAAAAGCTCCAGGTTATGGTCATCCAAACTATAGAGTTTTTTGCATTTTCACCAGTACCGATTGTATCTGTTATTCTTCCAGATGTTCCGGCCTTCGGTTGTGGGGTGCGATTACCAACAGCTCCCGAACTGTCGGGTAAAGTCTTAGGCTCAGCCATTTACTTGCGGCCCCATCAAAAATGTGTAGGAGAAAACTCTTTCACTTTTCGCTTTGTCTATGGTATGGCTAAAAAATGTGAGTTTAATATCCCGCCCTTGACTAGTTGCAACCCCGATAGGTTCAATTCTTCCTTCCCCCAAAGGATTGTTAAAATTAAAAAGACTGATCTTCAGACTTAGACCATCGACTTCAGTTATAAACCTTGCGTTGCCGCCATCATCTTTAAACAAAATATCAATAGGCATACCATCTAAAACAAGCTGGAGACTATCACCCGCCACATGGATAGTCCCGGAGTCTATAACCTCGTAGCCGTTTACAAATTTCTTTACAACTACCATTAGTGAACTCCCCAAAAACCGCAACATTATCTCAAGCTGGAGAGCGATGGTATCCCTCGCTAAGAAAATCGAAATTCTAGAGAGCCCATAACTGGAGCTATTGATATCCCCCACCGCCCGGGCATGCCCCGGCATAGGACGCCCCATGCCCACAGAAAACAAAATTGCTGAGCCGCTGAAGGTTGAGCGCTCGACAGTGACGAAGCTGGTGATCACCGGCGCGCCACGGCTCGACCCGATCACCGTGTTCCTCGAGGACTTCGGCCGCCGCGACTGCCCGACCGAATCCAACCCGAACTACCAGACAGCCCAGGGCAAGATCACGATCAACTGCTGGGACAAGAGCTGGAACGCTTACTGGGGTGGCATGGGCCCGCGCACCGTCGCGGAGTTCGTCACCAACTGCGGCTGGGACTACGTATTGAACTGCCTGGATCGCGGGATCAGCAGCACGCGATTCAGCGGTGACGCGCTCCATACGTTCGCCAAAAAGTGCATCGTCCAGCGTCGTCGGCAACAGACCGGGCGCCACGACTGGGAGCTGGGCGAACTGAGCAAAGGTGAAGCCCGCGAGCTTTGGCATGACATCGATGTTCTGAGCAGCGTCGAGACGGCAAACGAATGCTGGCATCACAGCAAGTTGCTGACCGAGCTGTTCGGAGATGAATGGCATTACCCGCTCGATGGTAAGGCTGTCGAAGAAAACCACGATTTCACATACCTGCGCCGTATCGTGGAGGCTGTCCAGGCAGCGCTGCGCCAGGAACAGCAGCAGGTGGCTGCATGAAGCGCATCTACCTCAGCGGGCCAATGACTGCCCGGCCTCAACTTCCCCGCCTTCGCCGCAATGACCGCCAGCCTGCGCGCCGAAGGCCACACCGTCACCAACCCCGCTGAGATCAACCCTGACGGCGGTTCCTGGAACGACTGCATGCGCCGCGACATTGCGGCCCTGATGTATTGCGACACCGTGGCCACGCTCCCTGGCTGGGAGCATTCAAAAGGTGCACGACTGGAAGTGCTGATCGCCGACCGCCTCGGCATGACGGTTGTGAATGCCCATGATCTGGCATCGATGGAGTGACCATAGGCCTCACCTTTTGTCGCAAGTCGATTGACTGACAGGAGCCATTGGAGCGCAGTAGTCAGCCGGCTAAACCCGATCAGAAGAGAAACACCATGTCGAAAATAACAGTGATATCCGGTGACTTTCTGGCAGGTGATGCCGAATTTCAATCTGGACGGTTCACTCTAAAATCCGCATTAAAACCTTCTCGCGAATTAACGATATCCATTTCAAAACTAGAGGCCTTGGAAACAGCGACCGAAGAAGTCGTAAATAAGAAAGGAAGCGTTATCCGATGGAGCCTGGCTGGAGCATTGCTTTTAGGGCCGATTGGGTTAGTTGCGGGCTGGTTGCTATGTGATAAAGAAAGGGAAATAACCTTCTACGCAAAATTCAAGGATGGCCGCTCCCTTCTTGCTACAACTGATATCGACACTTACTCCAAAATCTCTGCCTCTCCCCTCAAGTAACACCACTTCCCCCTTCAAAGTCAGCCGCTATAGCGGTATGACTAGTAGAGGAATCAGCCGCCGGACATCGTCAATAGATCGAAGCTTGAGTGTCCACTCGCCATCCTGAACTGCTTTAAAAGTATCAAACGCCTCACCGAGCACCGCGTCCGAGTACTTTTTTGACTGCACTGCCGGCTTACGGAAATAAAAGAGTACCCAGTGATCGTTAGCGGTAAAAGCGAATGGGCAGCTTTTCCCCATATAAATACCGACAGACATCAATTTTCCTTGAGGCTTAATCTTGACCTCATAGCCGTTCAAGCATGAGGCGTAGCCAAGTAGCAAGCAAAACGCCTCTTGTGCCTGCAGCGACTTGATCCGGCCTAAAAAACGAGCGCCCCCTACCAACTCCTGCATCTCAGATTTCATTCCGCCATCCCTCAAACAAAACATCAATTCCAGCGTAGCAGTGCTGGTAAGGACGAAGTCATGCCTGAAGAAAAAGTTGTGATGTACGAATCCCCTGAAGCAGCCAGCATTCAAACCGTCACCGGCTGGGTTGGCGCCGATGGCCGTTTCTGGGGTAGCGATGAGCATATGGCCCGTTATTGCGGCGCCACTCATCGCCGCTGCGAGAAAAACCCAGATCACCCAATCTACGAAGTGCGCAGTTGGTGCGAGCAGTGCCACTCCGACAGCAGAGCCAAAGCATTCGCGGCCATGCCTACCAAAGACTGGGAAGGCGAACCATTGGTGGACTTCGACGGCGACAACTACTTCTTCGACGCGGACAGCCTGCGAGACTACATCCTTGATGGCGACGTGAACCTGTCTGGCCTGCGCCTGTGCATCTGCGAGCCGAACATGCCGCGTGAGATCGACCCGTCGGACGTCTTCTGTGATGACCTTCCAGAGGACGGCGAAATACGCGACGAACAGCTGGTGGCCGCGTTCGACTTGCTCAACGAGATGATTCGCAAATCTGAGCCACTGTCGTGGTCGCAAGGCAAGTTCGCCGCGGTGCTGCCTCAATCTTTCCTCGACGAAATCGCCGCTGAGCAGGTGACGCCATGATCTTCGCCCCGCTCTACATGCTCTGGCTCATCTACAAGGGGCCGCGGCGATGAAACCACGCTCAAGAACAACTACCGGTGCAAAGGTCACTATCACTCTGGAGCTTTCGAGTCTCGGCAGCTGGGGGCCTGATTGCACTACAGGCCAGGTCCATGACCAAGCCAGAGAAGCGGCTATAGGCCGATTGAATAGGCTGTTCAAGGACCACTTGGACAGCACAAAGATTGTCGGCCCGGTGATAGTCGAAGCCGTCACAACTTCCCTCGAAAAACGATAACTCTCCCCCTCTACACCTTCTGCCGCCAGGCGCGGCATGGAGCAATCATGGAAATTCAAAGTGAAACGCTGGCTGAGGAAGAACTGGCAGCTATTACGGGCTATCAGATCCCTTCGCGCCAGCTCGGTTGGCTCAATCAAAATGGCTGGAAGTACGTACTGACTGGTGCGCGACGCCCGGTTGTCGGCCGAGTATATGCCCGAATGAAACTGGCCGGAGTCAAACCCTCAGCAGAAAACGTTGCGGCCGAAGCCTGGTCGCTGGACTTGTCACGCGTGGGGTAAGGAATGCGCCCAAGAAAGGCAGCAAATAGAGACCTGCCGCCTCGGATGATCCGGCGGGTCAGGACGCTGAAAAGCGGTGTGCAGTGGGTGGGGTATTACTACGACGGGAAGGATAGTTCGGGGAAGAGGATTGAAATCCCTCTTGGGGGGGATTTGGACATTGCCAAAGCTGAATGGGCGAAGCTCGACTGCAAGCCGGTACCGGCGAAGAACACTTTGTTGGGCAAAGTGTTTGACCGTTACGAAGCTGAGATCATCCCCGGCAAGAAGCCGAGAACCCAGAAGGACAACTTGCTCTCGCTGACGCAACTCAGGAAGGCGTTCAGTGATGCGCCGATCAACGCGGTGACGCCGCAGGCAATCGCGCAGTACCGCGACAAGCGAACCGGCAAGGTTAGGGCGAACCGCGAAATCTCGCTGCTCTCGCACATCTATAACATCGCCAGGGAGTGGGGCATCACCGACAAGGAGAACCCGGCCTCTGGCGTGCGCAAGAATAAAGAAACACCGCGCGATTTCTACGCCGACTCGACCATCTGGAACGCCGTTTACGGGGCCGCATCGCCTGAGCTGAAGGATGCCATGGACTTGGCCTATTTCACTGCTCAGCGCCCGGCTGACGTTCTGTCTATGCGCGCCACGGATGTCATCGACAGCTTCCTGCAAGTCGCCCAAGGCAAGACCTCGAAGAAGCTGCGCATTCGGCTCGACGCCGGAGAGATCATCAATGGCCTGGGCGAACTGATTGAGAGGCTGCTCGAGCAACGGAAGGCGCGCGCCATCCGGAACCCATACCTTATTGTCACCGAGGATGGTCGACGGGTGACCGCAGCAATGCTTCGTCTAAGGTTTGACGACGCGCGCAATACCGCGATCAAGAAAGCATTGGAGAATCAGGATGCCCATCTTGCGGCCAGCATTCGCCTATTTCAGTTCAGGGATATTCGGCCAAAGGCCGCGAGCGAAATCGACGATCTGGGGCATGCAAGCCGCCTGCTCGGCCACACCGACAAGCGCATCACTGAGACGGTTTATCGGCGTGTCGGGGAGATCGTTAAGCCCACCCGATGAAGCCGAAAAACAGGCCAAATTCGTTTCCGCAAGTAAAGTGCCACCCCTTGTTTTTAGCGGCCTCCAGAGCATCGGAGAATGCTCGCTTGCGGAAACCAATAAAGGCTAACCAATTGAAATATAACGTTTATTCGTCGGACTTGAAAACCGTCGACTGTAACAGGTCCATGAGTTCGAATCCCATCGCCTCCGCCATATTTGTACCGACAAAGCCCTGATTATTCAGGGCTTTGTCGTTTCCGGGGTTTGGAAAGAATCTCGGCGCAGGGCATGTGTTCCATAACTATTTTGGAGGCGTTCCAGAACTCAGCCAATTTTCAGCCCTGCATTCTTGCAACCTGCTAAAAAATACTGAACGGGTAGTCAACGATCACCCGGTATTCATCGGCGTTCGAATTGCCACGGGTATTGCCCGGTGCCGTGTAGCCGTCACCCGTGCGGTGAGTAGCCCAACGCAGCGTCAGGTTCAACCCTTTGGCCTTGCCGGCCGGCACGGCATAACGCAGGGCTACATCGCGCTCCCAATGGTGGGCGTCTTTTCCATCAGCATTGAAGATGTAGCCGTACCCTTTGCTCGCAGGATCTACCCGGGTCAGATCGGCTTCACCTCGGGTATAGGACGTGCTGAGTTGGACATCAGGTGCGTCCAGATACTTCAGGCTTGTTTGATACTGAAGTTTCCAGGACTTCTCCCCCGGGCCGTTGAAGTCGGCGAACTGCTGAGAGTTACTCAGATACAGGAAGGACCTGTCATCCTGTGCCACATAGTCGAACGGCGTATTGCCATCGATTTTTTGCAGGCCCAACGTCAGGCTCTGCCCGTCGCCGGACACCGTCAGACCACCACTGTAGGTATCGTTGGCAATGCCCCCGAGCTGGCTCCGGCCCTGATCACGGGTTTTGAAATAATGCAGATACGGTGTCAATGTCAGCGAATGGGTTAACGTCAGAGGCCAGCTTACTCCCGCGTAATATTGATTCCAGATGTCACTCAATTGTCCGCCATAGACCGTCAGCGTCACGGTACCCGGAACGCTGTAAACACCGCCCGCCCAGATCATGTTCGGACTTTCTCGGTCGGCAGGCACACCCGCCTTGTTGCTCGAGCCATAGCTGGTAATCAGGTGGCTCTGGCCACTTTGATTGCGCAGCCGTGTGGAGTCGACCCAGCCGGCATCAAGCGTCAGGTCCGGTACGCTGTAGTTCTTCAATGCGACGCCACGAAAGGTCTGGGGAAATACCCGGCTGACGCCGCCTGCAACGACAGGGTTCTCCAGATACTGATCACCGGCCTGAACGAGGCTGCCAAAGCCCCTGAATTTAATCGCTGCTCCTGCAGCTGAAAAATCCGATTCCGGCTCTCTTTTTGAGTTCAGCGGAAGCAGTCCAGCGCCACCACTGCCCCCTCCTCCATCAAGCTTGAGTCCATAAAACCCGTGAACATCAATGCCGACGCCAATTGGCGTATCGGTGTACCCGGAGCGAAAGGACAGGTAAGCACCTTGTACCCATTCACGCTGGTCAAGACGCGTCGGGGTATCGTGGTTATCGCGGCTCAAGTAATAGTTGCGCAACAGTCCATTGAGCGAAGAGCCATTGACAAAACCGGCCGGCACCGCCATTTCAGCTTTCTGCCGATCATTGATTCCGGTGCTGAGGTTGTCCCGCTGGCCCAGCGAGTTGTCTGCTTCGGCATGACTCATCGCCAATGAAACGCCAACCGAAAGAAAAACACCCAATAGGCGTTTCAGGGGATTGGTCATCGACGCTACTCCTTCTTAGGGTGAGAGCTCTCAAGCAACGCTACCGTGGCTATGGTACCTGCGCGCAGGCGTCCTCTAAGTCCTGCGGCAACGGCGTGCAAGGCAAACAGGAGCACCATCTTGTCGGGGTTGAACACGATCTGGATGTAATAGATCAGGGGGGACATTGAAAGGCTCTTTCCCGTGGCATCACGCGCGTTACCACGGCAACCGCGGAGCGACCAGACGCTCCCCGTCAAAACCCTCAACGTCACCGAAGCGCTCCAGGTCCCGGCTGTTCCAGGCCTCAAGAGCCTCGGCGATTTCCTCCTTGCTGTGGCCAACGAAATTCCACCACAGTTGTATTTCCTCGGCAAAAGGTTCACCTCCCAGCAGTAAGGCGCGCGAGCCCTGGGTGGATGACAACTCAATCTCGCTGAGGCCGCGTCCCAGATAGGCCAGTTCATTGCGGAAAATGGTCTGGCCGTTGATGGTGAACGTGCCTTCCAGCGGTAGGATGCCGTGTTCGAATTGCGGCTCCACGGCCAATCGAATAGAGGCTGCCCCCTGACTCGCCAGGTCCATTCCTACAAGCGGCGAAAAAATGCGGCTGGGGGCGGTGCGACCGTCGAAGCTCCCGGCCAGCAGGGTGAACTTTACGCCACCGTCATCCCAGACTGGCAAGTCCGGATAGTGATCGAAAGTGGGAGCGCAGTTCTCGTCACCTTCCGGTAAGGCAATCCATAACTGCGCGGCGTGCAGATGGTGCTCGTCAGGAAGCGACTCTTCTGTGTGGGTGATACCCCGTCCGGCCGTCATCAGGTTGACCTGACCCGGACGAATGATCTGGACGTTGCCCAGACTGTCGCGGTGCAGCACCTTGCCCTTGATCATCCAGGTGAATGTCTGCAAGCCGATATGCGGATGGGGGCCGACGCGCAGGCCCGCTTTTTTTTCAAACACCGCAGGGCCGGCGTGATCGAGAAAACACCAGGCGCCGATCATTCGTCGCTGGCGCGAGGGCATCAATCGGTTGACGGTGATCCCGCCACCGACTTCGGCGGAGCGCGCAGTGATTCGTTGAATGGCTTTAATGCCCTCCTCCATCGGACAATCCAAGGAAGAGGACAGCAGACATTGGGGCTCTTGATTGCTCATTGTTATCTCTCTCGCGGCCAAGGCTTTATGCTTGATGATCCAGACATAAAAAGCCTCAAGCAGACCGCATCGACTGAAACAGGCCCCGATAGATCAGGGCCTGTTCAATACACTTGTAAATGGCCACTGATGCTGACGTGGCTCCTGACTCGAACTTACTTATCGGAAGTCAATTTGGTGTAGCTGGTGATCAGGTTGCGATAGTCCGGAATGTGGTTGGAGAACAGCGTTCCCAGCCCTTCGATGTCGTTGCGCCAGTCGCGGTGCAGCTCGCAGGCCAGGCCGAACCAGGTCATCAATTGTGCACCGGCAGACGACATGCGGTTCCATGCAGAATCACGGGTAAGGGCATTGAAGGTGCCCGAGGCGTCAGTCACCACAAACACCTCAAAACCCGCCTCGATCGCCGACAACGCCGGGAACGCCACACAAACTTCGGTCACCACCCCGGCGATGATCAGCTGCTTCTTGCCGGTAGCCTTGATGGCCTTGACGAAATCCTCATTGTCCCAGGCGTTGATTTGCCCTGGGCGCGCAATATAAGGCGCATCCGGGAACAGTGCTTTCAACTCCGGCACCAGCGGGCCGTTCGGGCCGGTTTCAAAGCTGGTCGTGAGAATAGTCGGCAGTTTGAAGTACTTGGCCAGATCGGCCAGCGCCAGCACGTTGTTCTTGAACTTGTCCGGATCGATGTCGCGTACCAACGACAACAAACCGGTCTGATGGTCGACCAGCAACACAGCCGCTTGATCTTTGTCGAGACGCTTGTATGCAGTGGACATTTCATTCTCCAGGTGAACAACGGAAGCCCCGATGGCCTCCACTGATGAGGGAGTACTCCCCTCGTGTTGGATTCAGTTACTTGCGTTGGGAGTCCAATACTTCATGGTTGCTCGCTACAGCTTGAGCCTTCATGTAACTTTCGATCAGCAACTGATAGGCCGGGAAAATTTTGGTGTAAACCTCCGCCCATTGTTGTGCATCGTCGCGGTTCCAGCTTTTTTGTAGCTCAGATGCAACAGCGCCGGTATCCATCGGGACAACACCTGCCTGTACCACTCGAGCAAGCGTAATTTCCTGGGCCATCTTGGTGTAGGTGCCGGAGGCATCGACCACCGCAAAGACCTGATAACCGTCATAGACGGCGCTGATGGACGGGAAGGCCATGCAAACGCTGGTGATGGTGCCTGCGATGATGAGCTGCTTCTTGCCCGTGGCCTTCACGGCGGCGACGAATTCCGGGTTGTCCCAAGCATTGATCTCACCCTTGCGCGCCACGTATTGGGCGTGTGGGGCGTTTTCATGAATTTCGGGGATCAACGGGCCGTTTGGGCCTTGTGGAACTGAGGCGGTGGTGATGACCGGAATCTTGGCCAATGTCGCCATTTTGGCCAACGCCGCGGCGCGCAGGCGTAGCTCGGGCATCGGCATATCGCCCACTGTCTGGAACAAGCCACTCTGGTGGTCGATCAGTAGCATGGCGACATTGGATGGGTCTATGACAGGTCTCTGGTTGTTGAAATTAGCCGGGGTACTCATGACGTTCTCCTTTGAGAAAAGACGGCTCAGCCGCCGACAGACTTCGCAATGTCAACCAATGACACTCCGAAAATGATCACGGGGTCATCTGTCCAAAGTGGCCGCTGTTGAAATCTGTGATGGCCTGGACTACTTCTGCTTGGGTATTCATGACAAACGGACCTTGGCCAACGATGGGTTCATCGATGGGTTCTCCACAGAGCAGGACCAATTTCGAATCGCTACTGGCCTCCAGCAGCAGCTTGACGCCAGCAGGGTCAAGCAGCACCACCTGTGCATCCCGCAAATCTGCGCGGCCATTGACCCCAATGCCCCCAGAGAGCAGGACGACTGCACAAGTGAAGCCAGCCCTTAATTGCAGGGAAATGCTTTTGCCTGCGTTCAGACGTATGTCCCATACATCCATGGGCGTGAATGTCCGTGCGGGGCCCTTGCGCCCGGCGTACTCACCGGCAATCACGCGCACTTGACCTGCATCGTCAGGCAGGCTGACTTGCACGATGTCGCGATTCAAAATCGTCTGATATCGAGGTACAGAAATCTTGTCTTTCGCGGGCAGATTCACCCACAGTTGCACCATCTCCAGTGTTCCACCGGTGATACTGAAATCCGCTGAGTGATACTTCTCATGAAGTATCCCGCCCGCCGCTGTCATCCACTGAGCATCTCCGGGGCCGATCTTGCCGCCAGCACCGGTGGAGTCCTGATGCTCCAGCTCGCCCTGATACACAATCGTCACTGTTTCGAACCCGCGCTGCGGATGCTGGCCTGTCCCTCGCCTATGGCTCGAGGCCGGAAAATCCGTGGGTTCTGCATAATCAAGCCTTAAAAACGGGCTGATATGGCGCCCCAATATGCTGTACGTAAACAATGACCGCACAGCAAAGCCATCGCCCATCCAGTGCCGCTTGGGACTGCCGTAGATACCCAGAATCTTCTTCATGGATCATCGCCCCTGATGAAGCCAGGCACTAACCTTAGTCGCCGAACTTGGATGTCGGTAGTCGGCGGATTAGACTTCACAGTCCTGAAAATGGAACAGTGAGACCTCCCGTGATTGATCTGAACGAACTCTTCATCTACGCCAAAGTGGTTGAACACGGCGGTTTCGCCCCTGCTGGCCGCGCATTGGACATGCCCAAGTCAACTTTGAGTCGCCGGGTCAATCAGCTGGAGAGTCGGCTGGGAGTACGGCTGATCCAGCGCTCGACACGGCAGTTTCAAGTCACTGACATTGGCCAGGCCTACTACCGGCATTGCGTGGCGATGATGGCCGAGGCGGAATCGGCAGAGGATGTGATCGAGCAGAATCGCTCGGAACCGCGCGGTGTGATCCGTTTGAGTTGTACCACGCCATTGCTGAATTTCTGGATCGCCCCAGTACTGGGCCGGTTCATGGCGCAGTGCCCGTCAGTCGAGCTATACGTGAAAAGCTTTAACCGACGGGTCGACGTCATCAGCGAAGGGTATGACCTTGCCTTGAGTCTGTGCTTTCCACCATTGGAAGACAGTGAGTTGGTGATGAAAGTGTTGGCGAAAAGCCCTCAGATACTGGTTGCCAGTCCGACCATCGCGAAGCAGTTTGCTGACCTTGAATTGCCAGCAGATTTGAGCGCTCTGCCTAGTGTTGCCTGGGGCGCGGCTCAATCGCACTACCACTGGCAGCTGAGCGGCCCCAATGGCGAAACCGCCCAGGTCAGTCATTTCCCGCGTCTGGTCAGTGACGATATTGCCGTACTCAAAGGTGCTGTACTCGAAGGTGTCGGTATTGCGGTGTTGCCACTGACAACGGTCAGTCAGGAGTTGGCTGATGGCCGCTTACTTACGCTGCTCGAAAAATGGCAGCCTGTTGAGGGCGTAATCACGGCAGTGTTTCCTTCCCGCCGAGGGTTGCTCCCTTCTGTGCGGGCACTGATTGATTTCCTTGCGAAATCATTCGAGGGGCATCCCGCGTGACGCCTGTCGAGAGATGCGATGACAAAAAAACAGACGCTTTACTCACACGATTGAGACTTACCAGTTTGAATCACACCTGATTCTCCCGCGACGGACAGCAATCGGCCAATAACTGTCCCGCCACAAACACCGCGCAACGCGGTAGAGCGAGTCCCCTTCCCTTGAGTCGCGCCAGAGCGACGCAACCCAAAGAAGGAGCAAGGTACTCACCAAGTACCACTCTTAGTGCAAACTTCACTTAGGGACCAACAAACGTTTCCACGACCTACCAACTCATGCGCAGGCCCACGGTGCCCGTCGTACCGCTCAGATCATTGCCGTCCAGATTGAAGCTGTATCCGACGCTGCCATAGACGCTGATATCTGAAGTCAGTTTGGCTGCAATCCCCGCATCGATGTCAGCGGATGAAGACTTGTGTTCGGTCTTGATCCGGTCCACATCATCGTAGGTGACGGTGTCGTAACCGCCAAATGTACGCCAGAGGTTGGCCCTCACATACGGTTCCAGCGGGATGTTGTCGGCCTGGTAACGCCCTTTGAGTCGGGTGCCGAGGCGGCCCGTCCAGTAATCCTGCGAGTCGAAGGACACGTCGGAAATTCCGTCGTTCTGATCATCCAGATCGATCTGCTGGTTGATTATCTGTACCTGGGGTTCTGCAACCCAGTTTTCCGAGACGCGAATGGGATATCCCGCTTCAGCCGACAGGGTCACCGCATCGCCCTTGGTGTCCATTTTTACCCCGCGCTCGGAGCTGTTGTCGCCATCCAGGCGCGACCACATTGCCACGGTGTCCACGTACCAGCCGGTGGGGTCTATCAGGGTCCAGTAAGCCCCGAAGTGATCGCCATCGAGCTTCACCCGACCCGAGCGGCGGTCCTGAAAGCCTTCGGCAAAACCATCGACATCCCCTTGCAGATGGGTGTGGCCGACAAACAGCCCGGCGCGCTGCAACTGCCCACCGCTGGTCTGCGAGCCGTACAGGTCATGGCCGATCTGGAAGCCCTGGAGTGAGCCATCGAAGCTTGGCGACACGGTGCCGGTCCAGCTTTTCTGCAGGTTGCTGCCATAGGCCCGGCCCCAGCCTGCGGGAACACTGCCGGTTTCGGCCAACAGGCTTTGTTCACCCTGGCGCTCATGGAAGGTGCCCAGTGCTTGCAAAGCCATCAGTTGCGCGGCGGGAACAACCACGGAATACACCGGCACTTCCACGCGATACAGCGGAATCGGGTCTGCGCCTGCGACCGCCGTAGGGATCGGCGGTGTGGTGGCGGCGGGGGTTGGCGACGTCACGGCGGTGAGCTGCGTAGGGGCGGGTTCGGCCAGCTCGGTGG
>NZ_JAGYGI010000045.1:0-31953 GCF_019947365.1 Pseudomonas sp. GL-R-26 | reverse complement strand
GTGTTCATCCGGGGATTGGCGCGCAGCGCCGTTCGACGCAGTCGAACTCATTGCATGTAGGTCGAAGCGAAGCCGACCGGAGGGCAATGCCCCCGGATGAATACCGCAGCGAAGGAACGCCGAGCCTTAGCGAGGGGCCGTACGTAAGGGGCGAGACTTTTTGGTTCCTTTTGTGTCGTTTGACAAAAGGGACTCGCCGTAAGGGCGAAACCGCCAGCCGCCATTACCGCAGAAACGGATATGTACACCGACCCCATCACCTACAAACCAAGGCGAAACTGCTTAGGCGTAATCCCAAACTGCTTACGAAACGCCCGAATGAAATTACTCGGCTGCCGATACCCCAACCGCTCGGCAATCCGCTCGATCGGCTGATCCCCCGCCGTCAACCAGTGCCGCGCCATCTCCAGGCTGTCACTGCGGGCATGCTGCGCCGCCGCAGTCTGCCAGTGCCGCAACATGCTCTGATGCAAAAACCCATTGGCCCCGAGCAGAGGCTCATCAAGACTGGCCGCCGGCAGGCTCAGACACGGATGTGAACCCTCCAGCACCTCGACACCAGCGCTACGCAACCATTGCCCGGCAGCCTGTTGCGGCGTCAGGTGGACCGCGACGAACACCTCGGCCGGCGCACGCCCCAAACGTCGGGCGATATTGCGCACCAACGTCAGGGTCGCCGCATCGAGGCCGAAAAAATGCGGCTGCCGGTCAACACTGCGCAAGTGCAGACGAGCCTGCCCGTCACCCTCCTCCAGTTCCGCCAGTACGTAGTTGGTCACCCGTGGCAGGAAGTCGGTGAAACACGCCAGGCTCGCACGCAGGGTCGCGGCGGAGTCCAGCAGAATGTTCAAACCCCGCAGCGTAGTGGTCGCCATGCCATTGACCAGATCGCAGCCAAACGACACCCCCGCGCCCGCACGTTCGCATTCACTCCACAGGCGTTCGACCAAGTGCACGGGCACATGCAGGTCCTGCCCTTCGAGCAACGACAGGCAGATGCCGGCCCGTTCCAACAGTTGGTCCTGGCACAGTCCGGACTGCCGGGCATGGCTGAGAATGGTGCGGGTGAAGGCGCTGGAAATGAACGGTTGGCTGGTCATGGCAAGTTACGGCGAGAAGACAGGCGTGTACTTATGCCAGCCTCTGTGCTATCGATCCAATGCATTAAAAGTATCCGCCGAATGCAGGAGATGCATGATGGACTTACGACAACTCCGCCACCTTGTCGCCCTGGCCGATTACCGCAACTTCGGTCGGGCCGCCGAGGCGATCAACCTCAGCCAGCCCGCCTTCAGTCGCAGCATCCAGACCCTGGAGCGCGACCTCGACTGCGCGCTGGTAGAACGCAGCAGCCGCGAATTCCGCCTGACTGGCCAGGGTGAACTGGTGCTGCAACATGCCCGGCGCCTGCTCGCCGGCAGCCAGGCCTTGCACAATGAACTGACGCAATACAACGGCCTGACCGGTGGCGAGTTGCACTTCGGCTGCGGCCCGTACCCGGCCCAGGTGTTGGTGCCCGAGGCGTTGGCGGAATTCATCCAGGCCCACCCGGCGATCCGCATCAGTTTCCACCAGGGCGACTGGGAGCAACTGGCGGTCTGGCTTCGTGAGCAGCAAATCGAATTCCTCGTGGCCGACGCGCGGTACTTCACCGGCGACCCGCAATATCATGTACAGCTGTTGCGCCCTCGACGCGGGCGGTTCTTTTGCCGTGTCGGTCATCCCTTGGTGCAGCAGCAGAACCTGTCCCTGCGCGTCCTGCTCGACTACGCGGTGGTCGGCACGCGAATACCGCCGATGATCCGCAAGATCCTCGCCGACGTGCAGGGCGAGGCGGACTTCAACCCGAGCGTGGAATGCGCGCAATTCGACGCCATCCGCCGCGTGGTGATGCGTTCCGACGCGGTGGGCATCGCCACCGTGGAGGCCTTGGCCGAACTGGTCGACCAGGGCCTGATCCGCCTGCTGGAATTTGCCGATGTGCCCAAGGAGGACCCCGGCCTGCAATTGCACTACGGCATCGTCAGCCGCGCCGGCCACTCCCTGACACCGGCCGCGCTGGCGATGGTCGATGCGGTGCTGTCGGTTGACCGGCGCTTGTTGGCGTCGAATTAGCCCCTTCAAGCAGTTGCACAATCCCTGTGGCGAGGGGGCTTGCCCCCGTTGGGCTGCGAAGCGGCCCCAAAACTGTCTGCCCATTTCTTCAAGTAGAACCCTGCATTGGTATTATGACCGCTTCGCGGTCGAACGGGGGCAAGCCCCCTCGCCACAATGCAATGCACAACCCTGGATATGTGAGCATCACGCACGCCGCACCAGCGCCTGCAATGCCCGGGGCTCACCGAGGGCGCGCAGCAGGCAATGCATCGCCTCCTCGCGGCTGCGCTCGAAGCGATAACGCGATTCGATGTACAGCGCCAGTTTCAATTCCACCGGTTCATCCAGGGGCAGCGGCACGTGTTGCAGGCCCAGCACACTGGCGACCCGGCTTGGCAGGCTGATGCCGAACGGCTGGCGATCGGCGATCAGCTTTGCCGCCAGGGTGCTTTGGGTGCTCATCGCCACATTGCGGCGCAGGCCTTTCAAGCCAAGCTGCAAGTCCACCGGGCTGAGCCCGTCGCGGCGGCTCGACACCTGGATCTGCGGCTGCTCCAGATACGCCTGCAGGGTGCGCGGCGGTTCCTTGAGCGCGGCGCCATAGGCGAACACGTAATGGTCGGCGGGCAATGCCTGTTTGTGCAGGCCGGCAAGCCCGGCCAGGGGCTGGTCGAGGTCGATCAGGATATCCAGCTTGCCACTGGCCAGGTCCTGCAAGGCGTCACGGCGCCGGGGCTGGAAGTAACGCACCTGCCAATCGGCGTGGGGCGATTCGAGCAAGGCATCGAGCAGCACCGGTTGCAGGCAGTCCAGACAACTGATGCGCAGCAGCGGATTGTTCTGTCGCGCGGCGGGAATCATGCGCAAGCCATCGCGCAATGACTCGAGCGCGGCACGCACGTAGTCGGCCAGACGATGGGCGACCAGTGTCGGCGTCACCCCCAGGCGACTCTTGATGAACAGCGGATCGCCGCACAATTCGCGCAGGCGACGCAACGCATTGCTCATGGCCGGTTGCGACAGGCACATCACCTCGGCCGCACGGGTGACGCTGCGCTGCTGGTAAATCGCATCGAAGGCAAGCAACAGGTTCAAATCGAGCTGGCGTAAATCAAGCATGGTCTTGCTCCGGCAAATCGCTTAACGTCGGGCAGCCTAACCAGTGTTCCGGAACAAGCTGTGAGCCCTACATGACAAAAAGCGATCAGCCACTGCACGATCAATCGATACCCAATGCGTTCTACGCGCCGACCCTGCTGCCGGCCATCGAAGAGTTGCTGGCCCGTGGCGTGGACCGGGACAGTATCGAAGGCCTGTTTCGCCGCAGCCTGTTCGAGTTGCGCACGCCATTCATGCGCATTCCGCTGTTCATGTCGCGGCGCTTCTGGGCGTTTGCCCTGGAGCAGACCGGCGACCCGCTGATAGGCCTGGCGGCTGGCCGGCGCTTCGTTTCCACCGCCACCAACGGCCTGACGTACCTGTTCGACGTGGCCGCCTCACTGGACAGCGCCTGCCAGTATTTCGTGCGTTTCTTTCCGTTTTTCAACGGGCACTTCCAGGCGCAGATCGTGCGCGGCGACGACAGCGTCGAATTGCACCTGCTCGACCGTGGCAGCGTGAAAACCAGCGCGGCAACCACCGATTACATCCTCATCAGCCTGTGCAGCATGTTGCGGCGCAAATTCCTCGCCAGTGGCCTGGAGCGTGATCCGATTCTGGGCGTCGGACTGGCCGGTGCTTGCACGGCCAATGCGCAGGAACATCAACAAGCCTTTCGCGCACTGGTGCAATGGGGGCAGGCGCAGCACTCGATCCGCCTCGATCCACAGCTGTTCGTCATCCCGTTGACGCCAGGCAATCATGAACTGGAACACACGCTGGTCGAACTGCTGGAGCAGACCCGACGCAACAGCGAACCGACCTTGCTGGAGCAAGTCTGCGACCATTTGATCGGCGACCTCGCCGAGGCCAACTGGCAGCAATTCTGTGCCACCCAGCACTTGCTCGAGCGCACCGCCGCCCGACGCTTGAAGGCGTTGGGCTGGAGTTTTTCAGAGTTGCTCGACGAATACCGCCGCTACCGGGCCGAAGATTTTTTGCAGGGAACGGACCTGGAGCTGGTGGAGATTTCCGACCGTCTGGGTTACAGCGATGTGCAAAGCTTCAACCGTGCTTGCCTGCGGTGGCTGGGGTGCGCGCCGGGAGCCTGGCGAACCCGGCAAGGTAGAGCAACTGACCCGTGCCTGCCCAAGGCTTGACCTCATTCTAAAAACTGCTCGCTCCGGGCACCGCCGTCGACCGATCGTTTCATTGTGTTTGCAACGATTTTCCAGGTCGATCGCCAATAGTTTGTCGGTCGTTTCTTGACGATAGCACCGTGCCATCTTTGCGTAAGAACTGGCGGACTTCGGGATAAAGCGTCAAAAAACAGGTGACTCAAATCTGACGCGCTCGAGCAGCTACAGCCCTTGTATTTCAAGACTTACGACCGTCCATCGTTTAATTGAAAATCTCGAAAAGAGCCCAAAATCGGGGAAACCCCAATAGTGGTGCGACTTTAATGGCAAATGGCCCCAACTTTGGGGGTTGTCTTGCCCATTCGACATGCCAATTTGCTGACACGGTTTGCCAAGGCTCGTCTATACCCCTTTTGACAGTCTTATTTCGCAACTTTCCACCGTCTTACGAGGCACGCCAGTATGGACGTGAGCGTATTTGGTACGGGCTACGTTGGCCTGATTCAAGCCGCGGCACTGGCTGATGTCGGACATCGTGTCCTGTGTGTCGACATCGATCCGAACAAGATCCGGCAACTGCAACAGGCCGTACCACCGATCAGTGAGCCAGGACTTTCCGGCACCCTTGAAGAAAACATCAAGGCCGGTCGCTTGCTCTTCACCACCCAGGCCAGCGATGCGGTGGAGCACGCCGAGCTGATCTTCATCGCCGTCGGAACACCCGCCGACGAAGACGGTTCGGCCGACCTCAGCCATGTGCTGAACGTGGCCCGGCAGATTGCCAATTTAATGGAGGCCGACCGTACTCTGATCATCAAGTCCACGGTGCCGGTGGGCACAGCGGACCAGGTCAGTGCCACCGCCGTTGAAGAGTTGCAGCGTCGCGGCAAAGGTTCGCTGAAGGTACGGGTGGTGTCGAACCCGGAGTTTCTCAAGGAAGGCAGCGCCCTGGCCGACTGCATGCGCCCGGACCGGATCATCGTCGGCACCAGTGACGACGAAGCCCGTGACCAGATGAGCGATCTCTACGCGCCCTTCTGCCGCAACCACGACAAGTTGATGTTCATGGACAACCGCAGCGCCGAGCTGACCAAGTACGCGGCGAACGCGATGCTGGCCACGCGCATCAGTTTCATGAACGAACTGGCCAACCTCACCGAGTTGCTGGGCGCCGATATCGAAGCCGTGCGCAAAGGCTTAGGCTCGGACCCGCGCATTGGTTACCACTTCATCTACCCCGGTTGCGGCTTCGGCGGCTCGTGCTTTCCCAAGGACCTGCGCGCCCTGCTGCACACCGCCGAACACGCCGGAATGCCACTGAAGCTGCTGCGCAGCGTGACCGACGTCAACGACCACCAGCGGCATATCCTGTTCAGCAAACTCAAGGCGCAATTTCCCGCAGGGCTGGCCGGCAAGTCCATCGCCGTGTGGGGCCTGGCGTTCAAGCCCAACACCGATGACATGCGCGAAGCACCCAGCCGCTACCTGATGGAAGCCCTCTGGGCCGAAGGCGCGAGCGTGCAGGCCTACGACCCGGAAGCCATGTCCGAATGCCGGCGCCTTTACGGCTACCGCGACGACCTGCATCTGTGCGCCACCCGCGATGACACACTCGAAGACGCCGATGCCCTGGTGATCTGCACCGAGTGGAAGAACTTCCGCGTGGTCGACTTCGACACACTGGCGAGCAAGCTGCGTGCACGGGTGATCGTCGACGGACGCAACCTGTACAACCCGGAACAAGTGGCGGCCGCCGGCCTGCACTACTGCGGCATTGGCCTGCGCCACATCGTGCCCGAGGCCTTGCGTCCATGAAGATTCTGGTCACCGGAGCGGCCGGTTTTATCGGTGCCCATTGCGTGTTGCGACTGTTGCGCGATGGACATCAGGTGTTCGGCCTGGACAACTTCAACAGCTACTACGACCCGCAACTCAAGCACGATCGTGTGCGTTGGGTGCAGGAGCAGGCACGCCCTTTCCCGCTCTCAACGATTGACCTGGCCGATGCCACGGCCATCGAGGCACTGTTTGCCAACGAACAACCCGAAGTGGTGATCCACCTCGCGGCCCAGGCCGGGGTGCGTTACTCCCTGGAAAATCCCCGGGCGTACCTGGACAGCAACTTGAGCGGGTTCCTGAACATCCTCGAAAGCTGCCGCAAACACCCGGTCAAGCATCTGATCTACGCCTCGTCCAGTTCGGTGTATGGCGCCAACCAGCACACACCGTACTCGGTGCGCGATGGTGTCGATCATCCGCTGTCGCTGTACGCCGCGACCAAGAAGTCCAACGAACTGATGGCCCACAGCTACAGCCACCTGTTCGGTATTCCCTGCACCGGCCTGCGCTTCTTCACGGTATACGGCCCCTGGGGACGGCCTGACATGTCGCCGATTCAGTTCGCCCGGGCCATCGCCGAAGAACGCCCACTCAAGCTGTTCAACTACGGCGAGCACCAGCGGGACTTCACCTACATCGACGACATTATCGAGAGCATCGCGCGTCTGATCGAAAGCCCACCGCGAGCCAACGCTCGATGGGACCGCGAGCAACCGGACCCGGCCACGAGCATGGCGCCCTGGCGGATCTTCAACATCGGCGGCCAGCATCCGGTGGAGCTCAAGGAGTATCTGGCGCTACTGGAAAAACACATGGGGCAAAAAGCCCGGGTCGAGCTACTGCCTCTGCAACCCGGCGATGTCCTCAACACCTGCGCCGATGCCAGCGACCTGGCCCGCGCGACCGATTTCCAGCCAAGGATCGAGCTGGATGAGGGACTGGGGCGCTTCGTTGCCTGGTTCCGTGCTTACTACTAACCAAGTAATTAATTAATCAACACTAACTAACAAAGTAATTAACTGATTAATACCAATTAACTAAGCAAGAAACCGATCAGAATTAATTAACTAAGCAATAATCTGATCAACACTAACTAACTGCCTATCGCCTACGCCGCGCGCGGCTGAACTCTGCGGAGGATTTATGACTGGTCATGAGAAAAGTGTGCCCCTGGAAAAAATGCGCAGGGACAAGCGCATGGACCCCGAGCACCGCATGCGAATGGACGCAGCCATCCACATGCAGGGCCGTGGCTGGGTGACCGGTCGCGACGGTGGCCGGCCGTGGACCCTGTCGCGCACCAACCGCGTAATGGCCTGCCTCGGTGCGCTGGTGATCCTGGTGCTGATTTCGCCGGTGCTGCTGGGGCTCGCGCTGGCCGTCAAATTCACCAGCCCGGGGCCGGTGATGTTCGTGCAGAAGCGCACCGGTTACCGCGGCCGCCTGTTCGGCATGTACAAATTCCGCACCATGGTCGCCAACGCCGAGGAGCTCAAAGAGTCCCTGCGGTACCTGAACAAGCACGGCGCCGACGCCATCGATTTCAAGATCGACAAGGACCCGCGCATCACCGGTATCGGCGGTTTCCTGCGACGCACCAGCCTCGACGAGCTGCCGAACCTGTTCAACGTGGTGACCGGCGACATGCGCCTGGTAGGCCCCCGGCCGACTTCGTTCAATGCCTACCGCTACAAGGACAATCATCTGGCGCGCCTGAGCATCTACCCCGGCATGACCGGTCTATGGCAAATCTCCGGGCGCAGCAATATCGACTTCGACCAGCGCGTTGAGCTGGATCTGCGTTACATCGCCCAACAGAGCCTGCTGCTTGATTTGAAGATTCTGTTGAAAACCCCTTTCAAAGTATTCAGCGGCCACGGAGCGAGTTAAATGGACGGTTCAACTGCTAAAAGCCTCAGCATTGCCAGCCCGAGCGAGTCCAACCTGACATCGACCGTGCTCGACCAGGACCTGCGGATCCTTTTCCTGACCGCCGCCAACCCCGGCGCCGGCACCACCACCAGCGCCCTGGCGCTGGCCAGTCAGCTGGCGCAGATGAGCAGCGGCCTGGTGCTGCTGGTGGACGCCAGCCAGTCGGCGACCAACCTCACGCAACAGCTGGGGCTGACCAGGGAACGGGGGTTTCGCGACTTGTTGTTCAACGACCAGAGCCCGCCCTTGTTGCAGGACTGCGTGGTGGACGTCTCCAGCCTGCCCTTTCACGTGCTGCCGTTCGGTCGCCATTCCCGTGGCAACGAACACCTGACAGCCGAACGCCTGAGCCCCTTGCTCAATCAACTCGGTAGCCAGTACCGGTTCGTGGTGATCGACGGCGATGCGGTGTATTCGGCCTCCGACACCCTGGTCATCAGCACCCAGGTGGACGGCGTGGTCATGGTCGTGCGCTCGGAAGACACCCGCTGGGAAGTGGCCCAGGCCGCGGCCCAGCGCCTGAGCCAGGCCGGAGCGAAACTGGTCGGCAGCGTGTTCAACCGACGCAAGTACTACATGCCCAAGTGGCTGTACAAAAACCTGTGAGCAATCAGATAAGGATGACGCCATGAACGCCAAGATGCTTGTCCTGCTGTTGCTGCCCCTCGCAGGTTGCTCCAGCACTTCCGACCAATCCCAAAGCATGCCGGTGCAAATCCTCACGGCTCCACCGGCCAACGCCCAGGCCACCGACGTGCCCAAGGTCGAGCAGACCCTGCGCCCACAGGATGTGCTGGACGTGATCTTCCACATCAGCACCAGTGGTTCGGACGCCTATCGCGTGCAGTCCGGGGACATGATCGCGCTGAACTTCACCGCCGCCAGCCAGCTCAACGGCAACCAGTTGGTGCTGCCCGATGGCACCATCGAACTGCCAGGGGCCAACACCTCGGTGAAAATCGAGGGTCTGACCCGCGATGAAGCTCGTGAGGCGATTCAGCGCGCCTACGACCGCAAACAGCTGTTCCAGCCCAACCGCAATCAGCTGTCGGTGAACCTGGTGAGCCCGCTGACCAATGAACAGAACCTCAAGTCCACGCTCAACCACCCCGGCACCGGCATGAGCCGGGAAATCACCGTGGGCACCGATGGCTACGCCAGTTTCCCGGAAATCGGCGCCGTGCCGCTGCAAGGCATGACCGTCAACCAGCTGGAGGCCTACCTCAATAAACGCTACGCCACCTTGCCGGGTCGCATGACCGTGGACGTGCTGCTCAAGTCCACCGCCGGCAACGAAATCTATGTACTGGGCGAAGTCGGCCAGCCGGGGTCCTACCCGATCCGCCGTCCGGTGTCGGTGCTCGAAGCCCTGACCATGGCCCGCGGCTCCAACATCAAGGCACGCCTGGACTCGGTGATGATCATGCGGCGCAACGGCAACCAGGTGGTCGCCCATCGGTATGACGTTGAGAAGGCCTTGTCCGGCGATGCCTCGCAGATCGCCTACCTGCAAGCGGACGACATGCTGTACGTGCCCAAGACCAAGCTGGCCAGCGCCGGTGAGCTCGCACGGCAACTGGCGGACGTCGTGTTGTTCCAGGGCGTGGGCTTCAGCTTCAGCTACCGCGTCGACAACAAAAACGACAACAGCAGCAACTAACTCACAGGTGCCCCGTCATGAATCCAAAGGAAAACTACCTGCATGAGTTCTTCAGGATCTTCTTCGCCAACAAGCAGTTGGTGAAGCGAGTCTTCCTGGTCTTTGCAGTGATCGCCGTGGTCTTGCCGCTGATGCTCAAGCAGAGCTTCGATATCACCGCCCAGGTGATCGTGCAGTCCAAGAAACTCTCCCAGGGGGATGCCACCAGCACCCTCAACCAGGAAAACGCGTCCTTCATTCCGCCGTCGCTGGCGGACATGGAGACCGAGAGCAATATCCTGCGTTCGCCGGCCTTGATCCGCCAGACCATCGGCCAGTTGCGCGAAAAGGGTGAGTACACACCGCCCGTGGGCGTCTTCAACAAACTGGTGATGCAGCCGATCAAACGGTTTGTGACCAATCCGATTCGCGAACACGTGGTCAACCCGGTTCGCAGCCTGCTCGGGCTGCAAACCGATCCGGTGCGCGACACCGTGCTCGATACCCTCACCCAGGAAGCGTCCGACGCCCTCAAGGTCGAAACCTTGCCGGGCTCCAACGTGATCTCGATCGTCTACAGCTTCCCTGACCCGGCCCAAGGCACCAGGTTCGTCGCCGCCCTGCTGCAGAACTACCTGGTCAGCCGCCAGGAAATGCAATCGATCGACCTGCCGCAGAGCTTCTACGAAACAAAGAAGTTGCAATATCAGGTGCGTCTCGACGGCCTGGAGGCTAATCGCCTGGCCTTGCTCGAAAGCATCGGTTCGTCCGACCCCAAGGAAGAAATCACCTTCCGCCTCAACGCGATCAACACCGAGGAGCAAGCGCTCAACCTGTACCAGGACCGCCTGCTGCAAAGCCAGCGCTGGCTCGACTACCTGAAAACCAACCTGGCCATCGCCAACAGCGCCCGGTTCAACGACTACACCTTCCCTTACACCTTCACCACCACGGTGGACAACGTCGCTTTCGAAGATCGCGAGATCAAGCAACTGGGTGAGCAACTGACGACCCTGGTCGGCCGCTACATGAGCGACCTGGCGATCTTTCAGCCCAACAGTGAGCCGATGTTGCTGGCACGTGAGCAAATCACCCGGACCCGTGGGCAATTCCTGAAGGTTGTCGCCAACCGGATCCAGGAGCGCACCAGCGACCTGGCGACGATCAGCTCGGTCATCGACCAGAAAACCGCGCGCATTGCCGAGTTCAAGAACCGCATCCACCAGTTGCAGGAAACCCAGAGCAAGCTGCGCCAGATGGACACCGAGATCGACGCGCTGCACGCGGCGTTCTCCACCTACGCTCAGCGCTTCGCCGAAAGCAGCACGTCGCGCGCGCTGGACAACGACCTGTCCAACGCCCGGGTGCTCAGCCCGCCGTTCGAACCGACCGAAGCGGCGTTTCCCAAGCCGTTGCTGATCATTCCTTTCGGCCTGTTCACCGGCTTGCTGCTGGCGATTGCCCTGGTCTACGTGCGTGAGTTCTTCGACCACCGCTTCAAGCACCCAGGGCAAATCACCCATGAACTGGACTTGCCGGTGCTGCTGGTGATCAACGATCAAAGCACCCAGCCGAACAATCCGCACAAAAACTGGAGCGTTCCGGCCCTCGTGCATTGGGTGCGCAATTGAACGCGTCGCTCGGCACCACCCGCGACCTGCCGATCATTCATTTGCTCAGCAGCGGCGGCTTCTATGGGGCCGAGCGGATGCTGCTGGATCATTGCCTGGCGACGCCGGGGCAGCACCTGGTGCTGTTTCTCGATGCGCCGCCAGAACTGATCGCGCGTTTTCGCCAGGCCGGTGTGGATTGCCTGGGCTGTGCGGGCCTGGGCGCGTTGCTGGGGCATTTGCGCCAGCGACGGGACCGGCGGCCATTGATCAATACGCACAACTTCAAGGGCCTGTTGTTCGGCTGGGTCGGCGCCACGCTGCTGCGCCTGCCGTTGGTGATCACTCAGCACGGCTTCACCCCGCGCAGTCGCAAGCAGAAGTTCTACACCTGGCTGAGCCTGCAACTGTGCCGCACGGCCTCGGTGGACCGGGTGGTGTGTGTCGCCGAGAGCATTGCCGCGCTGCACCGCCAGGCCAATGTACGCACGGACAAGCTGCAGGTGATCCCCAACGGTTTGCCGGCGGCCAACGACCTGCTGCCGCACAGTGGCGCACGTCAACGCTGGCTGGCCGGCTACGTCGGACGCTTGAGCAGTGAAAAAGGCCCTGACCTGTTTCTCGATGCGCTGATCCCCTTGTGTCAGCAGTACCCGCAACTGGATGCGGTGATGCTCGGCGATGGGCCGGAACGCGAAAGCCTGCAGGCACGGATCGACGAGGCAGGTTTGCAGTCGCGGATCACGCTGCCGGGCTACCAGACCGACATGGGCGTCTGGTGGCGGCAACTCGATGCCTTGGTGATCAGCTCGCGCACCGAAGGCACGCCGATGATTCTGCTCGAAGCGATGCAGGCCGGAGTGCCAGTGGTGGCCTTCGGCGTCGGCGGGATTCCCGATGTCCTGCAGGACCGCCACAACGGCCTGCTCGCCGCGCCCACCGACAGCGCCGCCCTCGCCCGCCAGATCGGCGCGCTGCTGGGTGACCCGAGCATGGCCGGCGAGTTGATCGACAACGCAAAACGTACGCAACGGGATCGCTATGACCTCAAGGCCCTGGCCGAACGCTGGTCGCAGCTTTACATCCGCACTGCACGGGAGGCACGCGCGTGATCTTTCCGCTCTCGATCGTCAGTTTGCTCGGCCTGGTCTGCCTCGGTTTGCTGGCCAGCCCCTATCCGTATCTGGCGCCGGGCGCGGTGCTGGGCCTGGTGGGTGTCGCGGTGCTGTACCGCAAGCCTGCCTGGGGCCTGCTGGGCATTGTCGCCATCCTGCCGTTCGAGGGTCTGTTCAAGGACAACGCGCTGTCGGGCTCCAAGTTCCTCGGGGCCTCGCTGGCGCTGATCCTGATGCTGCAACTGGCAATTCACCAGATCCCGGCCGACCGCCTGCGCAGCAATATCTGGCGTCTGCTGGTCGGGTTCATGTTGCTGTACCTGCTGAGCCTGTTGAACACCGACGACATGGGCATCTCCCTGGGCCACCTGCGCGAATTGAGCGTCGGCCTGATTCTGTTTGTCATCACCCTGCTGGTGGGGCGTGAGTTGAACCTCGACATGTTCGCCCGGCTGGTTGCCATCAGTGTCGCGGTGACCTGCGCCATGGCCATGTTTTCCGTCAAATACCAGGACGAGGGCCGCGCCTCCGGCTTGCTCAAGGACCCGAACGTCTTTGCCCTGCTGATTGCCTTCGCCGTACCCATGGCGTTGTTGCTGGTGGTGCGCAGCCATAACCTTTTGCACCGGTTGTTCTGGGGAGCCTGCACCCTCCTGTTGCTCGGTGGCATGACCAAGACCGAATCCCGTTCGGGGCTGGTGGTGCTGTTCCTCAGCCTGTTGATCGGCGCGTGGCATTACCGTGCGCAGTTGCCACGCATTCGTCCGCGCCACCTGGGCTTTGCCATGCTCGGCCTGGCGATTGTGATTCCACTGGGGCTCTATGCGATGCCGGTCGGTTACGTGGAGCGCATCCAGTCGCTGAGCATCCTGAGTTCCGGGGCCAAGAGCCAGGACGCGTCCCTGGGCCGTCGCGCCTCCTACATTGTGGTCGGCAGCGCCATGATCGCCGAGAACCCCTTGCTCGGCACCGGCCCCGGCACGTTCCCGCTGCACTACGCCACCACCGGTTATGCCAAGGTCTTTTCCATCACCGGCAAGACCGAGGACCTGTACCGTCGCGCCCACAACACCTACCTGGAGATCTTCAGTGAGCTGGGGATTCCCGCCGGCCTGATGTTCGTCGGCATGCTGGCCCTGGGGTTGTACAACCTGATGCGCGCCCGCCGCGCCTGGCTGTTGCGAGGGGACACCGCGCAGGCCGATGTGATGACTCACCTGGGCATGAGTTTTCTGTCGTTGACGCTGTTCCTGATGTTCCTCAGCGCGCCGAACCACAAGTACCTGTGGATCATGCTCGCGCTGACCAGCGTACTGCGCACGAAAGCCGAAGAAGCCCCGCCAAAGGAGGCCAGGGCATGAACCGCGTCAGTATCATCATCCCGATGTACAACGAGGCCCGGCACATCGCCCGGACCCTGCAGGCGGCACAACAGGCCGCCGATGCGGCCAACATCGAATGCGAGTTGATCGTGGTCGACAACGGCTCCGACGACCAGGGACCGCAGATCGCCCGGCAGTTCGACGCCCAGGTCCTGGTCCTGCCCCGGCTGCTCATCGGCGCCTTGCGCAATCGCGGAGCGGCGATCGCCAGCGGTGAATGGCTGGCCTTTATCGATGCCGATGTCGAGATGCCCGAGAACTGGCTCAAGCTGGTGTTCGACCTGGAGGCCAGCGGCCAGGCCGATGTCGTTGGCCTGGACCTGCACACCCCGGTTCAGGCGCCTTGGTACGCCGATGCCTGGCAACGCCGCACCTTGCGCCCCGACACACAGCCGCTGCATGTCGCGCAATGGTTGCCCAGTTCCAACCTGTTGATGCGCCGCCGCTGGTTCGACAAGGTCGGCGGCTTCAATGAACAACTGCGTACCGGCGAGGACAAGGAGCTGACCATGCGCCTGGTCGACGCGGGCGCGAAGCTGCTCGCAGTCAACCAAAGCGTAGCGCTGCATTGGGGCTACGAAGGCAGTTGGCGGGAATGGATGGGCAAGGAATTGTGGCGCCAGGGCAGTCATCTGCAATTGCTCCGCACCCATGGTCCGAGCCTGCGCTTGCTGCGCTTTCCGCTGCTGTCGATTGGCGCCTGGGTGGTCGACTTCATGGCCATTTCCGCCCTGCTCGACGGTTTCCCCCACCATGGGGCACTGATGCTGCTGCTGACCGTCCTGCCCGCCCTGGCACTCAGCCTGCGCCAGAGCGCCAGGCACCACGACACGCTCCTGACCCTGCAACTCTGGGGCCTGCACTGGGTGCGCCTGCACCTGGCCGGCGCCGGGTTCATCCTCAGTCTTTGTCATTGGAATGCCAGGAGGCCCGCCCGTGGCTGAATTCATTT
The DNA here is from genome assembly GCF_019947365.1 of Pseudomonas sp. GL-R-26. Taxonomy (NCBI): domain Bacteria; kingdom Pseudomonadati; phylum Pseudomonadota; class Gammaproteobacteria; order Pseudomonadales; family Pseudomonadaceae; genus Pseudomonas; species Pseudomonas sp. GL-R-26. Next base: position 17,150 of record NZ_JAGYGI010000045.1, on the reverse strand, counting down.
TCTGGTCGTGCCTGTTGCTACCGGTTTACGCCTACCTCGGCTATCCCCTGTTACTGACGTTGCTGGCGCCGTTTTACCCGGCACCGCGCCATGGACCGGCACAACCGATGGACGTGAGCATCGTGATTGCCGCACACAACGAAGCGCGGCATATCGAAGAAAAACTGCGCACCGTGCTGGCCCAGGATTATCAGGCCCGCACGCTGCACGTCATCCTCGCCAGCGACGGCTCGACCGACGACACCGTGGCCTGTGCACACAAGGTCAATGACCCGCGCATCACCGTGCTCGACCTGCCCCGCCAGGGCAAGGCGGCGACGCTCAATGCCGGGGTCGCGAGCAGCAGCGGCGAGATCCTGGTGTTCACCGACGCCGACAACCAGTGGTCCACCGACACCCTCGGCCATTTGCTCGCGCCGCTCAACGACCCGCAGGTCGGTGGCTGCGCCGGGCACATGGTGATCCCGGTGACCGGCAAAGGCTTGAGCGTGGGCGACAGCCTGTATCGGCACTACGAAGGCTGGCTGCGCTACGTGGAAAACCGCACCGGCTGCATGGTCTCCGCCGACGGTGCATTGCTCGCCCTGCGTCGCGAGCTGTTCCAGAACGTGCCGGCGGAGGTCAACGACGATTTCTTCATCAGCACCTGCGCGCCGGTGGCCTTCAAAAAAATTGTCTACGTGCCCCAAGCCCAGGTGATCGACCAGGGCGTGGACGAAGCCGACAAGCAGTTCCGCCGCCGTCAGCGTGTCACCGTGGGTGGCCTGCAAAGCCTGGCCCAGCGCCGGGAGCTGCTCAATCCGCTGACCCACGGCCTGTATGCGCTTGCCTTGATCAGCCACAAGCTGATCCGGCGTCTGGCGCCGATCCTGTTGCTGCCGTTGCTGCTGAGCAATTTCTGGCTGTGGGAGGATCACGGCTTCTATCGCCTGAGCCTGATCGCGCAACTGCTCGGCTACACGGTGGCCATTGCCGGCCTGCTGGATTCGCAACACCGCTTGCCCAAACCCTTTCGCCTCGCCGCCTTCCTTCTGGTGACCCTTGCCGGAATGAGCATCGGCCTGTGGCAGTTCCTGCGCGGTCAGCGTTATGCCCAATGGAACCCCGAGCAAAATCGATGAGAGGCGCGTGCCATGGCGATCAAGCAACTGTTAAAGCGTACCAGTGGCTGGCTGTACCTCAACTCCCCGGTGGGGCGCAATCAACTGCACGGCGCCGGGGTGATCCTGATGCTGCACCGGGTGCTGGCCAGCGACCAGGCCGCCGAACTGCCCCATCGCAATGAACTGTGCGTCGGGCCCAAGGCCTTCGAACATCTGCTGGCGTGGTTGAAAAAACACTTCGACTGCGTGCCGCTGATGGACATTCTGCAACCGGGTGCGCTGCGCCCGCAGCGGCCGAAAGTGGCGCTGACCTTCGACGACGGCTGGCGCGACAACGCGGTGAATGCCTTCCCGTTGCTGCAAAAGCACCAGGTGCCGGCGAGCATCTTTCTGTCCACCGATTTCATTGGCAGCCGCCAGCGCTTCTGGTGGGAAAGCATCGGCGAAACCCTGTGGAACAGCCATGGCGAACAGGCACGGCAACACCTGATCGAACGCTTGCAGCAACTTGGGCGTCCGTTGCCGGCACTGTGCGAAAACCCTGATGAACAGCGCCGCAGCCTGGCCTTGCTGAACTTTTTGCAGAGCCTGAAAAGCCTGTCGCCCCAGGACCTCAACCGCCTGACCGATGCCTGCCCGCAAGAGTCGTTGCCCCAGGCGCTGGACTGGCAGCAAGTGCGCAATCTGGAAGCGTCCGGCCTGGTGCGTTTCGGCCCCCACGGCGCCAGCCACGCCATCCTCACCGGTCTCGACGATCAATGCCTGGATGAAGAACTGAGCCGCAGTCGCGACGCGCTGCTCCACGGCTGCAACCGGCCGTTGCCGGTTTACTGCTACCCCAATGGCGACAACGATGCGCGTGTGCGCCAACAGGTGGCCCGGCATGACTTCCCGTTTGCCCTGGGCACCGGCACCGGGATTTATCGAGGGACCGAAGATCCACTGGCCCTGCCGCGCTTCGGTGTCAGCCAGCGTACCGCGCGCAATCCCGAGTTGTTGTCCTGGCGCATCTACCGTGGGGCACGTCCATGAGCCGCAGCCACTACCTCAAGCACCTGGCCCTGAGCATGGGCACCAAACTGGCGATGATCGCCCTGCGCTTGCTGCGCAACGTGTTGTTGGCGCGGATTCTCGGCCCCAGCGAACGGGGCCTGTTTGCCTTGCTCAGCACCCTGCCCGACCTGATCAGCGCCGCCACCAGCGGTGGCCTGAATTCGGCGGTGGGCTATCAGGCGGCCAAACAACGGCCGATGGGCCTGCTGCTCAGCCAGGTGCTGGTGTTCGGCTGCCTACTGGCGGCGTTGCTGACCTTGCTGGTGGTGGCGCTGACCCGCGAATTCGGCAGTGAACTGGACATCACCACGCAATTGGGCCTGCTCGCCTGGCTGTTGCTGCTGGCAGTGCCGCTGACCGTGCTCAAGAGTGGTTTGCTGACCCTGCACAACGCTTCCGGTGGCGTGGTTGCCTTCAACGCCTTGCGCCTGATCGAGTCGCTGGCACCGCTGCTGCTGTTCCTCGCGCTGTTCTGGATGTGGAAAAGCGCAGCCCTGGAAGTGGCGCTGATCAGTTGGCTGGCGGGCATCAGCCTGGTGGTGCTGGTCGGTTGGGTGTGGCTCAAGCGCAATCAGCCGCTGACCCTGCAATGGGACCGTGCCAGCCAGAACGAACTGTTGCGCTTCAGCGCCCGCAGCCATCCGGACCTGCTGTTCCAGCAAGTGATCCTGCGCTCGGACTACCTGTTCATCGGCGCCCTGCTCGGCAGCACCGCGCTGGGGCATTACGCCATGGCCAGCGCCGCCGCCGAGTTGCTGCTGATCGTCCCGGAAGCGGTGACCACGCCGCTGATGAAACGCCTGCTGCAACAGGAAGAAGGCATCGACAAAGTCACGCCACTGGCCTTGCGCCTGACGGCCACGGTGATGCTCGGCGCCTGCCTGAGCATGGCGCTGATCGGTGACTGGCTGATCGTCACCCTGTTTGGCGTGGCCTACCAACCGGCCTATCCGGCGCTGCTCGCGCTGCTGCCGGGCCTGCTCGGGCTGTGCTATGCGAGCATCCTGCGCCTGGACTTGCTGGGCAAGGATCGACCCGGTTCGATTTCGTTGTTGATGGGCCTCGGTGCCTTGCTCAACCTGGCGCTGAACCTGGTGCTGATCCCGGCCTACGGCATCGTCGGCGCGGCGGCAGCCTCGTCCATCGCCTACCTGGCGGTGACGGTCGCCCTGCTGGTGATGTATTGCCGCCTGAGCAAGGTGCCGTTCTGGCAGACCCTGATCATCCTGCCCAGCGACATCGCCCCGATGCTGTTGGTCCTGCAACGGAAGTCGGCATGAAGTATTTCGCGCTGCTGGTGAGCCTTGGCCTGAGCGTCGACGCCTGCGCCGGGCCGATGCGCTGGGCCGATATCCGCGACGGCAGCCTGTACCTGCAAACCGATCGTCCCGATACCGTGACGGTGCAATGGGTGCCGGCGTGGCAGGCCGGCGCCAACGAAGAACATCTGTATCTGCTCGATGGCCAGGGCAGGCTCCAGGGTGAACGGGCGATCGCCGCCGCCGAGACCCAAGGCACCCAGCATTGGCCGTTGGCACCGAGCACCAGCAGTTATCGCCTGGAGATTCCGGGCTACAGCTTCCGCCGCTACCGCGTAGAACACGACGAGCACACCGTGGCGTTGTTCGCACCGGCCAAGGTGCATTTCAGTGCGGAAACCCGTGACGGCGACGAGCTGTATTTCAAGGTCGCGGCCGGGGAACACGCGGTGCTCGCCGGCAAGTTCCACGACGGCGTCAGCACCCTGCAGGCCCAGCGCGTGGGTGACGGCAAGCAACTGACGCTGCCCCTCAAGCCCTACCGTGCCTACTGGCAATTCGACAAGGCCGAGCTGCCTGTCGCCAGCAGCGATCAGTTCTGGCGCCTGCGCCTGCAAGGCAGTGGCAAAGCGGCGTTCTGGCTCGACGGCACGGCCAATCTGTTCGCGCAGAATCCGCAACAGCTCAAACCCCTGCGCGAAGACGACGGCCAGACCCGCTTGACCTTGCACAAGGAGCTGCTCGGCAACACCCCGAACCTGGGCATCGCCTTGCCCTACGTGATGCCACCGCCTTCGAGTTTTGCCGTGCTCGATGCGCTCAAACCCCAGGCAGCGACCTACTACAGCTTCGTCGACATCATGGCCACGCAGCCGCACTACGAGGACGCATTCCGCCGCCTGTACCAGGACCGCTTCGGCATCACCCAGGACATCACTCTGCTGGCCGGCAGCCAGCGCCAGGCCGAACTGCGCGCCGACAGCACCAGCAATGGCGGCCTCGATGCCTGGCTGGCCGCGACCCGCGCCCTGGGTGGCAAGGGCACGCACTACATCGGTTTCGCTGACGAGCCGAACCTCAATTACCCGGACTACGCCAGTTTCCAGACCGTGTTCAACAGCATGGCCCGGCAGGTGCGCAGCAACCCCGACAACGCCAGGGCCGGCGTGCGCATTGCCATTCCGGCCAGCTCGCGGTTTATCAACGGCCCGCTGGCTGAGCGCGCCACCGAGCGGCGCGGCATCGATTGGGCGCGGCGCTTGCTCAAAGACTCCGGCGACCAGATTGACGCCCTGGCCTGGCACGAATGGATGATCCGCGACCTGCTCGCGACCCGGGTCTATCGCGATAGCGTGCGCCGTGCCGCCGATCTGGTGGGGCTCGACGCCCAGGGTCGGCCGCGCAAGGCATTGCTGCTCGACCAGACCAACATGTCCAGCGGCGCCAGCCTCAGCCCTTACGATCAGGAAACCCACTACGCCTCGTTGTGGTGGGCCTCGGTGGTGATCAATTCGTCCCAGGACGGCCTGCTCGACATGCTCGGCTGGTTCCAGGCCGCCGACGAGCCCGAGTACCCCAAAGGCATGCTGCGGGTACTTGGCGATGATCATTTCGAACTCAAGCCCGTCGGCCTGGCCCAGCAGTTCATCCAGCAACACTGGCTGCACAAGGTGGTGCGCCTGGACAACGACGCCTTCGAAGTCGATGTGCTGGCCATGGCCGACGACCTCAAGCGCACGCTGCTGGGGGTGAACAAGGGCACACGCTTGCAACGTGTCGACCTCAACGGCGCGGGCTGCCCGCTGGCCAAGGGCTCCCTGCGTTATTTCGGCGCCGACAACCGCAGCCGCGACGCCCCCTTCAACTGCCGGGACGGTCACGTGAGCTTCGAGCTGCCTGGGCAAACCCTGTTCGCCCTCAGCTGGATCGCCCCATGACCGCCCCCTCTTGTGCCTGGCCGCGTCGGCATTTCGCCGCACGCGGGAATCACTCCACTCGCGGGCAATCCCGTCAGGAGCCAACAACATGAGTGCAATGCAAAAACTCAGCGAACACATCAAACAAAAAGGCCTGAGCGCCACCTTGAAAAAAGCCTGGAAGCACTACGTGTTTTCCCACCAGGAACTGCTGTGGATGGAGCGTGACCTGGTCAGCCCGGTGCCACCGCACAAACTCAAGCCCTACCCGCCGCTGCGGGTCGTCAGCATCACCCCGGAAAACGCCGTGGCCTTCACCCGCCACTTCGGCGACCGGGTCGAGACCATGGCCGAACTGGCCCGGGAGGGCTACACCGGGCAAATGCACCTGGATGACAAGGGAGACGCGGTGGCGTTCATCTGGGGCGCCGCGCGCAACTATCTCGACAAGCACTACTACGGTTGCTGGTTCCCGGTGAAGCCGGGGGAATTCTTCGAGTTCGGTGGCGAACTGGCCAGGGCCTACTGGGGTACCAAACTGTCGATGGACCTGCAAACCGAGCTGTGGAAAGCCATGCACGCCCAAGGCTGCAACAAGGTGGTGGACGTATGCGAGTGGCACAACATCCCGGCGCTCAAGCTGCATATACGCACCGGCTATAGCGAGCAGGGACGCATCACGAACGTCTACGCACTGTTTGGCCGCTGGCGCTTCTTCCGCGATACACGCTACACCGGCTCGCGCCTGGACACCTTGCGCAAACCGGTGCGTGAACCTGCCACTGCCGAGGCGACGTGATCCCATGAGCGCACGATTCGAATGGCGCACGTCGCTGTGCACCCACGACTTTCCGGCAACGGCTTACGAAGCGTTGCGCCAGCGTGTAACGGACCACACGCCGTTCAACACCCTGGCCTGGCTATACGCATCGGAACTGGCGCTCAAGCCCGGCGAGCAGTTGCACGTACTGCTCGGCTGGCAGGGTGACGAACTGGCGCTGTGCCTGCCGCTGGTGGCGTCCGTGGAGCGCTTTGCGCGTTTGCCGTTTCGGGTCCTGCATCATCTGGGCTACCCCCTTGCCGACCGCCTCGCGCTGCTGACGAGGCTGGACGGCGACAATCTATGCGAGGCGCTGACGCAGATCCGTCAACGCTTGCCCCATGCCGTGCTGCAACTCAACGAACTGGCCGGCTCCACGGCACAGGCCTTGGCGCCGTGGCAGGCGCACAGCTCGACCGCCAAACAACGCCTCAGCTGTCGGGTGCCGGTGCACCTGATCAGCGAGGCCGACCATCAGGAAGTCTCCGGCGACCCACGCTACAAACTGCGCCGCGCACGCAAACGCATCGCCGCCTGTGGTGCCCAGGTGCGGCGGATTACCCCCGACGCCCTGACCATGGGGCCGCTGTTGCAGGAAATCAGCGAAGTCGAAGCGGTGAGCTGGAAAGGCGATGAAGGGGTCGGGATCTTTGCCGATGCGCGCCATCGCCAGTGGATGGACCGCGCCTTCACCGCCCTGGCGGCCCGGGGCCTGGTGCGCGTTGTGGTGCTGGAACTGGAGGGACGCTGCATCAGCTATCGCCTCGGCTTGCTGGAACAGGGCCGTCTGTACGACTACAACCTGGCGTTCCTGCCGCAATATGCCGACCTGGGCAGCGGCCGGGTGCTGCTCGAAGAGTGGATTCGCTGGGGCCTGGAGGACCACTGGCAGTGGATCGATGCGTCACGGGTCAGCCTGGAAAACTCCAGCCATCAACTGCATGAACGCATGACCGGGCAACTGGAACACTGGCGCTGGAGTTTCTACTCCTGGCGGCCAAGCGGGCTGGTGCTGGGGCTGGCCTTGCGGGTCTGGCAACACTTCAAACCCCGATTGCAGCAATGGCGCGCCCGGCGCGCGGCGGCCGCAATCGCCACCCCGGCGCCCGTCGCGCCCCCTGCGATCAAAGCACCTGCGCCTACGGAAAAACTCAAGGAGGATGAACATGCCTCGGCAAGTGATAGTCAACGCTGACGACTTTGGCCTCAGTGCCTGCGAAAACGCGGTGATCCTGGGCGCGTTCCAGGCCGGACTCATCAGTTCCGCCACCGCCATGGCCAACATGCCGGCGTTCGAAGCGGCCTGCGTCCTGGCTCGGCATCCGTTGCTCGAAGGCCGCATCGGCCTGCACTTCAACCTGACCTATGGCCGCCCGTTGAGCCAGGGCATTACGCGACGCCCGACCTTTTGCGACGGCGCCGGCGTGTTCGACCTCAACCTGTCCCGCACCCGCCTCTGGCTCGGGCGCCGGGATCGCCAGGCTGTACTCGAAGAACTCGAAGCCCAGTGGCAGCGCTGCCTGGACAACGGCATGCGCCCCAGCCACCTGGACTCCCATCAACACGTGCACAACATCTGGCCGATCGGTGAGATCGTCGCGCGCTTTGCCGCCCGCCAGGGGGTGCCGGTGCGTCTGGCGCGCAACCTGGGGCAAAACCTCAGCCTGCCCAAGCGCGTGTTCAAGGACCTGCTCAACCGTCGCCTGAGCAACCTGGCCGGTGCCACCGCCGACTACGTGTGCACCCCGGTGGATCTACGCAACGCCGAGCCGCCACCCGACGGACTGCTGGAAATCGTCGCCCACCCGAACCAGCTCGGCGCCGACTTCGGCGATGCCTACCTGGAACCGGGAGAGTCCTTGAGTGCGTTGCTCGAACAGCGCTTGCCAGGTGTGCCGCGGGTGGCCTATACCGCCGCTTGCGACGCCATGTCTCACCGGACTCAGGCGGTTCTGGAGTAACACCATCCCCCCTTGTGGGAGCGAGCCTGCTTGCGAAGGCGGTGTGTCAGGCGACATCAATGTTGCCTGTACTGACGCTATCGCGAGCAAGCTCGCTCCCACAGGTTTTGCATGCATTCAATCGACTGTTCAGCGCCCCCGGATTCGTTCGGGAATAGCGGCTTTTTGACGCCTGAAAATTGTGTCAAGACTGATACATAACTAGAAACACAATGCCGGCGGATGCATGGCCATGCAGTTGCCATTGGTGATCTATACCCATCGATACCTTCACCACCCACCATTAATCCTCGGCTTAAGGAGGGCTTCATGAGCGTACTCGACAAGCTTCACGAACACATCAAGCGCAAGGGCCTGGGTCACACGTTCAGTACGCTGTGGAAACGCTACGTGTTCTTCCATTGGGAGTTGCTGTGGATGGAGCGCGACCTGGTCAGCCCGGTGCCGCCACACAAGCTGCGACCCTATGCTCCCGTGCGCCAGGTGGTCATCACCCCGGATAACACTTCAGCGTTTGCCAAGCACTTTGGCGACCGTGTCGAGACCATGGCCGAACTCGCCGCCGAAGGTCACACCGGGCACATGTACCTGGATGACGAAGGCCATGCGATCGGGTTCATCTGGGGCAGCACCCGGGACTATCACGACCGCCACTACTACGGGTGCAGGTTCGCGGTGAAGGAAGGCGAATTCTTCGAATTCGGCGGCGAAATGATCCGTGCCTACTTCGGCACCCGCCTGTCCGTGGATGTCCAGGTGGCCCTGTGGGAAGCCATGGCGCTGCAAGGCTGCAACAAGGTGGTGGACGTCTGCGAGACCCACAACATCCCGGCGCTGAAACTGCACATCCGCATGGGCTACCACGAACAGGGCCGCGTCACCCACGTCTACGGTCTGTTCGGCCGCTGGCGCCTCTTCCGCGAAACCCGCTACACCGGCTCACGCCTGGAACCGCTGCGCAAACCTGGCCGGCCGGTGGTGACACAGGCGCAGGCCGAGGCTTGATCCTGGGGTTTATCCGCTGGATCGCATCGCTCCATTCGCGAGCAAGCTCGCTCCCACATTGGATTGTTGTCGTATGCAAGATCGAGTACGACACCGAATTCCTGCGGGAGCGAGCCTGCTCGCGATGACGTTAAACGTCTCACTTACTTCCAGGAAAAAGCGTACAGAAGTAAGGAGCAGTCTGACTCGCCACAGACCTGAATCTGCGATTACTTTCGAACGGGATTCAGGAGTCAGAGCCAATGAAGGAAAAGTTAAAAGACTTCGACATGGCGTCACTACTCGATAGCAACGAGGCCATCACTGAATATTTCTTTCAGGTAGTGGAATACGGCGATGTCGAAGAGTTTGTTCGAGCTATCGAGTACATAACCGAGGCCTACGCAGTTCTAACCGAGTCCACCTGAAACCGCGTCGCTGCCATCGCGAGCAAGCTCGCTCCCACATTGGATGGTTGTCGTATGCAAGACTGATGTACGACACCGAACACCTGTGGGAGCGAGCTTGCTCGCGATGGGGCCCGCAGGACCCGCACACTATTGAGCCCAGGACATCAGCTCTTCACCACCACCCACGTAAAACACAACGGCAACTGCGCCACCTGCTGTTGATAGCGGTCATAGAGTTCTTCGCGGTTGGAGTGCGGGTATTCCCTGAAGTGACGGATCTGCAGCCCTGCTGCAATGGCCGCGCTGAAGAGGTCGCCCAGGGTGTGGACGAACCAGTAGGACGGCGCGGCCGGTTGTTCGATCCTGCCTTCGTAGACGATCGGTTCGTGCTGCACGAACGGTTCGCGGCGGAAGTATGAGCTGTCCAGGCGATAAGGATCGGCTGCCTCGGGGTCGAACATTTCCAGGAACGGGTGGGTTTCGTATACCACCAGCGCCCCACCCGGCTTCAGCGTGCGCGCCACGTGGCGGAAAAATTCGCCGATGTCCGGCATCCAGTTCAAGACGCCAATGGTGATCAGCGCCAGGTCAAAGCGCTCCTGCAATTGAGCAGGCAAGTGGTGGATGTCCGCTTCGATGAATTGCGGCGCGTGGGGCGAGCGGGACGCCAGTTCCCGTGCCTGCCCGAGAAAGGCTTCAGACTGGTCGACGCCCACCACGCTGTGTGCCCCCAAGGAGAACAGCGACAGGCTTTCACGACCGTTGTTGCAGCCCAGTTGCACCACGTCCTTGCCGTCGACACCCGTCTGGGTCAGCAAAGCGGTCAGGGTGTCGTCCAGGCAGGAGAAATCCGCGTGGGCCACGTCCTTCAACAAGGCTTGCCATTCGCTGGAGTCCTTGTGGTGACGGGCGGAGTCATTCCAGGCCTCGCGGTTGCTGGCGATGGCTTGTTCTTTTGTCGGCAGTTCCATTGCACGCTCCAGGGTTTAGGTCGTCGATTTGACCGGCCGGAGTCTAGATCAACCCCATCCTGGCAGATGTTGCGAACTTGTAATCCGCGCAGCACCGACGGCTGTCCACGACGGCAGCTATAGTTAATAACCTTGGGGTGAATGTGGTTAAACCGATCTAGCAGGTGTTGCCATGAAAAAGACCGACCTGACGCTTTTGCTCGCCGTCTGCCTGGGCGCAACCGCTGTCGCCCACGCCGATGACATGCCAAACACCACCAACTACAGCAGTGAATTCAACTATTACGGCGCCGACCAACCCTTCGCGCACCCTGCACCACCGTCCATGAGCATCATCCCGCCGGGCTCGTACATCCCGACCGCACCCGGGGATTTCATCCCGGTTTCCAGCGAGCACGTGTTCTCGGACTCGCGCCTGCCGACGGTGGCCGACGCCACGGTTCGGGTGTTTATCCGCTCCTACGATCCGGAGCGTGGCGTGTACGTCAACCAGGAAGTCGAGAACCCCAGTTGCATGATGTCCTGTCTGAGGGAAGGCCCAGTGTTGCAGTGAGCTAGGGGGCATTCTCAATTGGTTTCCCCACCGCGTTGTCGCCTTAAAGCTGGCCAGGCAAGGCGTAGGCCGCTGGGAATGGTTGTTCCCTTTCCAAGGCCTGCAACGCAGCATGGCCAGCTTTAAGGCACAACCCGAAGGGCCGGGCCTGCTGTTGTGCAGGGCTGTGTTGCTCGAAGCTGATTTGGAATGACCAAACTACGCTTCTCGCGCCTTGCCCTGCACAACAGCAGACCCGGCGCGGTAGGGAAACCAATTGAGAACGCCCCCTACCACTGGCGCTTGTCCGGACGGGCGAGGCCGAGCTTTTCGATCCGGTAGCGCAACATGTCACGGCTCAGACCCAGCAGGCGTGCCGATTTGGTGACGTTCCAGTCGGTCTTGTCGAGCATCTTGCGCACCATGTCGCGCTCCACTTCCGGCAGGTTCATGGAATCGCTGCCGTTGAAGGACGGACGCTGTTCGCTGAAATGTGGCGGCTCGTGATGAAACATCGGTGGCTCATCCATCAGGCTCAGGCAGACGTTCAACTGATGGACGGCGATAGTGTCGCTTTGCGCCAGCAACACGGTCTGCTCCAGCATGTTGCGCAATTCGCGCACGTTGCCCGGCCAGCTATAGCTGAGCAGCAAATCTTCGGCCTGGTCGCTGAAATGCAGGTTCGGTTTGCCGTAGCGCTTGCCATGTAGCGCCAGGAAGTGCCGGGCCAGCAGCAGGATATCGGCGCCACGGGCATACAGGCGCGGCACCTTGATGGAAATGATGCGCAGGCGGAAAAACAGGTCACGACGGAATTTGCCTTGCTGGACCATCTGTTCGAGGTTGCAGTTGGTGGCGCTGATCACCCGCAGATCGACCTTGCGCTCCTTCACCGAACCGACCCGGCGAATGGTCCGGTCTTCCAGCAGTTTCAGCAACTTGGCTTGCAGCAGCAGGTCCATTTCACCGATTTCATCGAGGAACAGCGTGCCGCCATCGGCCGCTTCCACCAGCCCCATGCGACGATCCTTGGCGTCGGTGAAGGCGCCCTTCTCGTGGCCGAACAGTTCCGATTCCACCAGATTGGACGGGATCGAAGCACAGTTGAATTCAATGAACGGGCCTTTGGCGCGCGGGCCGTCGAAGTGCAAGGCCCGGGCCACCAGTTCCTTGCCGGTGCCCGTCTCGCCTTCCACCAGCACCGGCGGCAGGTCGCTGTTGGCCATGCGCCGCTCGGCGTCGAGCAACTGGGTGATGGTGCTCTTGAGGTACACCATCGGTGCCGACTCGCCAATCAGTGCCTGCACCCCCGACTTCTGGGCCTCGCGCTCCTGGTAAAACGACAGCGTGCGCTCCATGCGGTCGGTGGCCAGGGCCTTGTCCAGCAGCAACTTGAGCTCTGGCAGGGCCACGGGTTTGGTGACGTAGTGAAAGGCACCCTCTTTCATCGCCACCACGGCGTCTTCGACGTTGCCGTAGCCGGTCATCATGATCACTTTCAGATCCGGCGCGCTGATGCGCAGCTTCTGGATCAGGTCGTGACCACTCATGCCCGGCAACGAGTTGTCGGTCAGTACCACGTCAGGCGCGAAAGAACCCAATTGCTCCAACGCATCTTCAGCCGAGTGGCAGACGGTCACCTCGAAGTCCTTGCGCTCCAGGTAAGTCTGAATATTCTCGGCGAGGATTTCGTCATCCTCGACCAGCAGAATGCTGTGCTCCATATTCCCCTCCCGTTGCCACTTTGAAATTGAGACAAACACGGGTTCCTTCCTGCTCCCGGCTGGTCAGTTCGACCGAGCCGTCAAACCGCTCCATTATTCTTTTGACCAGGGCCAGGCCCACGCCCAAACCACCTTGCTTGGTGGTGAAAAACGGCTTGAAGACCATTTGCTGCTGTTGTTTGGACATGCCCTTGCCGGTGTCGGTCAATGTCATTCTCACGTCGCCGGACACCGAGGAATCGATCTCGATCGTCAGCACGCCACCCTTGGGCATTGCTTCCAGTGCATTAGCAAACAGGCTATTGAGTATTTGCGTGAGCAGCACCTGTTGACTGACGACCGGTGGCACACTGACAGGGGAGAAACGCACCTCGACGTCCGACCGCTTGATCAGGGACTCAAAGGCACTCAGGGTGTCTTCGAGGGCCAGCATCAGATCGACCGTTTCACAGTCGTCATTCATCGGCCGCAACGACACCAGCAATTCACGGACCCAGCGCGACATGCGGTCGACCTGACTGATGATGTCGCCGATGTTTTTCTGTGCAGTCTGGCTGGCGATGTCCTGGGCCAGTTCGGCGCTGGAACGGATATTGGCCAGCGGGTTGCGCAAGCTGTGGGCGACCGCCGAGGACATCTCGCCAAGGGCGACAAAGGTCTCGTTGGCGATCAGTTGTTTCTGCTGGCTCTGCAACAGCGTCGCCGCGCGTCGCACGATCCAGAACAGCCCCAGGTAAATGGCCGCCCCGCCGATCAGCGTGGCCAGCCAGATCGCCTTGAAGCCACGCTGGATGCGTTCCACCAGATCCAGCGGCTCCTTATAGATTTCCACCATGGCAATCACTTTGCTTCTGTCGGCGTTGAACATCGGAATGTAGTTCTCGACGAACAAATACTCCGGTTCGCGCAGCAGGCGCTGCTCGGGACGCTCCTCATCGATTTCGTGGTAACTGGTGGACACCGGCGATTTCATTTCGAAGGATTCGTCCAGCTCAAAATCGTCTTTGATGCGCACGCCAATCAACTCGGGGTTGGTCGACCAGACCACGGTGCGGTCCAGGGCGTACACCGTCGCCAGCAGGATGTCCGGCAGGTGCATCACATGGTCGAGAAACTCAACCCGCGCGGCGGCCCGGGATGCGGGATTGACGTCGGGGTAGGCATCGTCCATGCGCGGGTCGAGCATTTCACCCATGGTCCGGCTCGGGACAATGCCGGCATGCCGGATTTCGGCCTCGCCAATGGACTGGATGAACTGCGCGGTCAGCATCGAATCACGCTCGATACTTTCATCGACAACAAAGCGCGTGGAGATGTAACCCAGCCCCAGCGCCACCGCAGCGATGATCAGAAAGCTTGCCAGGGAGAACCAGCGCAGCAAATTGAACTGCGGTCTCCACCCTTTGCGTTGTGCTGCCGGAGCCTGCGGCGCAGCTACTTTTTGTTGTTCGAGTATCTGCATGGCTGTGTCCTGGATGCTTGAAATCGAGCCTGTTCAGCCGCTTTCAGGATCAGTGTAGGTGGCATTGATAGCCTTGACCGGCCCGCGTAATTTTTTTGACACTATTGCACCCGGGGTGTCTCGGGTTGCGCGCCCGAATGATGGTGTTCGGGCTCCTCGTTACCACTGACCAATGGCGCCGCTGGCGGATGTTGACGGTCGGTTTCTTCTTTCAGGAAATCGATGAGGGACTGGGCGGAATGCGGATCCAGCCGCAAGTTGGGCATCGAGATCCTGTTGTAGCGCTCGAACAGTTCCATCGCGATCGGGTCCTTTTCCGCGAGCATGCGGTCAGGTTCGCGGATCCAGCGGATGAGCCAGGCCGGATCGCGCTGATAGGTCACGCCGATCAGGTCCGGGCCGATGCTGCGCAGGCCGATGCCCTGCCCGTCCAGCGGACCGAGGCTGTGGCAAGACGCGCAGCGGGTGCGAAACAGCTCTTCGCCATTGCTCGGTGGGCGAATTTCCGGTGCATCGGCATAACTTTCTTCCACACTGGGCTGTTTCCAGTTATGCAGGGTATTGGCCAGTTGGTCGGCCAGAATCCACGGATTTTCGAAGGGAGAGGCTTTCATCCAGCGGCCCGTAGCCTGGTTGCCGACGATCAGGCTCAGGTTGTGGTCCTTGTTGCGCCCGTTATCGACGCCTTCGATGAACAGCCCCAGTTTTTTGCGCAGGTCGGTGACGTCGGCGAATTCCCCGGTGAGGAATTTCCACCCGGGCCCGACCTGGAAGCGTTGCGCATAGGCCTTGAGCACCTCGGGGGTATCACTCAAGGGATCGATGCTGATGGAGTAGAAGAAGATGTCCTTGCCGACCCGATCCCCCAACAGTTTTTGCACCTGGCGCAAGCGCGCGGTTTCCAGGGGGCAGGAGTCGCTGCACGAGGTGAAGATGAAGTTGATCACCACCACCTTGTCTTTGATCAAGTCATCGAAAAAATGCAGCGGCTGTCCGTCCTGGTCGGTCAACGGGGTGTTGGGAAAATAGTCGGCACCCCACGGGGTGACGGCTTCAACGACAGCGGATTCGGCAGTGGATGCCGGAGCAGGTGCGGGCGTCGACGTCGGCTGGCTGGCGACCAGCATCTGGCTGGCCAGCAAACCGGTCACCAGCATCAGCACCAGGTGCATGCCCAAGGCTCGCGAGCGTGGTGAATGCATCTCTTTTTTTTCCATCACCAGCCGCCTCGATGTGGTGAAGGGGGTGATGGTGGTTTTGCAAGGACCTCGCCAATCATGTGTTTTTTTTATAAAAACGTACTAACACTCGACAAAACAATGATTTATCAAAATCAATGGGCGATGACCGGGGAAATGACCGGGGATTGATACCCGATGTTGGGGGTAGGTCATCCCCGTTTTCAGGGGGCCAGAAAAAACGACAGGCGCACAGTGGTGCCCTCGCCTTCACTGCTGTCGAGGGTCACCGCACCGCCAAATCGCTCCATGATCCGCTTGACCAGCACCAGCCCGACGCCCAGCCCGCCCTGTTTGGTGGTGAAAAACGGCCGGAAGGCCATGGCGCGCTGTTCTTCGCTCATGCCTTTGCCGGTATCGCTCACCCTCACGCTGACGCGCTGGGCATCGCGCGGTTCGATCCGGATGGTCAGGGTGCCGCCGCCGTCCATGGCTTCCACCGCATTGGACAGCAGGCTGTTGAGGATCTGGGTCAGTTGCACGTGCTGGCTCAGCACCATGGGCGTCTGGTCCGGCTCGAACACCACGTTGACGCTAGCCCTGCCGATCTGGTGCTCGTAAGCCATCAGGCTGTCATGCAGTGCCGCTACCAGGTTCACCGGTTCCGCCTCGTCATTGAGCGGTCGCAGGGACTGGAGCAACTCCCGTACCCATGTCGACATGCGATCGACCTGACCAATGATGTCGTTGATGTTCCTGTGCGCCGGACCGCTGTCGAACTCTATCGCCAGCTCGGCGCTCGAACGGATGTTCGCCAACGGATTGCGCAGACTGTGGGCGACCGCCGAGGACACTTCGCCCAGAGCGACAAAGGTTTCGTTGGTGATCAATTGCTTCTGCTGCGTCGCCAGCAGGATCGCCGCCCGCCGCACGATCCAGTACAGCCCCAGGTAAATCAGGCCGCCGCCCAAGGCAGTCGCCAGCCAGATCAGCACCAGGCCGCGCTCCATGCGGTTGATCAGGTCTTGCGGTTCCTTGTAGATCTCGACCATCGCCGTGACGGTGCTGCCATCGGCGTCGAACAGGGGAATGTAGTTTTCGATGAAGGTGTATTTGGGTGGTTCCAGGAACTTCTGCTCCATGCGGGATTTGCCCACGCCGTGGAAACTGGTCGACACTGAAGTCTTTGCGTTGAATGCCCGGTCGAGGTCTTCATCGGCACGGATCGTGATGCCCATCAAGGCCGGATTGGTCGACCAGATCACCATGCGGTCGGGGGCGTAGATGTTGACCAGGATCACGTCCGGCAAGTTTGCGATATGGTCGAGGAATTCACCGCGGGCACTGGCACGGGACAGCGGGTCGACGTCGGGAAAGTCCTTGTCTTTGCGTGGGTCGAGCAACTCGCCCATGGTCCTGACGTTGGGAATCGACACATGGCGCACCTCGGCCGAGGCAATCGCCTGAATGAATTGTGAGGTCAATAGCGCATCGCGCTGCACGCTTTCGGTAATCACGAACCGCGTGGACACCGCCCCCAGCGCCACCGCCACCGTGCCGATCACCACCATGCTGATCAGCGAAAACCAGCGCAGCAGATTGAACGGCTCCTTGCGCGTGTTCAAGCGAACTTCGCTGTCGGTCGCAAGTACTTTGGCGATTGTGTTCATGGACACGGTTCCCGGACACCCCCTATAGGTTTATAGCCCAGCCATGGCCGATTGCCCGAACCTGGGGACTGCGATACCCCACCCGCCCCGCGGCACCGCCCCCCCAT